>NZ_JBEXGR010000017.1:105298-167851 GCF_040607415.1 Micromonospora sp. NPDC005291
CTCGGCTCGGCTCGGCTCGGCTCGGCTCGGCTCGGCTCGGCTCGGCTCGGCTCGGCTCGGCTCGGCTCGGCTCGGCTCGGCTCGGCTCGGCTCGGCTCGGCCCGGCTCGGCTCGGCTCGGCTCGGCTCGGCCCGGCCCGGCCCGGCCCGGCCCGGCTCGGCCCGGCCCGGCCCGGCCCGGCCCGTCGATCATGGACTCGTGGTGGGCGGAACATGAGTCAGCGCCCGGTTTGGGGGGCACCACAACTCCTTGATCGACGGCGCGGGGGCGCGGGCGCGGGGGCGGGGCGGGGGAGGTGGACGGTGGACGGTGGACGGTGTCAGGGCGTTTGTAGGGTGTTGGCCTTTTCGGTTAGCAGCCGCCACGCCTCGTCGATGTGTGCTTCGGTGCTCTGCGGTGAGCCGATCGCCAACCGCAGCGTGTAGCGGCCGGCGACCCGGGTGTGTGTCAGGTGCACCCGCCCGGTGCCGTTCACCCCGGCCAGCAGTGCCGCGTTGGCGTCGTCGTCGGCGCGCAGTCGGAAGCAGACCAGCGAGAACGGGTGCGCCGCCACCACTTCGAACCGGTCGTCGGAGCGGACCCGCTCGGCGAACCGGGCGGCCAGCGCCACCCGGAGCGGATGTGCGCCCGCAGCCCCTCGACGCCGTACCAGCGCAGCACGAACCACAGCCTCAGGGCTCGGAACCGCCGGCCCAGCGGCACCTGCCAGTCCCGGTAGTCGATCACCGCGCCGGATTCGGAGGCCGCGTTGCGCAGGAACTCCGGCAGCACGGTCAGCGCCTCGATCAGCTCGGCGCGGTCGGCCACCCAGAACGCATCGCAGTCGAAGCCGGTGAGCAGCCACTTGTGCGGGTCGAAGCAGTACGAATCGGCGTACTCCAGGCCGACGTGCGACCACCGCAGCTCGGGGCAGACGGCGGCAGCGCCCGCGTACGCGGCGTCCACGTGCAGCCAGATCCCGTACTCGGCGCAGATCGCCCCGATCTCCGGCAGCGGGTCGATGGCGGTGGTGGAGGTGGTGCCGATGGTGGCCACCACGATGGCGGGAACGTCTCCGGCGGCCAGGTCGGCCTCGATCGCCGCGCGGAGGGCACCCGGCAGCAGCGCCTGCGTGTCCGGGTCGACCTCGATCGGCCGGACCCCGTCGGTGCCCAGCCCGGCGATCCGGACGGCCTTCTCGATGGAGGAGTGCCCGTGGACGGAGGTGTACGCGCGGTAGCGCCGGTCGATGCCGGTGTCGCGCCAGCGGCCTCCGCTGGCCCGGTGCAGTGCGGCCAGGGTTGCCACCAGGGTCGCCGAGGAGGCCGAGTCCTGGATGACCCCACCGCCGGGGCCGGTCGAGCGGAACCGCCGCGGAAGGTCCAGCAGTTGGGCCAGCCAGTCCATCATCACCGTCTCCAGCTCGGTGCAGGCCGGGCTGGTGGCCCACAACATGCCCTGCACACCGAGCCCGGAGCTGACCAGGTCACCGAGCACGCTCGGGCCGGAGGTGTTGGCCGGGAAGTACCCGAAGAAGCCCGGGTGCTGCCAGTGGGTCAGCCCCGGTACGACGATCGAGTCCAGGTCGGCGAGGACCGCCTCGACCGGTTCGCCGCCGGCGGTGGGCGGCGCGGTGGGGAGAGCGGCGGCCACCGTGCCCGGAGGATCGGCCGGGGCGACCGGTCGTTGCTCCACCGTCGCCCAGTAGTCGGCGATCCAGTCGACGACGGCGTGGCCGGCGCGGCGGAACTCGGCGGGGTCCATGTGGGGAGCGCTCACCGAACGAGTTGATCAGTCATCGATCATCGGGGCAAGGCCAGGCGTGGTCGTCGGCTTGTCGAGAGCAAGCAACGGTCATCGATGTTGCGCCGTGGAAAGCGCTTGCCATACGATGCGCGGTGGAGTCGGATCCGTGAGTTCCAGGGCGTTCAACCCCCGATCAGATCGCCGTCCACCGCCGTCGCGGCAGACGCGTCCACTGTGCTTCCCGGGCTGGCCGGTGGGTCGCAGCGATCACCACCGGATCCCCGGAGGCAGTCCATGCACTCGTCCAGACATCGGCTGATCCTGCTCGCAGGTACGACGGTTGCCGCCGTCGTGGCCGGCACCCTCGGCACGGTGGTCGCCTCGGCCGCCGCCGCCGGCTGCCGGGTCGACTATCAGGTCACCAACCAGTGGCAGGGCGGCTTCGGCGCCAACGTCACCGTCACCAACCTCGGCGACCCGGTCACCGGGTGGGCCCTCACCTGGTCGTACACCGCGGGCCAACAGGTCACCCAGGCGTGGAACGCCGTCGTCACCCAGTCTGGTGCCCAGGTCACCGCACGCAACGTCGACTACAACGCCACCATCGCCACCAACGGCACCGCCACGTTCGGCTTCAACGCATCGTGGACCAGCAGCAACACGGCTCCGGCCAGCTTCGCGCTCAACGGCGTCACCTGCACCGGCGCCCCACCCACCAACGGACCGACCACCCCACCGCCCACCACGCCGCCGCCCACCACGCCGCCCCCGACCACCCCACCGCCGACCACCCCACCGCCCACCGGTAGTGGGATGCAGATGGAGGACCTGGACCGAGGGCTCATCAGCGTCCGCTCCGGCAGCGGCAACCTGGTCTCCTGGCGGCTGCTCGGCACCGAGACGTCCGGGGTGGCGTTCAACCTGTACCGGGGGTCGACCAGGGTCAACGCCAGCCCGATCACCGGCGCCACCAACTACCTCGACAGCGGTGCGGCGGCCGGCTCGGCGTACACCGTGCGGGCGGTGGTGGGCGGTGCCGAGCAGGCGGCGTCGGCGCCGGCCCTGGAGTTCGGCGCGGGCTACCTGGACGTGCCGTTGCAGGTCCCGGCCGGCGGCAGCACCCCCAGCGGCGAGAGCTACACCTACAGCGCCAGCGATGCCTCCGTGGGTGACCTCAACGGCGACGGCAGCTACGAGATCGTGCTCAAGTGGGAGCCGTCGAACGCCAAGGACAACTCCCAGTCCGGCTACACCGGCCCCGTCTACGTCGACGCGTACACACTCACCGGCACCCGGTTGTGGCGGGTTGACCTGGGCCGCAACATCCGGGCCGGCGCCCACTACACCCAGTTCCAGGTGTACGACTACGACGGCGACGGGCGCGCCGAGGTGGCCATGAAGACCGCCGACGGCACCCGCTCGGGCACCGGTCAGCTCATCGGGTCGTCGTCGGCGGACCACCGCAACTCCAGCGGCTACGTGCTGGCCGGGCCGGAGTACCTGACCATGTTCGACGGACGCACCGGCGCGGTGCTCTCCACCGTCAACTACGACCCGCCGCGCGGCACCGTCTCCTCCTGGGGTGACTCGTACGGCAACCGGGTGGACCGGTTCCTCGCCGGCACCGCGTACCTGGACGGGCAACGCCCCTCGCTGATCATGGCCCGGGGCTACTACACCCGTGCGGTCATCGCGGCCTGGGACTTCCGCAACGGCACGCTGACCAAGCGCTGGACGTTCGACTCGAACGCCTCCGGCAACGGCGCCGCCGCCGGGCAGGGCAATCACCAGCTCTCCGTCGCCGACGTCGACGGTGACGGCCGTCAGGAGATCGTCTACGGCGCCGCCACCATCGACGACAACGGTCGGCTGCTCTACTCGACGGGCAACGGGCACGGCGACGCCCTGCACGTCGGGGACCTCGACCCGGGCCGTGCCGGCCTGGAGGTGTTCAAGGTCGACGAGGACGCCAGCAAGCCCAGCTCCTGGTTCGCCGACGCCCGTACCGGTCAGATCCTCTGGTCCACCCCTGCCTCCGGAGACAACGGCCGGGGCGTCTCCGCGGACATCTGGGCGGGCAGCCCCGGTGCGGAGTCGTGGTCGTCAGCGGTCGCCGGACTGGCCAACACCAGAGGGCAGAACATCGGCCGCAAGCCGTCGTCGGCCAACTTCCTCGCCTGGTGGGACGGCGACCCGATGCGGGAACTGCTCGACGGCACGAAGATCGACAAGTATGGCACCGGTGGCGAGACCCGGCTGCTCACCGGCAGCTCGGTGGCGTCCAACAACGGCACCAAGTCCACGCCGGCGCTCTCCGGAGACATCCTGGGCGACTGGCGCGAGGAGGTGATCTGGCGAACCACCGACAGCCGGGCGCTGCGCATCTACAGCACACCCACACCGACCAGCACCCGGATCCACACCCTGATGCACGATCCGCAGTACCGGGTGGCGGTCGCCTGGCAGAACACCGCCTACAACCAGCCGCCGCACCCGGGGTTCTTCATCGGCGATCAGATGGCCAGCCCACCCACCCCGAACATCTACCTACGCTGATCTGACTCTGGCGGGCCCGAGCGGGGTCGCCTAGGGTGGCAGGCACCGGGCCGCAGCCGCGGAATCCGCTCAGCTCCGGCCCGGTGCGCCACACCGCGGCATTCCCGACCCGTCCCGACCGGGAATGCCGTACCACCACCGGCACCAACATTAGGCACCCCGCGGGTCGCGGGGGTGACGCCGACGTGAAGATCGTGTTTCACGCCTCCCGGCGTAGACCGCCTGCCACCTGCTCGGCGATCAGCTCGTACGACCGCACCCGGTCCTTCACGTCGTACACCAGCGTGGTCAGCATCAGCTCGTCCGCGCCGGTGCGCTCCACCAGATCGGTCAGCTGCCGGCGCACCGTCTCCGGTGAGCCCATCGCCTGACCGTCGCGGCGCTGCAGCACAAACTCCCGCTCGATCTCGGAGTACGGGTACGCCGCCGCCTCGTCGGGCGTCGACAGCGGCTCCGGCCGGCCGGAACGCAGCTTCAGGAACGACAGGGCGCTCGGCCCCGTCAGCCATTCGGCACGCTCGTCGGTCTCCGCGCACACCGCGTTGACCGCCACCATCGCGTACGGCTTGTTCAGCCACTGCGACGGCCGGAAGTTCTGCCGGTACAGGGCCAACGCCGGCAGGGTGTTGGCCGAGCTGAAGTGGTGCGCGAAGGAGAACGGCAGACCGAGCAGGCCGGCCAGTTGGGCGCTGAAACCGCTGGAGCCCAGCAGCCACACGGCCGGCTGCTCACCGCGACCCGGCGTGGCGATGATCTGCCCCGGCCGTTCCCCGCTGAAGTAGTTCATCAGGTCGTCCAGTTCGCGCGGGAAGCCCTCCGCCGACAGGCCCTCCATGGTGCGGCGCAACGCCAGCGCGGTCACCTGGTCGGTGCCCGGCGCCCGCCCGATGCCCAGGTCGATCCGGCCGGGGTGCAGCGCCTCCAGGGTGCCGAACTGCTCCGCCACGACCAGCGGCGCGTGGTTGGGCAGCATCACCCCGCCCGACCCGAGGCGGATCGTCGAGGTGTTCGCGGCCAGGTGCGCCAGCAGCACCGCGGGGGCGGAGCTGGCGATCGCCGGCATGTTGTGGTGCTCGGCCACCCAGAATCGGTGGTAGCCCAGCTCCTCGGTGCGCCGGGCCAACTCGGTGGTGGCTTCCAGGGCCGCGCCGACAGTGGTGCCCCTGGCGACCGGGGCAAGATCAAGAACAGACAACGGTACGGTAATCACACGCTTGGCCAACCCGTCGGCGGCCGGTTTTGTTCCGCGATGCGGTCATTGGTTGGCCAGTTCACCCGCTGCTCAGCCCATCCCGCGGGCCTGTTCGAAGATCAGGCTGGTCTGGGTGTGCTGCACCACCGGATTGACGGCGAGATGGTCCAGCACGAAGTCGCGCAACGCGTCACCGGACGCCGCCCGCACGTGCAGCACGTAATCCTCCGCACCCGCCACGTGGAACACCGACACCACCCCGGGCAGCCGCACCGACCGGGCCCGGAACGCGTCCACCGCCGCCCGCTCGTGCGCGGTCAGCCGTACCGACACCAGCGCCTGCAACGGCAGACCGAGCGCGGCCGGATCCACCTCGGCGTGGAAGCCGCGGATCGCGCCACGCTCGCGCAAGGCCCGGGTGCGGGTCAGACACGTCGACGGCGCCACCCCCACCCGCTCGGCGAGGGCGTTGTTCGGCAGGCGACCGTCCGCGGCCAACTCGGTCAGAATCGCGCGGTCCACCTCGTCCAGGGCCGGGTGGGACCGCACATCGTTCGGCTCAGGGCGCATCTCGCCATCCTCGTCCGAATCCGTCAGCAAAACCAGCCCGCTGAACAGAATTATCTCCCATCCTATTGCCTCTATGTCGGCGGATGTTCGACGCTACCGCCATGACAACGGTGGACACCCGGGCCGTGCACGCCGGCCGCGACGACCTGCGGACGCTCGGCGTGCACGTACCGCCGATCGACCTGTCCACCACCAACCCGCTGCCCTCGGTGGAGGACGGCGGGAACGCCTACGAGCAGCTCGCCACCGGCGGCCTCCGCCCAGCCGAGGGTGGCTCGGTCTACCAGCGGCTGTGGAACCCCACCGTGGCACGCTTCGAGACCGCTCTCGCGGAGCTCGAAGGCACCGAGCAGGCGGTCGCCTTCGCCAGCGGCATGGCCGCCCTCACCGCCACCCTGCTCGCCGCCGCCCGTGACGACCGCCGGCACGTCGTCGCCGTCCGACCCCTGTACGGCGGAACCGACCACGTGCTCGCCACCGGCCTGCTCGGCACCACCGTCACCTGGGCACGCCCCGACGAGGTCGCCGCGGCCATCCGCCCCGACACCGCACTGGTCATCGTCGAGACGCCCGCCAACCCCACCCTCGACCTGGTCGACATCGCCGCCCTCGCCGCCGCAGCCGGTGACGTCCCGTTGTTGGTCGACAACACCGTCGCCACCCCCGTCCTGCAACAGCCGGCCCGGCACGGCGCCGCCCTCGTGCTGCACAGCGCCACCAAGAGCATCGGCGGTCACGGCGACGTGCTCGCCGGCGTCGTCGCCTGCGACGCCAACTGGGGCGCCCGGCTACGCCAGGTCCGCGCGGTCACCGGTGCGATCCTGCACCCGCTCGGCGGCTACCTGCTGCACCGCGGCCTGCAGACCCTGCCACTGCGGGTCCGCGCCCAGCAGGCCAGCGCCGAGAAACTCGCCGGCTGGCTCGCCGAGCACCCCGCCGTACACCGGGTGCACCACCCCTCCGTGCACGACCCGGCGGCGCTGGTCGGCCGCCAGATGGCCGGACCCGGCAGCCTGCTCGCCTTCGAGGTACGCGGCGGCGCAACCGCCGCGGCCGCCGTCGCGGGCGCCTGCCAACTGATTACCCACGCGGTGTCCCTCGGTGGCGTGGACACCCTGATCCAGCACCCCGCCTCACTCACCCACCGACCCGTCGAGGGCGACGCGAAGCCCGTCGGCGCGCTGCTGCGCATCTCGGTCGGCCTGGAGGACCCCGAAGATCTGCGCGTCGACCTCGCCCGCGCGCTCGACACGCTCGGCTGACCGGACACCAGGTCAGATCAGGTCGCGGTTCCCCAACACCCTGTTGGGCGAGCCCTGCCGAGCCACCCGCAGCATCGCCCGGCCGATACCGTCGGTCGTGGTGATCTGATTCGGAAACAACCGGCGCAAGACCGGAAGGAGCGGGCGAGTGATCGCGTACCCGATCCGATAGGCACTGGTCCGCGACACCGCCCCGTACGTCGGCTGGATGAAACCGGGCCGTGCCGCATAGCCGTTGGGCAGCAGCTCGATGACCGCGTTCTCGGTACGACCCTTGACCCGCGCCCACGTCACCCGACCCCGACCCGACGAATCGGTCCCGACACCCGAGACGTAGACGAAGGTGACCTGCGGACTCACCTCGGCCAGCAGCCGCGCCGCCGCGAGCGGGTAGTCGTAGCTGATCCGGGTGTACGCGGCCTCGTCGAGGCCCAACGACGAGACGCCCAGGCAGTAGAAGCAGGCGTCGACACCGGTCAGCTCGGCTCGCACCGCGTCCAACTCGCCCACGTCGGCGACGGTCAGCTCACGCAGCTTCGGATCCTGCCGACCGGTCGGCCTCCGCCCGACCGTCACCACCTCCCGCACGTCGTCGGCGAGCAGGCACTCGCGCAGCACGCCCTGGCCGACCATGCCGGTCGCACCGAAGATGACCACTCGCATCAGTTCCCACCCCTGTCGTGAACTCGCCACCAGCTGTCCCGCCGCATCGCACCCAGGCTGTCACGGCCGACCTGAGCACCGAGGTGGGGGCGCGGCCGTCAGGACTTCGGGCCCACGTGCCGGTCCAGTGTGGCGACAGCTCCTCGCCGCGCCACCGAGAGCGAGTTGCGCCGGTTCATTCGCCAGGCGATGCCGAGCAGGTCGAGGCGAGATGTCCGTCGCCAGGTGGAGGCCGAGCAGGTAAAGGTATGCCGACGGATCTGTCTGATTCTCGACGTTGGGCCGGCAGCGAAAACAGCGTAGTGCGGTGTCGTGTCTTCCTGACTCAGCCCGCTCCCTGCACCAGCCCCGGACGGTTGGGTGGGGGAGTCTCAGGCGTCGAGCGACCTCGGCGACCGTGAGGCCGGCGAGGTGCTGCTGCGCCCGTATGCGCGGTTCAGGTGGATGCACACAGTGAGTTTGGAACAGCCGTACGACAAGTTTGGTGCCCCCGGTGGGATTCGAACCCACACTGTATGGATTTTGAAACCATTGTCTCTGCCATTGGACTACAGGGGCCTTCAGTTTCCCGCCGTGGATAGGTTACCTACTACGCTGAGGGCGGTGACACCCGGCTGGGCGGGTGCTGAGTTCGAACTGGTGGGGGTAGGGCTGGTGGCTGAGATGCCGACGGATGCCGAGCGCAGGCGCGTGTTGATCGCCGAGGACGAGGCGCTGATCCGGCTGGACCTCGCCGAGATGCTGGTCGAAGAGGGCTACGAGGTGGTGGGGGAGGCCGGTGACGGTGAGACAGCCGTCCGCCTCGCCGAGGAGTTGAAGCCCGATCTCGTCATCCTCGACATCAAGATGCCGATCATGGATGGGCTGGCCGCCGCCGAGCGGATCGCCGGCGCGCGGATCGCCCCGGTGATCATTCTGACCGCGTTCAGCCAGCGTGACCTGGTGGAGCGGGCGCGGGCGGCGGGCGCGATGGCGTACCTCGTGAAGCCTTTCCAGAAGAGCGACCTGGTCCCGGCGGTGGAGATCGCGCTGTCGCGCTACTCGGAGGTCGCGGCCCTGGAGGCCGAGGTCGCGAGCCTGACCGACCGCCTGGAGATCCGCAAGACGGTGGAGCGCGCCAAGGGCGCGCTGATGACCACGTACGGGATGACCGAGCCGCAGGCGTTCAAGTGGATCCAGCGCACGGCGATGGATCACCGGATGACCATGAAGGAGGTCGCCGAGCGGATCCTCACGGAGACCGCCGGCGGTGAAGTGGCGCAGCAGCCGACCGTCTGAGCATCCGACCCGCGCGGATTCGGGCTGCTGCGGGGCCACCACGCGCGGTGCTCGGTGACTAGCATCGACGTGTGTCCGTCCGACGGGTGACTGCGGTGTTCGGCCTCTTCGCGCTGCTGCTCGCCGGGTGCGACGGGCCGGCCGCGCCGAGCGGCGCCGGGTCGACGACGGCCGCCGCGCCGACGCTCCGGCCGGATTGGCAGCCCTTGGCGCTGCCGGCGCCGCCGGGTGGCGCGGGCCGTCTGCTGATACGCGACGCGACGTCGTGCGCGGGTCGATGGTTCCTGGTCGGTGGCGTCGCCGACGCCGCCGGCGGCACTCGTCCGGCGGCGTGGACCAGCGTGGACGGTGCGACCTGGACGGTGCTGCCGGTGCGTGCGGATTCCTTCTACGGTCGGCAGAACGTCTTCTTGTCGGTGGCTTGCCGGGACGGGAAGGCGGCGCTGATCGGTGCCAAGACCGGTGGCGCGCATGGCTATCCGCGGGTGAGCACGTGGCGGCAGGTGGCTGACGGTGCGCTGGTCGAGGTGCAGGCGTCGTTCGAGACGTACGGCGGGCCGACGGCGGTGAACGTGTCCCGCCTGGCGGCTGGCGCGCAGGGCTGGTTGATCGTCGGTAACCGTTCGGCGGGTGCGGCCTCCTGGGTGTCGTCGCCGGATGCGGCGGAGTTCGCGCTGGTGGAGGGTGCGCCGGAGCTGGCCAGTGACACCGTCGGGGTGACCTGGGCGTTCGACGCGGTGGCGACGTCGTCGGGCTGGCTGGCGGTGGGGGGTCTGTTGCCGGCCGGCCGGATCGACCGGGACCCCGCGTCGTGGTCGTCGCCGGACGGGCGGTCGTGGCGGCGCACCGTGTTGCCGGGCGGGTCGGAGTACGAGGAGTTGCAGCGGGTGGCGCTGGTCGGCGGGGTGCCGGTCGCGGTGGGGCTGCGCGGGGCGACGTTCGGCGCGTGGCGGCAGGAGACGGCGGGTTGGGTGGCCGCTGGGACGTTCGGGCGACGGGGCGGCGCCGGGGTGCCGGTGGTGTCGTCGCTGGTGTCGTCCGGGGATCGGCTGTTCGCCGCGGTGGCTGATGGGGCGCGGCACTCGGTGTGGGTGTCGACGGATCGGGGTGGGTCGTGGCGGGAGGCCGCGATGCCTCTCGATGTGCCGGCGGCCGTTGATCGGGATGTCACGCTGGTGGCGGTGGGTGACCGGTGGTGGTTGGCGGCGGACGACGGCGCGCGGGCCGGGCTGTGGTGGGCGGGCGTCTGAGCGCCAACGGTCGCCGTCGCGTGCCGCCCGGGTGCGATGCGCTGAGCCGTTTCCGCAGTTCAGTGGTCTTTTCGTCGGGTGGGGCCGGTCCGGGTGGGTGCGGGTGGACTCCGGCCCCGGACGCGGGTTTAAGGACCAAACGACGGGTTCACCTGTTACGGACATCGACGTGATTGCCCACGTCTTCGTAACGGTTTCGTAGACCCAGCGTTCAGGCCTTCCGGGACGGTATGCGGTGTCGGTACGCTCCGCCATCACGAGCCGTAACGCAGGGGCAGTCCCTGCGGGGTGGGTGGAATTGCGGTCTGCTGCTGTCGCCGGTGCTTCGGGTCAGCCGCGTCCGCATCTGGAGGAGGTCTGAAGCCGTGAGGCGAAGCTATGTACGGGCGCTGGGCACCGTTGCGCTCGCCGCGACCCTGGTGGTCGCGGCTGGTTGCCAGGATTCTGGTGGCGACGAGGGTGGAAACGCGTCCGGTGACTGCGGTGGCAAGATCGCGATCTTTGGCGCGTTCACTGGTGACAACGCGGGTCTGGTGATCCCGTCGCTGAACGGCGCGAAGCTCGCCGTGGAGCAGTTCAACACCGCGAACCCGAACTGCAAGGTCACCATGCAGGAGTTCGACACCCAGGGTGACCCCGCGGTGGCGACCCCGTTCGCGAACCAGATCGCGGGCGACAACTCGTTCCTCGGTGTCATCGGCGGTCACTTCTCCGGTGAGTCGGACGCGACGATGCCGATCTACCAGGCCGCGGGCCTGGCGATGGTCAGCCCGTCGGCGACCCGGACCGACCTGACCCAGAAGGGCAACACGTCCTTCTACCGCGTGGTCGGCAACGACGGCACGCAGGCCGGCGCGGTGGCGAGCTACCTGAAGACCCAGAACGCGCAGAAGGTCTTCATGGTCGACGACGCCAGCGCCTACGGCGCCGGCATCACCGACGAGCTGAGCAAGCAGCTCGGCCCGCTGGTCGTGAACAAGGACAAGATCCAGGAGCGGCAGACGCAGTTCGACGCCACCATCTCCAAGATCAAGTCCGCTCAGGCGGACTTCGTCTTCTACGGTGGCTACACCCGTGAGGCCGCTCCGCTGGTGAAGCAGATGCGTGCCGCCGGTGTCCAGGCCAAGTTCGTCGGGCCGGACGGTCTCTACGACACCGCGTTCCCGAAGGGTGCCTCCGGTGGCGCCGAGGGCGCGATCATCACCTGCCCGTGCCTCCCGGCCGACAAGGCCGGCGGCACCTTCTCCGCCGACTACCAGAAGAAGTTCGGCATCCCGCCGGGCTCCTACGGTGCGGAAGGCTTCGACGGCGCCACCATCTACCTGGACGCCTTCAAGGCTGGCAAGAAGAGCCGGGGGGACATCCTGGCGTTCGTGAAGTCGTACGACAAGCAGGGTGTGTCGAAGTACATCAAGTTCGACGCCAAGGGTGACGTTGACCCGACGAAGGTCGTCATCTGGGCCTACCAGATCAAGGGCGAGGCCATCGAGCCGCTGCAGGAGCTCAAGCTCAGCTGACGCCCACGCAATGGAGTGCGGCCGGGGTGTGTGTTCACCCCGGCCGCACTCGATTCAAGGAGACCCCCGGTGCATTTCGATGAACTGATCGGCCATCTCGGCCAGCACACGGTCGACGGCCTGTCCAAGGGCGCCATCTATGCCCTGATCGCCCTTGGCTACACCCTCGTCTATGGCGTCCTTCGTCTGATCAACTTTGCCCACTCCGAGGTGTTCATGGTCGGCACCTTCGCGGTGCTGATCGTCTGGAACCAGCTCGGAGTGGAAAATAACCCGCCTATCGGCCAGGCGATCCTGCTCCTGGTGCTCGGTCTGATCGTCGCGGCGGTCGCCTCCGGCGGCACGGCCCTGGCGCTCGAACGGATCGCGTACCGGCCGTTGCGACGCAAGAACGCGCCGCCGCTGATCTTCCTGATCACCGCGATCGGCCTGTCCCTGGTCTTCGTGGAGCTGTTCGGGCAGGTGCTGCCGAAGCTGCTCGGTGGCGTGTTGCCGGATGTATTCGGTAGGCCTCGGCAGATCGTCGGTATGCCGACGATCATCCAGCAGGAGACCCTATTCACCATCGGCAACACGGCGATCACGAACATCCAGCTGATCGTCTTCGTCGCGGCCGTGGCGATGATGGCGCTCCTGGACTGGTTCATCAACCGCACCCGGTACGGCCGGGGTGTGCGGGCGGTGGCCCAGAACCCGGAGACCGCCGCGCTGATGGGCGTCAACCAGGAGCGCGTGATCATGCTGATCTTCGTGCTCGGTGGCATCATGGCCGGCGCCGCCGCGCTGTTGTGGAGCATGCGGTTCGGCTTCACGCAGAACAGCATCGGCTTCGTGCTCGGTTTGAAGGCGTTCACCGCAGCGGTGCTCGGCGGCATCGGCAACCTGCGCGGTGCGCTGCTGGGTGGCCTCTTCCTCGGCATCGTCGAGGTCTACGGCGCGACGCTCTTCGCGTCCAACTGGGAGGACGTCATCGCCTTCGTGGTGCTGATCGTGGTGCTGATGTTCCGGCCCACCGGCCTGTTGGGTGAGTCGCTCGGGAGGGCCCGCGCATGATCGACAAAGTTCGCTCCGCAGATCGTCGCCGGGTCGGTTTTCTGACCTCGGTCGGCGAGCGCTGGCAGGCGCTGCCGAAGTGGCAGAAGGCCATCGGCGTGGTCGCCCTGCTCGTCTTCGTCTACTCCCTGCCGTACCTGGGCAAGCTGCCCGGTGGTCTGATGGTCCCCGGTCTGAACGACCTTCGCACCGACTCGATCGACGGCGGCAACAACTGGGCGGGCGTGCTCTTCGTCTGCGCCATCTACGTGCTTGTCGCGATCGGTTTGAACGTGGTGGTCGGCCTCGCCGGCCTGCTCGACCTCGGCTACATCGGCTTCTTCGCCATCGGCGCGTACAGCGTGGCGCTCTTCGGCTCGGTGAACTCGCCGGTCGTCAAGTGGATCCAGCAGGAGTTCAACCTGCCGCCGACCTGGGCGGTGACCTGGGGAATCTGCCTCCTGCTCGCGATCGTCCTGACGATGATCTCCGGTGTGCTGCTGGGTTGGCCGACGCTTCGGTTGCGCGGTGACTACCTGGCCATCGTCACGCTCGGCTTCGGTGAGATCATCCGCATCGTGGCCCGCAACGCCACCGGGGTCACCAACGGTCCGGTCGGTATCTCGGCCATTCCGGGTCCGGAGGGTCCGCCGTCGGCGGACAACAAGGTCTTCGGTCTGATCGACGCGAAGCCCTGGTACTGGTTGGCGATCACCTTCGTACTGCTGATGGTGATCCTGGTTCGTCGGTTGGAGCACAGTCGGGTCGGTCGCGCCTGGCTCGCGGTCCGCGAGGACGAGGACGCCGCCGCGGTGATGGGCGTGTATCCGTTCAAGTTCAAGCTGTGGGCATTCGCCATGGGCGCGGCGCTCGGCGGCCTGTCGGGCTTCCTCTTCGGCAGCCGTAACGCGTTCATCGACCCCACCCAGTTCAACGCGAACCTCTCGATCCTCTTCGTCGCCATGGTCGTGGTCGGCGGTTCCGGCAACATGATCGGCGTCTCGCTCGGCGCGGTCCTGCTGGCGTACCTGCCGGAGCGGTTCCGCGACTTCGCCGACTACCGGTGGCTGGTCTTCGGGTTGGCCATGGTGCTGGTGATGATCCTGCGTCCGCAGGGCCTGATCCCCAGCCGGCGGCGGGCCCGTGAGTTGAAGGACCGCGCGGCGGAGGCAGAGGAGGCGCCTGCTCATGTCTGACCAGACCACCAGCACGTCCGCGCCGAAGATCCCGGCCCAGCCGGGGCCCCGGTCGGTACTGCTCGAAGTCGACGACGTCACGCTCCGCTTCGGCGGCGTGGTCGCCCTCGACAAGATCAATTTCAAGATCTACGAGGGTGAGATCCTCGGTCTCATCGGGCCCAACGGCGCCGGCAAGACCACCAGCTTCAACGTGATGACGGGGGTCTACAAGCCGACCTCCGGAGCGGTCCGGTTCCAGGGTCAGCGGGTGACCGGCCGCAAGCCGCACCAGATCAGCCAGCTGGGCATCTCCCGGACGTTCCAGAACATCCGTCTCTTCCCGGAGATGACGGCGCTGGAGAACGTCATGGTCGGCACCGACTCCCGGCACAAGACCAGTGTGCCCGGGGCGCTCTTCCGGTTGCCTCGGCGCAGGCCGAAGCCGCACGAGTTGCCGCAGGTCACCGCCGAGTCGGGCATCCAGCGGTCGTGGCAGGAGATTCGTCGGACGTTCGCCAAGATGTTCGGGCTGTCCCGGCACATCCTGGAGGAGCGGGCGGCCGAGTCCAAGGCTCTCGAACTGTTGCGCTTCGTCGGGATCGCCGACCGGGCCAACGACGAGGCCCGCAACCTGCCGTACGGCTACCAGCGTCGGTTGGAGATCGCCCGCGCGCTGGCCACCGAGCCGAAGCTGATCTGCCTGGACGAGCCGGCCGCCGGCTTCAACCCGGCGGAGAAGGAGGAACTGCTCACCCTGATTCGGAACATCCGGGACATGGGCCTGACCGTGCTGCTCATCGAGCACGACATGCGGCTCGTCATGGGGGTCACCGACCGGATCGTGGTGCTGGAGTTCGGCCGCAAGATCGCCGAGGGTGCGCCCGCGGAGGTCAGCCGCGATCCGAAGGTGATCGCCGCGTACCTGGGGGAGCCCGCCGATGACGCTGCTTGAGCTTGAGGACGTCGCCGTTGCCTACGGCCGGATCGAGGCGCTGCACGGCATCAGCCTGAGGGTCGACGAGGGCGAGGTGGTGGCCCTGATCGGCGCGAACGGCGCCGGGAAGACCACCACCATGCGGGCCATCTCCGGGACCCGGGCGCTGGCCAGCGGGAAGATCACGTTCAACGGTGAGGACATCAGCAAGCTCCGGGCCGACCTGCGGGTGGTCCGGGGGCTGTGTCAGTCGCCGGAGGGGCGGCAGATCTTCCCGGGTATGACGGTGATGGAGAACCTGGACATGGGGGCGTACACCCGGCGGGACTCCGCCGGCATCGCCGCCGACCTGGACCGGGTGCTGACCCTCTTCCCGCGGCTGGCCGAGCGGCGCAAGCAGGCCGGCGGCACGCTCTCCGGCGGCGAGCAGCAGATGCTCGCGGTCGGCCGGGCGCTGATGAGCCGACCGAAGCTGCTGCTGCTCGACGAGCCGTCGATGGGTCTGGCCCCGTTGGTGATCCGGCAGATCTTCGACATCATCACGGAGATCAATCAGCAGGGCACGACGATCCTGCTGGTGGAGCAGAACGCCCAGCAGGCGCTGTCGCGGGCACACCGCGGTTACGTGTTGGAGACCGGTCAGATCGTGAAGGAAGGGTCCGGTCAGGACCTGCTGCACGATCCGTCGGTCAAGGAGGCGTACCTCGGCGTGGCCTGAGCCATCCAACCGGCGGCCGGTCATCCCTCGCGGGGTGGCCGGCCGCCGGCGTTCGGGCCGGCTGTCGTTTCGGCGTCGGGTCACCCGGTGCCGCCGGCCAGGGATGTCGGTGCGACGGACTAGAGTCGCTGCCGTGACAGCTACGACGCCGCGCCTGCTCCTCGTCGACGGACATTCCCTGGCATACCGGGCTTTCTTCGCCCTGCCGGTGGAAAACTTCTCCACCACGACAGGTCAGCCGACCAACGCGGTGTACGGCTTCACCTCGATGCTGATCAACGTGTTGCGTGACGAGCAGCCCACCCACATCGTCGTGGCCTTCGACGTCTCCCGCCACTCCTTCCGCACCGACAAGTACGCGGAGTACAAGGCCGGCCGCAGCGAGACCCCGACCGACTTCAAGGGCCAGGTCAGCCTGGTCAAGGAGGTCCTGGCCGCGCTGCAGATCCCGGTGGTGGAGATGCCGGGCTACGAGGCCGACGACGTCATCGCCACGCTCGCCTGCCAGGCCCGCGACCAGGGCATGACGGTGCTGATCAGCAGCGGTGACCGGGACGCGTTCCAACTGGTCGACGATCAGGTCACCGTTCTCTATCCACGCAAGGGCGTCTCTGACCTGGCCCGGATGGACCCGGCAGCGATCGAGGCGAAGTACGGCGTCGGGCCGCAGCAGTATCGGGACCTGGCCGCGCTGGTCGGTGAGACCAGTGACAACCTGCCCGGCATTCCGGGCGTCGGCCCGAAGACCGCAGCCAAATGGATCACCATGTACGGCGGCGTGGAGGGCGTGATCGCCCGCGCCGACGAGATCAAGGGCAAGGCCGGCGACAGCCTGCGCGAACGGCTCGCCGACGTGATCCGCAACTACGAGATCAACCGTCTCGTCTCCGACCTGGAGCTGCCGCTGCGCCCGGAGGACACCCGGTGGACCGGTTGGGACCGGGAGGCGGTGCACCAGGTCTTCGACACCCTCGAGTTCCGCATCCTGCGTGACCGTCTCTATCAATACCTGGAGGCGGTCGAGCCGGAGGCCGAGTCCGGTTTCGACCTCACCGGCGAGGTGCTCACCGAGCCCGGGGCGCTGGCGGGCTGGCTGACCACGCACGCCCCGACCGGCACCCCGGTCGGGCTGGCGGTCAAGCTCGACACCGGCCCCAACCGCCGGCACACCGCCTCGATCACGGGTCTGGCGCTGGCCACCGCTGGCGGTGCGGCGGCCTGGGTCGACCCGGCGGGGCTCGACCCGACCGACGAAGGCGCCCTGGCCAGCTGGTTGGCCGACGCCCAGCGCCCCAAGGTGCTGCACGACAGCAAACCGGCGGTGCTGGCCTGCGCCGCGCACGGTTGGCAGCTCACCGGCATCGTCCGTGACACCCAGATCGCCGCGTACCTGGCCCGCCCCGACCAGCGGTCCTACGATCTGACCGACCTCGCGCTGCGCTACCTGCACCGGGAGCTGCGGGTGGACGTCCCCGAGTCCGGCCAGCTCACCCTGGACGGGCTGGGCGACGAGGGCGTGGTCGAGCAGAATCTGATGCTCCAGGCCCGGGCCACCCTCGACCTGGCCGACGCGATCGACGCTGAGCTGTCCCGCGACGGCGAGCAGTCCGCCCGGCTGATGGCCGGGGTGGAGCTGCCGCTGATGCGGGTGCTGGCCGGCATGGAGAGCACCGGCATCGCCGCCGACACGGACTATCTGTCCGAGTTGGAGGCGCACTTCGCCGCCGAGGTGAAGGCTGCCGCGCAGGGCGCGTACGAGGCGGTGGGTCGGGAGTTCAACCTCGGCTCGCCCAAGCAGTTGCAGGAGATCCTCTTCACCGAGCTGGGCCTGCCGAAGACCAAGAAGATCAAGACGGGTTACACCACCGACGCCGACGCCCTGCAGTGGCTCTACGCGCAGAACCCGCACCCCGTGCTGGCCCACCTGCTGCGCCACCGGGACGTGGCCAAGCTCAAGTCGACCGTGGACGGTCTGCTCAAGTCGGTCTCCGACGACGGCCGGATCCACACCACCTTCAACCAGACGGTGGCGGCCACCGGCCGGCTCTCCTCCACGGAGCCCAACCTGCAGAACATCCCGATCCGCACCGAGGAGGGCCGGCGCATCCGTCGGGCCTTCGTGGTGGGGGAGGGCTACGAGTGCCTGCTCACCGCCGACTACAGCCAGATCGAGATGCGCATCATGGCGCACCTGTCGTCGGACGACGCGCTGATCGAGGCCTTCAACTCCGGCGCCGACTTCCACGCCACCACCGCCTCGTCCGTCTTCGGGGTGCCGCTCGACGAGGTCACCCCCGACCAGCGCCGCAAGATCAAGGCCATGAACTACGGCCTGGCGTACGGGCTGAGCGCGTTCGGCCTGTCCCAGCAGCTCAGCATCGGCACCGACGAGGCGCGCGGGCTGATGGAAAACTACTTCGCCGGCTTCGGCGGGGTGCGCGACTACCTACAGCAGGTGGTTGCCAGGGCACGCCAGGACGGCTACACCTCGACCATCCTGGGTCGCCGTCGCTACCTGCCCGACCTGGTCAGCGACAACCGGCAGCGCCGCGACATCGCCGAGCGGATGGCGCTCAACGCCCCGATCCAGGGCTCCGCGGCCGACATCATCAAGGTGGCGATGCTGCACGTCGACACCGCGCTTGGCGAGGCCGGTCTGCGTTCGCGGATGCTGTTGCAGGTGCACGACGAGCTGGTCTTCGAGGTCGCCCCCGGTGAGCGGGAGGCGTTGGAGGCACTGGTCCGGCGGGAGATGGGCGGGGCGTACCCGCTGTCGGTGCCGCTGGAGGTGTCGGTCGGCGAAGGGCGGGACTGGAACAGCGCCGATCACTGATTTTCTTGTTGCCCCGGAACCCTGACGAGGGGTTGTGATCGGTGCTGTTCGGCGTTGGTCATCTGAGTGGTTGGGCTGGCGACTCACCTGTCGCGAGCGTTATGACTCAGAGGCATATTTATACCTTTGGGTCATAACGCTCGTTGGGGTGTCGCCCCGGGTGGACCTCACGCTCCGTGTCGCCCCAGCGACGAGGCTGGCCTGGCCGGCTACTTCAGGGGGTCGTGGCCCCAGTTCATGAGGGACCAACGCCATCTGGTGTCGCGGACGTTGCCGGACGGGCGCTGCGCCATGTGCCGGCGTACGTAGCCGACCACCTTGCGCATGTGCTTGTAGTCGCCCTCGGACAGGTCGCCACGCTTGCGACGCAACAGGTTGACGATCTTCCGGCCGGAGTCGTGTCCAACGGACTCGCCGCCACCGGACTGGCCGCCCTTGTGCCAACCGACCTGCTTCGACTCGTCGGTTTCCAGCCAGCCGGACAGCTCGCCGGGCTTCATGTTCACCGCCTCGGTGAACTCCCGGTAGGTGTCCCGCCCGTCGTCACGACCGCTCATGACGCAGCACCTCGGGTCGGTGGGCCACGTCGCGGCCCGAATCGTCGTTGCGGATCCGGTACTGCGGGTCGTCGTCGGTCGCGTTCACGGGGTGCCCGCGTACGTGCGTCCGATCGGTCAGCTTCTCCTTGACCACGCCGTACGCCCGGCCGCTGTGACTGGCCCAGGAGACGTGGTCGCCGTCGCGGAATTCCCTCTGCTCGGCCATACGCTCCGGCTACCCGGCACCGCATGGGCGAAACGGCGGCCGAAGCGGCCGACTACGGCGTGATCTCGGCGATCGGCAGTTTGATGTCGAACGGTTCGGTCAGCTCGATCACGTCGGCACCGTCGGTGATCAGCTCGTACTGCCGCTCACCGCCGGGCCCGACCCGGTCGCGAGACGATCTCCACGGCGAGGACGACGTCCGCCCCCCGCGTCGACGAGTTCGACGCGGGGGGCGTCGTCCGGCAGGGCGAGCAGGTCCTCCAGCGTGTAGTCCGCGAGCGTACCGGCCATCGATGGGGTGGGGGTCGCGCCGCGCGTGCGACGCGGTCAGTCGGCGGGCTTCTCGGTGACGAAGATGGCGGTGCCGGGGAAGAGTCGACCCCGTAGCGGGCTCCACTGCCCCCAGATCCCCTCGTGTCCCTTCGGCCACTCCGGCTCCACCAGGTCCAGCAGCCGGAACCCGACACCGACCAGCTCGCGGATCCGGTCGCCGAGCGTGCGGTGCTGCTCGACGTAGGTGGCCACGCCGGATTCGTCCTGTTCCACGTAGGGGGAGCGGTCGAAGTACGAGTGCACGGCCGTCAGCCCGCCCTCGCCCGGGTCGTCGAGGAAGATCCAGCGCATCGGGTGGGTCACCGAGAACACCCACCGCCCCCCGGGGCGCAGCACCCGATGCACCTCGGCGAGCAGGGCCGCCGAGTCGTCCACGAACGGGATCGCGCCGAACGCGGTGCAGGCGACGTCGAACGACCGGTCGGCGAACGGCAGGGCCAGCGCATCGGCCTGCACCAGCGGTACGCGTACCCCGGTGCGGTCGGCGGCCTCGGCGGCGTGCCGCAACATGCCGGCGGACAGGTCGAAGGCGACCGGCCAGGCGCCCTGGGTCGCCAGCCAGCGGGCGGCCGCCGCCGCGCCGCCGCCCACCTCCAGCACCCGCCTCCCGGGAAGGTCACCGAGCAGCCGGGCGTCGGCCTCGCGCAGCCCTTCCGGGCACCAGACGAAGTCCACGTCACCGAGGAACGCGCCGTGCTCAGCCTGGTAGTCGTCGGCGTCGGTGTCCCACCAGCCGCGGTTGGCCCGCCGGGCCTCGGCGTCACCCACCCGGCGCCGGGTGACCCGGCTGTCGTCATCCACGCGCTCACGCTAGGCCCCGCCACGGCTCCTGGGGGCGGTGGGCGGGGCCGACCCGCCGGGACGCTCGCACCGCCAGTCAACCCACCCGTCCCGTGGTGCTCCTGGGACCGCTGTGACGTAGGAGACAGCAGGGGTGGTTTCCGGGCGATTGTTCGGCTTTCGCAGGTCATCGCACGAAGAGAAGCCGGGAGGGCTTGCACGCTGTGGTAATGCGCACGGTAGGCTAGACGATGCGCTCGCGGATCGTGTGTCTCGGCAGGGAGCAGGTGCGCGGTCGACGGAGTCACATCATGATCTCACTGTGATCGTTCGGTGTGCCCGGCGACGGATCCGCTGGCGCGAACAGGTCACTGCGACACCAGCCTGCTGTGACAACCCACCGACCGGAGCAACCGCCCACATGACGAGCAGCATCGAGGCCCCCTCGAGCGCCACCCGGGTCACCCACGACGATCTCGGTTCCGAGGAGGCATTCCTCGCCGCGATCGACGAGACCATCAAGTACTTCAACGACGGCGACATTGTCGAAGGCACCGTCGTCAAGGTCGATCGGGACGAGGTCCTGCTCGACATCGGCTACAAGACCGAGGGTGTCATCCCCTCTCGTGAGTTGTCGATCAAGCACGATGTGGACCCCGCCGACGTTGTGACGGTTGGTGACCACATCGAGGCCCTGGTCCTCCAGAAGGAGGACAAGGAGGGTCGTCTGATCCTCTCCAAGAAGCGGGCACAGTACGAGCGGGCCTGGGGCACGATCGAGAAGATCAAGGACGAGGACGGCGTCGTCCGCGGTTCGGTCATCGAGGTGGTCAAGGGCGGCCTCATCCTCGACATCGGGCTGCGCGGCTTCCTGCCCGCGTCCCTGGTCGAGATGCGGCGCGTGCGCGACCTGCAGCCGTATGTCGGGCGGGAGCTCGAGGCCAAGATCATCGAGCTGGACAAGAACCGCAACAACGTGGTTCTGTCCCGCCGGGCCTGGCTGGAGCAGACGCAGTCTGAGGTGCGCACCGAGTTCCTCAACAAGCTGCAGAAGGGCCAGGTCCGCAAGGGCGTCGTGTCCTCGATCGTCAACTTCGGCGCATTCGTGGACCTCGGCGGCGTCGACGGTCTGGTGCACGTCTCCGAGCTGTCCTGGAAGCACATCGACCACCCGTCCGAGGTCGTCGAGGTGGGCCAGGAGGTCGAGGTCGAGGTCCTGGACGTCGACCTGGACCGCGAGCGGGTCTCGCTGTCGCTGAAGGCGACCCAGGAGGACCCGTGGCGGCAGTTCGCCCGCACCCACGCGATCCAGCAGATCGTGCCGGGTAAGGTCACCAAGCTGGTGCCGTTCGGTGCGTTCGTCCGGGTGGACGACGGCATCGAGGGCCTGGTCCACATCTCCGAGCTGGCCGAGCGCCACGTGGAGATCCCGGAGCAGGTCGTCCAGGTCGGCTCCGAGGTCATGGTCAAGGTCATCGACATCGACCTGGAGCGCCGCCGGATCTCGCTGTCGCTCAAGCAGGCCAACGAGGGCTTCGTCGAGGGCGAGGAGCACTTCGACCCGACCCTCTACGGCATGGCCGCGACGTACGACACCGAGGGCAACTACATCTACCCGGACGGCTTCGACCCGGAGACGGGCGAGTGGCTCGAGGGGTACGACAAGCAGCGCGAGACCTGGGAGAGCCAGTACGCCGAGGCTCGTCTGCGCTGGGAGGCCCACACCAAGCAGGTGCAGACCTCTCGGGCTGCCGACGCCGAGGCCGCTGCCAACCCGACTCCGGTCGTTCCGGCCGCTGGCGGCGGTGGCGGTGGCACCACCTCTTCGTCCAGCCCGGCCCCGAGCCGGCAGGCCGAGGAGCCGGCTGGCACCCTGGCCACCGACGAGGCGCTCGCCGCACTGCGGGAGAAGCTCGCCGGCGGTAAGTGACCCGCTGAACGACGACAGGCCCCGTCCCCGCGATCTCCGGATCGTTGGGGGCGGGGCCTTCGCCGTACTCCGGCGGGCTGCGGCCAGCGCGCCACGCGCGGAGGCCGGCTGATTACAAGATCGCGCTCGATCCAGGATGTAGGGGCCTCCGTGCCGCCAGAACACCACTACATCCTGGATCGAGCACGATCTTGCGGGGTCGGGGTCGGGCCGCGTGATGTTGCTGGGTTGTTGGTGGGTTTGGCGGCCGGGCTCGTGATCCGGTTGACTGGTCGGGTGCTGAGGGTGGGGTTGACCGGCGGGATCGGGTCGGGCAAGAGCGCGGTGGCCGCGCGGCTCGTCGAGCGGGGCGCGGTGCTCATCGACGCCGACCGGGTGGCCCGGGAGGTCGTCGCGCCGGGCACGGAAGGACTGGCCGAGATCACTGCCGCCTTCTCCGACGCGGTGCTGGATGCCGATGGCGCGCTGGACCGTGCGGCACTGGGCGCGGTGGTGTTCGCCGACGAGACCGCCCGCCGTCGGCTGGAGGCGATCACCCACCCCCGGATTCGGGCCCGCACCGCAGAGTTGACCGCCGCGGCGGCACCCGACGCGATCGTCGTCAACGACGTACCGCTGCTGGTCGAGGTGGGTCTTGCGCCCACGTACCACCTGGTGATCGTGGTGCAGACGGCCGTGACGACGCGACTGGAACGGCTGGCGCGTGACCGGGGGATGGGTCGCGCGGAGGCCGAGCGGCGAATCGCCGCCCAGGCCGACGACGCCCGTCGCCGGGCTGCTGCGGACGTGGTGCTGACCAACGACGAGAGCCTGGCGGCGTTGCATGACGCCGTGGACGCGCTCTGGTGGCAGCGGCTGCTGCCCTACGAGAACAACCTGCGCGAGCGGCGGGTGGTCCCGCCGGGTCGGGTCGACCTGGCCGGGAGCGACGCGAGTTGGCCCGAGCAGTACGCGCGGCTGGCCGCCCGGATCCGGCATGCGCTCGGCTCGGACGACCTGCGGATCGACCACGTCGGCTCGACCGCGGTGTCCGGCCTCGCCGCCCGGGACGTCATCGACGTCCAGGTGGCCGTGCCCAGCCTCGCCGACGCCGACGGGGCGCTGGCTGACCGGTTGGCGAACGCCGGTTTCCCGCGGGTGCCGGGGCAGTGGTGGGACGATCCGCGCCCGGCCGGCGGTGGTCGGTGGGAGAAGCGACTGCACGGCAGCGCGGACCCGGGCCGCCCGGTGCGCCTGCACGTGCGGGCGGCGGGCTCCCCGGGCTGGCGGTACGCGCTGCTGATGCGCGACCACCTGAGTGCCGACCCGGATCAGCGGGCCGCGTACCTGCTGCTCAAGCGGGACCTGGCCGACGCGGCGCCGGAGGCCGGCGACTCCGGCACGGCCGGCCACCCGTGGTTCGACGAGGAGTATCTGCGGGCCGAGCGGTGGGCCACACAGGCCGACTGGCGGCCCTGAGGGGCACGGGTCAGCGGGCGCGGGGCCGAGGGGTCGGCGGGTCAGCGGGCGCCGGGCCGAGGGGCCGGCGGCCGAGGCTTGGCGGCCGGGCGGGGAATCGGGGCCAGTCGAGGCACCACGGCGGGGTTGAGATCCAGTTGGGCCCACGCGCTGGCGCCGGTGTGCAGCTCCAGCCGGCGTAGCGACCCGTCCCGGTCGATCCAGTAGCGCAGCCGCGCGTCGGCCGGGCCCAGCTCGACGACGTCCACGGTCCGCCCGACGACGACGTCCTCGCGTACCCGGACGGCCGCACCGCTCGGCCCGACCGACCCGGCGGCCACCGCGGCGTCAACCAGCAGGCTCAGGTCGTCCCCGCCGGATCGGGAGACCCGCCACGCCCCGGCCGGCGGCGCCAGCGGTGGCCGGCCCGGCGCCTCCGCGGTGCCGCCACCAGCAGCGACCGCCGGCAGATCCGCCCGGGCCAGACCGCCGCTGTCGCGCCGCAGCAGGGTCCGCCGGTCCGGCGCGCCCAGGTCGGCAACCGCGAGGTACGCGGTACGCGCGGTCCAGCTCAACCAGCCGGCGCCCCGCAGGTTCGTTTCCGTGCCCACCGGCGCGGTCAGCGTCACCGTGGCACCACCCTGCGCGCGTAGCCGGGCCGGCAGCCGGTCCAGCCGGCGCTGCTCGGCGTTGGTCAACGCGCGGGGCAAGCCGGGCCGGCCGCCGAGCGCGTCCACCGGCCGCAGTGTCGGTCGGTCCGCCCGGTTGAGAATCATCGTGACCGGGCCGACGCCGGGCAGCCGCGTCACCAGCTTGTGCAGCCGGGCGTCCTGGTCGAGCCAGTACCGGGTCTGCGTGTCCGGATCGGTGCCCGCCGACCCGGCGTCCGGCACGGGTGCCACGGTGCCCGGTGCCGTGCTACCCGGTGCTGCGCTGGCGGCGGGTGGTGTCCGGGCGGGCAGGGGCGCCTGAAGGACGTCCACCGGGCCGCCCGCCATGGTGTCCCGGGAGATCCACCGCGCGCCGCCGCCGGGCACCGTCCGGGTCGTGTCTGGGCGGTCGGCGGCGAGGCCGAGGAGCAGATCGAGCACCGGTGCGAGGTTCGCCCCGGGTGCCAGGCGGTGCAGCCGCCAACGGTCCGATGGAGGCACCAGTGGCGGGGCGGCGGGGGTGGGCACCGCCGCCGGGTCAGGCCGGATCACCAGCACCGGGCCGGCTCTCTGCAACAGCCCGCGCTCGGCACCCGCGCCGGGTCCGCCCACGTCGACGTAGAGCAGTGACCGAGACCAGTCGACCCAGCCCACCAGCTCGATCCGGGCTGCGTCGGTGCCGGCGGTGACGCGGACCCCGGTGCGCAGGTCCCGCAGGTTGGTGACCCGCATGGCGGCCAGCCGCTCGCCCTCCGCGATGGTCAGCGGCCGGGCCGGCTCGGGCGGATCGGGCGCCCAGCTCAACAGCCCGAGCACCAACGCCGTCGCGGACGTCGCCGCGGTCAGGGCGAGCAACAGCAGCACCGTACGTCGGCGACGGCTGGCCGGGGCCGGACCGGCGGTGTCTGCCGTTCGGGAGGCGGAGTCTGCGGTGTCGTCGAGGTGGCTGGTCGTCCCGATTTCCTCGGGCCCCCTACCGGTGGCGGCCCGGCGGGCGCCGGTGGGCCACCCGGCCGTGGACCCGCTGCCGGTGTCGGTGGTCGGGGTGGCCTCGGAGGCGCTGGCCGAGCCGTTGCGGTGCCGTCCGGTGCCTGGCCGCCCGCCGGCGGTGGGGCCGCTGGGACGCCCGGCGGCGGTGCTGTCCGGCCGGGGCGTGCCCCTGGGCGTGGTGTCAGGTGCCGGGGTCGGGGAGGTGTCCACGGAGGTGAAACGGGCGGGGAGGCGCTGGGGTGACGAGCAGGGGCGCTCGCGGCGGCCGGTCTGCGCCTCGAGCGCGACCACACGGGTGCGCACGCCGGACGAGCCGGGTGCTGCGACCGCAGTGCCGGGGGCGGCCGGCCGTGATGACGGCCTGGCCACCGGCCCGGTCGGCCGCCGCGAGCGGCCTACATGGAGAGGGTAGTCCCGGTGACATGCGCCACACAATGGGAATATTGAAGCTGATCACGTACCTGGCGTGACGGCCGTTCCTGTCGGACCTCCGGCGTACCGTTGAGGTCATGGCGCTCGACATTCCTCGGCTCGACGGCCGCTTCCAGGTCGTCAGTGACTTTCAGCCGGCCGGCGACCAGCCGGCCGCCATCGACGATCTGGAGCGTCGGGTTCGGCGCGGCGACCGCAACACCGTGCTGCTCGGCGCGACCGGCACCGGCAAGAGCGCCACCACCGCGTGGCTGATCGAGCGGCTGCAGCGCCCGACCCTGGTGCTCGCCCCGAACAAGACGCTCTGCGCGCAGTTGGCCAAGGAATTCAGCGAGCTGATGCCGGACATCGCCGTCGAATACTTCGTCTCGTACTACGACTATTACCAGCCCGAGGCGTACATTCCGCAGACCGACACCTACATCGAGAAGGACTCCTCGATCAACGAGGAGGTCGAGCGGCTGCGGCACTCGGCCACGATGTCGCTGCTCACCCGCCGCGACGTGGTCGTGGTGGCCACCGTGTCGGCGATCTACGGCCTGGGCACCCCCGAGGAATACCTCGACCGGGCGATCCGGGTCGGCGTCGGCCAGGAGGTCGACCGCGACCAGTTGCTGCGGCGGCTGGTCGACATCCGCTACACCCGCAACGACATGGCCTTCCAGCGGGGCACCTTCCGGGTCCGCGGCGACACCCTGGAGATCATCCCGGCGTACGAGGAGCTGGCGGTCCGCATCGAGCTGTTCGGTGACGAGGTGGAGAAGCTCTACTACCTCAACCCGTTGACCGGTGACGTGGTCCGCGAGGTCGACCAGCTGGTGATCTTCCCGGCCACGCACTACGCGGCCGGTCCGGAGCGGATGGAGCGGGCGATCCGTGACATCGAGGCGGAGCTGGCCGAGCGGCTCGCCGAGCTGGAGCGGCAGGGCAAGCTGCTGGAGGCGCAGCGGCTGCGGATGCGCACCACCTACGACATCGAGATGATGCGGCAGGTGGGCTTCTGCTCCGGCATCGAGAACTACTCGATGCACATGGACGGGCGGCTGCCCGGCAGCCCGCCGCACTGCCTGCTCGACTACTTCCCCGACGACTTCCTCACCGTGGTCGACGAGTCGCACGTGACGATCCCGCAGATCGGCGGCATGTACGAGGGCGACGCGTCCCGCAAGCGGATGTTGATCGACCACGGTTTCCGGCTGCCCAGCGCGGCCGACAACCGGCCGTTGCGCTTCGACGAGTTCCTGGAGCGGGTCGGCCAGATGGTCTTCCTCTCCGCGACCCCCGGTCCGTGGGAGATGGGCCAGGCCCAGGGCGAGTTCGTCGAGCAGGTCATCCGCCCTACCGGCCTGATCGACCCCGAGGTCGTGATCAAGCCGACCAAGGGTCAGATCGACGACCTGATGCACGAGATCAAGCTGCGTACCGAGCGGGACGAGCGGGTGCTGGTCACCACCCTGACCAAGAAGATGGCCGAGGACCTGTCCGACTACCTCCTGGAGAACGGCATCCGGGTGCGCTACCTGCACTCGGAGGTCGACACGCTGCGCCGGGTGGAGCTGCTGAGCGAGCTGCGCAAGGGCGACTACGACGTGCTGGTCGGCATCAACCTGCTCCGCGAAGGTCTGGACCTGCCCGAGGTGTCGCTGGTGGCGATCCTCGACGCTGACAAGGAGGGCTTCCTGCGCAGCGGCAGGTCGCTGATCCAGACCATCGGGCGGGCCGCCCGTAACGTCTCCGGTCAGGTGCACATGTACGCCGACAAGATCACCCCCTCGATGGCGAACGCCATCGACGAGACCGATCGGCGCCGGGCCAAGCAGATCGCGCACAACGAGGCGCACGGGATCAGCCCGGAGCCGCTGCGTAAGAAGATCCACGACATCCTGGACGACATCTACCGCGAGGCGGAGGACACCGAGAACTCCCGGGTCGGTGGTGCGGTGCGTCAGCTCTCCCGGGGCAAGGCGCCGGTCAAGGAGACCCGCAGCCGGAGCCGGGCCTCCGCCACCACCACCTCGCGAGAGGGGATGGCCCGCGCCGACCTTGCCCAGCTCATTCAGGAGCTCAACGACCAGATGCTGGCCGCGGCCCGCGAGCTGCAGTTCGAGTTGGCTGCCCGGATCCGCGACGAGGTCTCCGACCTGAAGAAGGAGCTGCGCGGCATGGACGCCGCCGGCGTGAAGTGACGACTACCCGGTCGGCCACGACCAGTGCTCCGCTGGGGTGCGGTCGGCCGGGGCGCACGAAGGGCGGGCGGGGTTGACGGCGGTGGCACCGGTCGACGAGATGGTCCTCGGGCTGCCCGACGTCCGCCTCCGTCCGTTCGTCGACCGGTACGTCGGCTACCGGGAACGGGCGGACACACCGCTGGTCCGCCGGGAGTCGGCGGGCGTCTTCGTGGTGCTGATCCTGGGTTGGGGCGCGCCGCTGGACGTGACCGACCCGCGCAGCGCGGAGCGCGGCGTCCAGAGGGTCGACTCGTTCGTGGCCGGCACCTTCGACGGCTGGTGCACCACCCGCACGGTGGGTGTGGGGGAGGGCGTCGAGTTGCTGCTCGCGCCACTGACCGCTCGCCGACTCCTCGGCCTGCCGCTGAGCGAGCTGACCAACCGGGCCGTCGGGGTCGGGCAGTTCCCGGGCCGTTGGCTGGATCGGCTGCGCGTCCGGCTCGCCGAGGCGGCGGGCTGGCCGGAGCGGTTCGCTCTGCTCGACAGGATGCTCGCCGCTCGGCTGGCGGCGTCCCCGCCGGTGGACGCCCGGCTCGACTGGGCGTGGCGGTGGCTCGTCGCCAGCGGTGGGCAGGGGAGTGTCGGTGTGCTCGCCGACGAGCTGGGCTGGAGTCGGCGGCACCTCGCGTCCCGGTTCCGGCAGGAGGTCGGGCTGCCGCCCAAGATGGCCGCCCGGTTGTTGCGCTTCCAGCACGCGTGCGCGGTGCTGACCGACGTCGGCGCGATCACCGGACCGAGCGCCATGGGCGGGCCGGGTGCCGGGCCGCCGGCCGGGTCTGGGCAGTCCGAGGCCGGTGGGGGCTCGGCCAGCGCGGGACGGATCGTCGACTGGGCCGCGGTGGCGGCTCGATGCGGCTACTACGACCAGTCTCACCTGATCCGGGACTTCCACCAGTTCGCGGGGGCCACCCCGGCCGCGCTGCTGGCCACCCGGTCGACAATGGCCGGCTGACGCCACCACGCAGCCGAGGGGCGACCTGCCGAGGTCACATTCGTCCAATCCGGATCCGGGCCGCCGGCGGCAGAATCGGGTCATGCGAACCGTCTACCCGATCCTCCGTTACTCCGATCCCCGCTCCGCGATCGACTGGCTCTGCTCCGCCTTCGGCTTCCAGGTGCACGAGGTGCACGAGGCGCCGGACGGCACGGTCGCGCACGCCGAACTCGTCCTCGACACCGGCATGATCATGCTGGGTGGCCGGGCCGACGCGACGCCTCGGCCGGCCGACGACGGCTGGTCCGTGTACGTGGCGGTGCCGGACGTCGACGCCCACTGCGCCCAGGCCCGCGCGGCTGGCGCCGAGATCACACGCGAGCCGTTCGACACCGACTACGGGTCCCGTGACTACGCCGCCCGCGACCTGGCCGGCACCGTCTGGGCCTTCGGCACCTACCGCCCCTGACCGAGCCGCGCCGGCACCGGACTGAGGCCGTGCCGGCCACGGGAGTCACGCCGTGCCGGCGACGGGACTCACGCCGTGCCGGCCACGGGACTGAGGCCGCGCCGGCACCCGCCGCCGACGTGCGGAAACAGCAGGTGCGGGCCGGTCCGGTCGGGCGACAGCGTGGATTGACCTGATTGCGGTGCGCGAGCAAGCTATTGCACTGGGTGATCGTCCTGCGTACTCTCCCTCGGTGGGGAGGCCGGGATGCCGCTGCCAACAAGTCCTGTCATTCGACGTGCACGTCTCGGCGCGGAGTTGCGCCAGCTACGCCGGCGCGAGGCGCTGACCCTGGAACAGGTCTGCGACCGGCTGGGCTGGGCCTCGACGTCGAAGCTGTCCCGCATCGAGCTGGGCCAGAGCCGCCCGGACCTCGCCGATGTGCTGGATCTGCTGGACATCTACAAGGTGCCGACACCGGCCCGCGACGCGCTGATCGTGATCGCCCGGGACGCGGCGACCAGCCGAGGCTGGTGGAAGACGCTGGGCGACATGAGCGAGCGGCAACGCACCTACGCCGAGTTGGAGGCGGGTGCCGCGGACATCGTCGAATACCAGCCGGCGGTCGTGCCGGGGCTGCTCCAGACACCCGCGTACGCCCGGTTGCTGGTCGCGGCCGGCGCCCAGCTCACACCGGAGGTCGATGTGGAGGCCGAGGTGCGCGCCCGGGCGCTGCGGCAGGAGGTGCTGCGCCGGGCGTACCCGCCGCGTTACACGGCGGTGCTCGCCGAGGCGGTCTGCGACCCGGGTGACCTGCCGGTAGCGGTCTGGCGTGAGCAGCTGCGACACCTGGTCGCCGTGACCGGGCTGTCCCATGTCACGGTGCGGCTGCTGCCACGTGGGGTGGCCGGCGGCGGGCTGCACCCGCTCACGCCGTACTCCTGTTATGCCTTTCCCGACCCGGCGGACCCGCGGACGGTGATGATCGAGGCGTTGACCACCGACGTCCGGTTGGCCACCGTGCTCGACGTCGACCGCTACGAGCGGATGACCGAGGCGCTGCTCGCGGCCGCGCTGTCACCGGAGGAGACGGTCACCGTGCTGGCCCGCCGCGTCGGCGAGTGAGGGCCGCGCCGGCCCGATGACGCCCAGGGTGGCGCGCCGCGCGGCCACCGGGCCCGGCGCCCCCGAGCCCGTCGGGACCGGCGGCCGGCGCGTGCGCAGGGCACGATAACCGCGGGGTACGACAGCTCCACTCAGGCCGGTACGTCGAGGAAGTGCTCGACCACGGGCGGCCCGGCGAAGTGCGGCCCGATCAATGCCCGCCACTGCTCGAACCGCTCGGTGGCTCGGAAGTTCTCCTCGTGCGCCTCGACCGAGTCCCATTCGACCAGCAGCACGAAGCGGGTCGGAGACTCGATCCCCCGGGTCATCCGCACGGACCGGCAGCCGGGCGTCCCGGCGAGCACCGGGTGACCCTCGGCGTACGCGGCGGCGAACGCGTCCTCGTGTCCGGGTAGTACGTCGATCAGCGCGACCTCAAGCACCATGTCGAAAGCCTCCCACGGAGGGCGGGGCTCACGGTCTCGCGGGGTCTGTTCCGGCGTCGGCGGTGCCCCTAGGGTGGCATCGTGATCATTGATTGGCTCACCGGCACCGCGTTCCGGGTGGCCGGTACGGGCACCACCTGGGCCGAGCTGCTGGGGTTCGCGACCGGTGTGCTCAACGTGTGGCTGGTGGCCCGGCAGAAGATCGCCAACTGGCCGATCGGCATCGCCAACGTGCTGCTGCTCATGCTGCTGTTCTGGACCGCCGGGCTGTATGCCGACGCGGGGCTCCAGGTCGTCTACGTCGCGCTCGGCTGCTATGGCTGGTGGCACTGGCTGTTCGGTGGCGAACGACGGAGTCGACTCACGGTGAGCCGGACCGGGCGACGGGAGTGGCTGGCGCTGGCCGTCGTCGGGGTGCTGCTCACCGGTGCGCTGTGGGCCCTGCTGGACCGGGCCACCGACTCGACCGTGCCGCTGCCGGATGCGCTGACCACGGTGCTGTCCCTGCTGGCCACGTACGGGCAGACCCGCAAGCGGGTCGAGAGCTGGTGGCTCTGGATCGCCGCCGACCTGATCTACATCCCGTTGTACGCGTACAAGGGGCTGCACCTGACCGCCGTCCTCTATCTGGTCTTCCTCGCCCTGTGCGTGCTCGGACTGCGCGCCTGGCGGGCCGACCTGCGTCGGGTCGACCGGCCGACGCCCGTCCCGCCCGGCCCGGCCCCGGTCACCGCGTGAGCGCCGGGGCGCCGGGCCGTGCGCCGACATCGGGCCAGCCAACGCGGGCGGTTGCCCCTGACTTCGGGCATGGGATGGTGGTGGGGAAGTTCTACCCGCCACACGCTGGGCACCACGCGCTGATCGAGGCCGCTGCCGCTCGCTGCGCCACGGTCACCGTCGTCGTGGCGCCCTCGCCCCGGGAGTCCGTCTCGCTCACGCTGCGGCTGGACTGGCTGCGGGAGGTGCACGCGGACACGCCCTGGGTCCGCTTCGTCGGCCGGTACGACGACCACCCGGTGGACTACGCCGACCCGGCCGTCTGGGATGCGCACTGCGCGGTGTTCCGCGAGGCGGTCGGGCCGGGGCAGGTGGACGCGGTCTTCTCCTCCGAGGCGTACGGCGCTGAGCTGGCTCGCCGCTTCGACGCCGTACCCGTGTCGGTGGATCCGGATCGGCGGACCGTGCCGGTGTCCGGCACGGCCGTCCGCGCGGACCCGGCGGGTCACTGGCGGTGGCTGAGCCCGCCGGTGCGCGCCTGGTTCGTCCGGCGGGTGGTGGTGGTCGGCGCCGAATCGACCGGCACCACCACGATGGCCGAGGCGCTCGCGGCGCACTACGGCACGCCGTGGGTGCCGGAGTACGGCCGGGAGTTGACCGCCCGCAAGCTGGCCCGGTTGCGGGAACGGTTACCGGAGGCGACCGTCTTCGACGTCACCTGGGACCGGGACGACTTCCGCGCCGTGGTCCGCGAGCAGCAGGTGGCCGAGGACGCGGCGGCTCGGATGAGCGGGCCCCTGCTGGTCTGCGACACCGACGCGCGGGCGACCGCGGTGTGGGAGGAGCGCTACCTCGGCAGTGCGTCGCCGGAGGTACGGGCGGCGGCCCGCCGGCCGGCGTTGTATCTGCTGACCGACCACCGGGACGTGCCCTTCAGTGATGACGGGCTGCGCGACGGCGAGCACCTGCGGGGTTGGATGACCGAGCGGTTCCGCACCGAACTGGCCGGGTGCGGGGTGCCGGTGGTGGAGCTGGCCGGGTCGCACGCCGAGCGGTTGGCCCGAGCCGTGCGGGCGTGTGACGCCCTGCTCGCCGCAGGCTGGTCGCTGGCCGACCCGATCGCCGCACCCAACTCGCACTAGTCTCCTAGGACGGCACAGTGGGTGTGACGCGCGCGATATTCCCCGCCGACGAGTGGCCGGCCCCACCGGCCGCCCCGGGTGTGATCACGGGGCGTGGTGGGCAACAATGGTCACCGAGGAGGGGAGTATTCCCCCGCAACGGAGTCGTCAGCACGGTCGATCGCCGGAACCACGGCGGCCCGACCCGGCCCCGTAGGTCGTCGTCCGTTCACGGGCGGCGGCGGAAGAGACCTCCGACAGTCACCAGAGTGAGCGACAGCGGCACGCCAGCCCTTTCGGGGGCGTACGGTGTGCCCGACGCCGCGTGTCTGCCGGAGGAATGAACGTTGGACGTGTCCGGATTGGTGTGGGCGGGGACGCTTGTCGCACTGACTGCGGTCCTGCTCGTCGACCTGTTGATCATCGGTCGGCGCCCGCACGAGCCGAGTGTGCGGGAGTCGAGCCTCTGGGTCGGCTTCTACGTCGGTCTGGCCCTGCTCTTCGGGGCCGGTGTCTGGTTGAGCGCGGGCGCCAGCGCGGCCGGGCAGTTCTACACCGGCTGGCTCACCGAGTACAGCCTCTCGGTGGACAATCTCTTCGTCTTCGTGATCATCATGGCTCGCTTCGGCGTGCCCCGGCAGTACCAGCAGAAGGTGCTGCTCGTCGGCATCGTGCTGGCACTGGTGATGCGCGGCGGGTTCATCGCCGCCGGTGCGGCGCTGATCTCGCAGTTCTCCTGGGTCTTCTACATCTTCGGCGCGTTCCTCATCTACACCGCGGTCAACCTGGCCCGGCAGGGTGAGCCGGACGAGGACGAGTTCTCCGAGAACCTGCTGATCCGGTGGAGCCGCAAGGCGCTGCCGATCTCCAAGGACTACGACGGCGCGAAGCTCACCACCCACGTGTCCGGCAAGCGGCTCTTCACCCCGATGCTGATCGTGATGATCGCGATCGGCACCACCGACCTGATCTTCGCTCTGGACTCGATCCCGGCGATCTTCGGCATCACCCAGGAGCCGTACCTGGTCTTCACCGCGAACGTCTTCGCGCTGATGGGCCTTCGTCAGCTCTACTTCCTGCTCGGTGGCCTGCTCAACCGGTTGATCTACCTGAGCTACGGCCTGGCCGTCGTGCTCGGCTTCATCGGGGTGAAGTTGGTGCTGGAGGCGTTGGCCGACAACAACCTGCCGTTCATCAACGGTGGCGAGCACGTCGGCTGGGCCCCGCACATCCCGATCTGGCTGTCGCTGCTGATCATCATCGGCACCCTGGGCATCGCCACCGCGGCCAGCCTGGTCAAGTCCTCCCGGGACCGGCGCCGCGAGTTGACCGACGCCCGACGCTGACCCGCGTCGCCGGCCGGGTGCGGAAACGCGCCCGGCCGGTCAGACCCGGTGCGCGCCCACGAGCGTGGCGTTCCGCTCGGCCGACAGCGGCTCCTCGATGACCCGCTGCCGGTAGCAGGCGTGCAGCATCCGCCGCCGGCCGCCGTCGCCGGGCGTGGCGGTGACGATGCCGATGTGGTGGATCTTGCGGCCGGGTCGGGCGAAGAAGTAGAGGTCACCAGGGCGTTCCGCCCCCAGCGCCAGCGGGGTGGTGGCCACAGCCTGATCGTCGGCGTCGCGGGGTAGCAGCACCCCGAACCGCCGCCAGGCCAGGTGCACCAGCCCCGAGCAGTCGATGCCGTGCGCGGAAAGACCGCCCCAGATGTAGACCACGTCCAGCATCCGTTGCGCCACCGCGAGTGCCTGCTCGGCGATCGGCGCCGCGGCCGACGCCGCGACGAGGTGACCGTCGGGCAGCCAGAGCGGCGCGGCCTGACCGGGGACGTGCACCGGCCGCCAACCGTCGCGCGCGGGGCCTGCCGGGACGAGGCGGGTGCCGACGACCACGCCGGGCAGCACCACCGGCCCGTCCGGCGCGGCGTGCAGCCCGGTGACCGTGGCGTCGACCACCAGCGGGTCGTCGGTGTCGGTGTCGGTGACCGGGGCGACGGAGGTCAGTTGGTCGGTGGGGAGCCAGCCCGGGTAGCCCCGCGGGTCCAGCTTGGCGGCCGGCTGCTCGACGGCGACGACCCGGGCCCAGCCGTCCGGGCGCAGCTCGCTGACGAGGACCCGCTCGCCGAGCAGGAGCTGGCTCAGCACGCAGTCGCCCACCCGTTGGTCGGTGTCCAGGCCGGAGACCCAGGTCGGGATGTCGGCGCCAGCGGTCAGCGCAGGGCGGTCGACCGGGCGCACCGCCTCGGGGGAGGCCCACAGCGTCGCCACCGCGACCCGGACAACGGCCTCACGGCCCGGTTGCAGCTCCACGTCAACCCCCAGATCGTGTCGGCTGTTGAGGGGACCTTATGAAAAAAACCAACGATCATCAACTACGCGTCTGCACCTTTGCTTCAGTGAGACCGGAGATGCCCAGGCCGGGGGCATCCGGCAGCACCACGGTCGCCCCGTCGTAGCGTATCCCGCCCTGCACCGGCGACCAGGCCAGCCACCAGGCGGCGTCCAGGTCGGAGACGGCGGTGGTGCCGTACGCGGCGACCAGGCTCGCCGCCGCCCCGATGCCCACCTGACTCTCCATCATCGAGCCGACCACCGTGCCGAGCCCATGGGCGGTGGCCAGATCGAGGAGGGTACGCGCCGGATGCAGCCCGCCACACTTGGCCAGCTTGACGTTGACCAGGTCGGCAGCCCGACGGCGGATCACCTCCACCAGGTCACGGACCCCGAAGACCGCCTCGTCGGCCAGGATCGGCACGGACACCCGGTCGCTGACCCAGGCCAACCCGTCCAGGTCCCAGCGGGCCACCGGCTGCTCGACCAGCTCCACGTCGAGCCCGGCGTCCTCGATGCCACGGATCACCCGGACCGCCTCCCGGGGCGTCCAGCCCTGGTTGGCGTCGAGCCGGATCCGGATCCCCGGGCCGACGGCCGCGCGGACGGCCCGCACCCGGTCCAGGTCGCCGGTCGCGTCGGTGCCGACCTTCACCTTGAGAACGCCGAAGCCATCGGCCTGCCGCTGCCGTCCGGCAGCCGCCAGGTCCACCGCGTCGCCCGCCGCCAGCGTGACGTCCGTCGGCACCCGCAGCGTGGTCCCCCCGAGCAACCGCACCAGGGGTACGCCCAGCCGTCGGGCGGCGAGGTCGTGCAGGGCCACGTCCACCGCCGCCTTCGCGGCCTCATTGCCGACCACGGCACGCTGCACCTCGGCGCAACGGGCCACCAGGTCGTCCGGGTCACGGCCGATCAGCTGTGGGCCGAGCAGTTCGCGTACGCACGCCTGCGCGCCGCCGACTGACGCGCCGGTGACCTGCCAGACCTGGGGCGCCTCGCCGAAGCCGGACCTGCCGTCCGTGTCGACCAGTTCGACGACCAGGGTGTCCACTGTGGTGGTCCGGCGTAGTGCGGTGACGAACGGGGTGTGTAAGGGTGCGGAAACCCGGTGGGTGCGTACCGCCGAGATCGTCATGTGGGGCACCCTATACGCAGGCGCACGGTGGGAGGGGAGACCGGATGACCGGGCAGGGCTGGGAGCTGGTGGGCGCACCGAACGCGCGTGACCTGGGTGGGCTCGTCGGTGCGGACGGGCGGCGGGTCCGCGTCGGGCAGCTGATCCGCACCCCGGCGTTGGGCCGGCTCACCGACGAGGACCTGCCGGTGCTCGCGAAGCTGGGGCCGGCCTGCGTGCTCGACCTGCGCGACGGCTCGGAGATCGCGGTCGCCCCGGCGGACCGGCTCGCCGGTGAGCCACGGGTGGTGCACCTTCCGGTGCACGACCCGGAGCACCCGGTCTTCACGTACGTCGCCGCGGTGCTGCTCGGCCACGACCTGGACGCGTACGCGGAGCTGGCCCGGCAGGGCACGGCGGGGGCGATGGCGGCGATCTACCGGTGGTTCATCACCGGAGAGTCGGCGCGGGTCGGTTTCGCCGAGGCGGTGCGGCTGGCCGCCCAGCCGGAGAACCTGCCGCTGGTCTACCACTGCTCCGCCGGCAAGGACCGCACCGGTTGGCTCACCGTCATCCTGTTGACCGCGCTCGGGGTGGACGAGGCCGCGATCCGCGCCGACTACCTGCGCAACAACGCGTTGACCGACAGCCTGCGCGCGGTGATCATCGAGGCGATGCGGCGGCGGCAGCCCGACCTCGACGTCAACGCGGTGCTGCCCGTGCTGGAGGTCCGCGCCGAGTACCTCGACGCCGGTTACGACGAGGTACGCCGGGTGCACGGCTCGTTCGACGGCTACCTGCGCGACGGGCTGGGGCTCACCGACGAGAACCTCACCGGGCTACGGGCGCGGTTGCTGGAATGACCGGCGCGCCGGGCGGCGTTGCGGCGCGGGCGGCCCGGCCGATGACGATCAGCGCCTGGCCGGCCGCGTAACTCGCCATGACCAGCACCGGCGCGCCGGGTGGCTGGGCCACCCCGGCTACCCCGGCGGCGATCAACAGGTCGGAGCCGAGGAACAGCGCGGCGCCGACACCGACCCGCCAGCCCTGGGTGGCGGCGGTGCTGGCCATCGCGGCCAGCGCGACCGCGTACCCGGCCACCGGAACGGCCAGCCCGGCGTCGGTCAGCCCCGCCCACATCCAGCTCAGCGCGATGACGGTCAGCACCGCGTACCCCAGCGGGACCGCGACCAGCGGCGCACGACGCAGCGCGGTCGCGGCGCCGTGCCGGGTGAACGCCGCGAGGTAGCACAGGTGCGCGGCGAGGAAGCAGACCATGCCGGCTATGAACCAGCCGGTGCCGTCGCCCAGCAGCGCTACGTCGCCGCCGGTGGAGAAGGCCAGCGCGGCGAGCACCAGCCGGTCCGGACGGGCGCCGCGCTCGGCGGTGGCCCGCCAGAGGTACGCGGCGAGCAGCGGCATCAGCAGCGGCTTGGTGAGCACCTCGGCCACGCCGCCGCCGGTGGCGTTGGCCAGCAGGTTCGCCGCCGTCACGACGAGGAAGGCGGCCAGAAGGGTACGACTGCGGGGCATTGGCGACTCCGGGGTGGGGGTGCGAGCAGCGTAGCCGGAGTCGGTGGTGCGGGGTCAGAGCTGGTGGCGTGCGGCCCAGACCTGCGCCGAGATGTTCGCGATCAGCCGGCAGGCGTCGTCCTCGGCCTCGTCGCCGCTCGGGCCGCCGTCGGCCAGGTCGGTGGTGGTGCAGACAGCGATCAGGTACGGCGGGGCGTCGTCAGGCAGGACCACCCCGGCGCCGTGCCGGACACCGCGCACCCAACCGTTCTTGTGCGCGATCCGGGTGCCCTCGGGCAGGCCGGCGGCCAGGTCCTCGCGGTGCTCCTGAGCGAGCAGGACGTCCAGCATGGCTCCGCAGGCGGCCGGCGAGGCGATTCGGCCGGGGGTGGTGGCCCCGGTGGCCAGTGCGCCGAGCAGGGCGGCCAGGTCGGCGGCCGTGACCATGTTGGTGATGCCGGCCTCGCGGGCGGCGAAGTCCTCGATGCCCCGGCCCGTGACGCTGTGCCGGGCGCCGGCCAGCGCCCACGCCTCGGCCACCGCGGGCAGCCCGACGTGCCCGATGACCAGGTTGGTGGCCAGGTTGCTGGACCGCACGATCATTCGGTTGGCGAGCCAGCGCAGCGGCGCGGTGCCACCCACCCGGTCCCAGACCGCGTCGTCGTTGTCGTAGTGCTGGGCGCAGGAGAACCGGGGTGCGCCGGGCTGGGCGGAGGCGAATTCGTTGACCACCGGGACCGGGGCGTCCAGCTCCAGCGTGCCGGCCTCGGCCGCGCGGTGCAGCGCGACGAGCACCGCCACCTTCATGGTGCTGGCGGCGTAGTGGGCGGCGCCGGCGTGGCGGGTCCAGGTCGGCGGCGCGTCGAGCCGGCCCACGTACGCCGAGACGGTGCCGGGCACCGTGGCCAGGTGGGCGTCGAGATCATCCCAGGTCATGCCGGTGACCGTAGCCGATCACGGGCGGGCGCCGACCGGGTAGGGTCGCGTACCCCCGCCGGAAAGCCGACGGGCGCGCCGGCCGCAAGCGGCCGACGCGCCCGGTGCCGGGTGCTGGTGAGATCAGCCGGTGTGCTTACGGCGGGCCGCCGCCCGACCACGCAGCTGCTGGTCGAGCACCACCTTGCGGATCCGGACGTTGGTCGGGGTGACCTCGACGCACTCGTCCTCGCGGCAGAACTCCAATGCCTGCTCCAGCGACAGCTTGCGCGGCGGGATCAGCTTCTCGGTCTCGTCGGAGCTCGACGCCCGCATGTTGGTGAGCTTCTTCTCCTTGGTGATGTTGACGTCCATGTCGTCGGAACGGGAGTTCTCCCCGACGATCATGCCCTCATACACCTCGGTGGTCGGATCGACGAAGAGCTGACCGCGCTCCTGCAGGTTGATCATGGCGAAGGCGGTGACCGCGCCGGAGCGGTCGGCGACCAGCGAACCGTTGTTGCGGGTCCGCAGCTCGCCGAACCACGGCTCGTAGGACTCGAAGACGTGGTGCAGGATGCCGGTGCCCCGGGTGTCGGTGAGGAACTCGGTGCGGAAGCCGATCAGGCCGCGCGCCGGAACCAGCCACTCCATCCGGATCCAGCCGGTGCCGTGGTTGACCAACTGCTCCATCCGGCCCTTGCGGGTGGCCAGCAGCTGGGTGATCGCGCCCAGGTACTCCTCGGGCGCGTCGATGGTCAGCCGCTCGACCGGCTCGCAGGTCTTGCCGTCGATCTCCCGGGTGACCACCTGCGGCTTGCCGACGGTCAGCTCGTAGTTCTCCCGGCGCATCTGCTCGACGAGGATGGCCAGCGCCAGCTCACCTCGGCCCTGCACCTCCCAGGCGTCCGGCCGCTCGGTGGGGAGCACCCGCAGCGAGACGTTGCCGATCAGCTCCTTGTCGAGCCGGTCCTTGACCATCCGGGCGGTGACCTTGGAGCCCTTGACCCGGCCGACCAGCGGCGAGGTGTTGGTGCCGATGGTCATCGAGATGGCCGGCTCGTCGACGGTGATCAGCGGCAGCGCCACCGGGTTCTCCGCGTCGGCCAGCGTCTCACCGATCATGATCTCGGGGATGCCGGCGACCGCGATGATGTCGCCCGGGCCGGCCGACTCGGCCGGCTTGCGCTCCAGGCCCTCGGTCATCAGCATCTCGGAGATGCGGACCCGCTGGGTGCTGCCGTCGGTGCGGCACCAGGCCACCGTCTGGCCCTTGTTGATCGTGCCCTGGCGGACCCGGCACAGCGCCAACCGGCCGAGGAACGGCGAGGCGTCGAGGTTGGTGACGTGCGCCTGCAGCGGAGCGCCGTCCTCGTACGCGGGCGGCGGGATGGTGCCCAGCAGGGTGCGGAACAGCGGCTCCAACGAGGTGCTGTCGTCCGGCACCGAGCCGTCGGCGGGCTGGGTCAGCGAGGCGATGCCGTCGCGGGCGCAGGCGTAGACGATCGGGAAGTCGATCTGCTCCTCGTCGGCGTCCAGGTCGAGGAAGAGCTCGTAGGTGTCGTCCACGACCTCCTTGATCCGGGCGTCGGGGCGGTCCACCTTGTTGATCACGAGAATGATCGGGAGGCGCGCCCGCAGTGCCTTGCGCAGCACGAAGCGGGTCTGCGGCAGCGGGCCCTCGCTCGCGTCGACGAGCAGCACCACGCCGTCGACCATGGTCAGGCCGCGCTCCACCTCGCCACCGAAGTCGGCGTGGCCGGGAGTGTCGATGATGTTGATGGTGACCGGGTCGGAGCCATCCGCCGGCAGGTAGTGCACGCCGGTGTTCTTGGCCAGGATGGTGATGCCCTTCTCCCGTTCCAGGTCCCCGGAGTCCATCACCCGCTCGGTCGTCTCACCCCGGGCGCCGTACGCGCCGGCCTGCCGCAACATGGCGTCGACCAGGGTGGTCTTACCGTGGTCGACGTGAGCGATGATGGCGACGTTGCGGAGGTCGGTGCGAAGCTGCATACCCTCTATCCTTCCGCCTGCGCACGCGCAGGCTGCGTCGGGGTCACCCCCAGGTGCCCCTGATCTCTGGTGAAACTGCTGTCCGGGTCGTTCCCCCGGCTGGCATGCTGACTCCCGTGTCCCGGGGGCCTGAGTGCACGACCTGCTGACCTTGGTGCAGGGTCTGCCCACCCTGTGGATCTACCTGGTCGCCGCGCTGATCGTGGCGGGCGAGACCGCGGTGATCTTCGGCCTGCTGGTGCCGGGTGAGGCTACCCTGCTGCTCGTCGGCTTCCTCACCTACAACGGTACCTTGCGGCTGGGCCCGGCGTTGCTTGCGATGATCGTCGCCGCGGTCGTGGGTGACGGGCTGGCGTTCCGCGCCGGACGGCGGTACGGCCCACGGCTGCGTGCCGGGCTGGGTCACCGGGTCGGGCCCGAGCGGTGGGGCCGGGCCGACGCCATGCTGGCCCGGCTCGGTGGGCGGGGCGTGTTCGCCGCCCGTTGGGTGGCCTTCGCCCGCACCCTGGTTCCCCGGCTGGCCGGTGCGTCCGGAATGCCGTACCGACGGTTCGCACCGTGGAACCTGGCCGGGGTGGTGACCTGGGTTGGCGGCTCCGTGCTGCTCGGTCACCTCGCCGGTGAGTCGTACCACACGGTCTCCCGGCTCCTCGGCCGGGCCACCGGCGCGGCGCTGGTGCTGCTCGCCGGCCTGTTGGGTGTGGTGCTCGCCGGCCGGTGGTTGGGCCGCAACCCCGACCCGGCACGCGCGCTGGTGTCCCGGGCGGGCGCGTTGCCCCCGGTGCGCTGGCTCACAGCCCGCTACGGGGTGCTGTTCTTCCTGGTGGCCATGCGGATCGGGCCGGCCTGGACGCTGCTGCTCAATCTGGCTGCCGGGCTCCTGCTGCTCTTCGCCGCCGGGCTCGCCATCGCCGGTCTGCTCGCGGTGGCGGTACGCAACAGTGGGCTCGCCGCGTTGGATGGTGCGATCGCGGGTTGGTTCGCCGCCCGACGCACCCCGGACGCCGCAGACGCCACGATGGTCCTGGTGTCGGTGGTACGCGGGTCGGTGTTGATCGTGTTGGTGGCGCTGGTGGCCGCGGTGCTGGCGTGGCGCAACCGACCCTGGCGGGCGGACCTGCTCAGCGTGGTCGGCACGGTGGGTGCGTTCGTGCCGCTGGTGGTGCTGGCCGTGGTGGCCGAGCTGACCGGGCCGCACGGGACCACCCCGGGCGGCGGCGAGACGGCCCCCCTTTCGACCCAGAACGCCGTGGTCGCGGCGAGCTTCTGCACCCTGGCCTGGCTGGTGTCGCGCAGTGCCCACTGGCCGGTGGCGGTGGCCGCCTGGACGGCCGCCGCCGCAGGGGTGCTCGGCATCGGCGGCGCGCGGCTCTACCTGGGACTGGACACGGCGAGCGGGACCGCCGCGGCGGTGCTGCTCGGGGTGCTCTGGACGGTCGTGTTCATGGTCGCCTGGGCCACCCGGGACCGGGCGGTGGGGGATCGGGAGCAGCCGGCGGACCAGGCCCGGCCGCCGTCGCAGGGGCACCGTCGCCCGGTCGAACCTTGCTAGGGTGCGGCGACGGTCACACGGGGGAGGCACCGGCATGGTTCGACGGACGGCTCGACTCGGCGCCGCGGTGCTCGCCGGGCTCCTGCTCGCGAGCGCGCTGGCCGGCTGCGCCGGCAAGGGGGAGAGCCCACAGGACCTGGCGGCGCCGGTCGCGGTCGCCGATACGCCGACGGACGCACCCTCCGATGAGGTCACCGAAGAGCCGAGCCCGTCGGTGAGCGCCGTGGCGTCGATGGGTGCCGCGCCGAGCCGCAGCGCGTCCCCGACCCCGAAGCCGACGAAGAAGCCGACCCGCGCGGCGCCGAAACCGCGCGCGGTGGCGAAACCGCCCACCGAGACCAAGGTCCCCCCGGCCCCACCGAAGCCGGGGCCGAGCTCCTGCAAGCCGAGTTACAAGGGCACCCAGGCGACCCGGGCCGAGGTGAAGGCGGCGCTGACCGACGCGGCCGGTCGCACCTACTGGCCGACCTCCGCACCGGACATCAAGATCCCGCTCAACCTGCTCAAGGCCACCGCGTGGCAGGAGAGCGGCTGGCAGTCCAACATCTACGCCTGCGACAGCGGCGTCGGGCTGTTGCAGGTGATGCCGGCTACCGCGACCTGGATGAACCAGCGGTTCGAGAAGAGCTACAAGATCGACGCCTACCGGGACAACGCCTACCTCGGCGCCACCTACCTGGCCTGGGCGACCAAGTACATCGGCGACATGTACTTCGACTCCGACTTCCGTCTCGACCCGGCCCTGTGCACCGCCGAGCTGAATTCCTGCCTGCTCAACGCGGTCATCGCCGCCTACAACTTCGGGCACGGTGCGGTGGCGCAGGAGGGGAAACCGCTGGTCATCCCCAACCCGTCGTACGTGCGAAACGTGCGGGCACTGATGACCGAGTGCGTCTGCCTGGACTACTGACCCGACGCCGACGGGGCCGTGGCGGATTCGCCACGGCCCCGTCGCATGCGCGGTGATTCGGTCAGTCGCGAGCGGCGACCAGCTCCCGCGACGCCGGGGTGTCCTCCACACGGTCGCGGGTGATTCGGCCGGGCCACCAGAAACGGTCGCCGAGCATGAATGCCAGCGCCGGCACCAGCACCGTGCGGACCAGCAGGGTGTCCAGCAGGACGCCGATGCAGACGATGATGCCGATCTGGGTCAACGTGATCAGCGGCAGCACGCCGAGCACGGCGAAGACCGCGGCGAGCAGCACTCCGGCGCTCGTGATGACGCCACCGGTGACCCGCAGCGCGGACAGCATCCCGTCCCGGGTGCCCACCTTGCGGGCGTCCTCCCGGGCCCGGGTGACCAGGAAGATGTTGTAGTCCACGCCGAGCGCCACCAGGAACACGAAGGCGAGCAGCAGCACGCCGCTGTCCAGGGCCGGGAAGCCCAGCACGTGGTCGAAGAGCAGCCAGGCCGCACCGAGACTGGCGAAGAACGACGCGATCACGGTGAGCACCAACAGCACCGGCGCGAGCAGCCCACGCAGCAGCAGCACCAGGACGGCGCCGACCAGCAGCAGGATGATCGGCAGGATCAGCCGCAGGTCGCGGTCGTTGGCCTCGTCGGAGTCGTACGTGGCGGCCACGGATCCGCCGACGAGCGCCCCGGACGGCGCGTCGGCGCCGGCGGCGGCCGGAGGTGCGGAGTCGGGTACGGCGGCGACCGCCGCACGCAGCGCCTCGATGGCGCGGTCCGAGGCGGTGGTGCCGGGTTCGGCGTCCAACACCACGTCGACCTGGGCGACGGTGTCGCTGGCGTCGCCGGGGCGCGCCGAGGCGACGCCGGGGACGCTGGTGGCTACGTCGGTGACCGCCCGCACCGCCGTCGGGGTGGTGATCACGGCTACCGGCTGGGTGCTGCCTGCGGGGAACGCCCCGGCCAGGGTCTGCGCGCCGACCACCGCCTCGGGCTCGGCCCGGAACTGCTCGGTCTCGGACAGGCCCGTGCGGATGCCGAGCCCGCCCAGCGCGAGGCCGCCGAGCAGCATGGTGGCCAGCACCGCGACCACCACCGGGCGGCGCTCCACGGCCGTGCCGAGCCGGCCCCAGAGCCGGCCCTCGCGGACCGGGCCACCGACGCGGGGAACGAACGGCCAGAACAGGCCGCGACCGAAGAGCACCAGCACGGCGGGAAGCACGAACAGCGCGGAGAGCATGGCGAAGACCACACCGGTGGCGCAGGCCACCGCCAGTGCCCTGTTCGTCTCCTGCTCACTGAGCAGCAGGGTGAGGACGCCGAGCACCACGGTTCCGCCGCTGGCCAGGATGGGCTCGGCGGTGCGGCGTAGCGCGGCCCGCATCGCGGCGAACCGGTTCTCCTCGCGCCTCAGCTCCTCCCGATAGCGGGCGATGAGCAGCAGGGCGTAGTCGGTGGCGGCACCGAAGACCAGCACACTGGCGATGCCGGTGACCTGGCCCTGCTGGAGGTTGATGCCGAAGGCCGGCACGATCGTGTCCACCGCGCGCAGGGTGATCTGCTCGGTCGCCGCGACGACCACGAGCGGCACGACCCACAGGAACGGGCTGCGGTACGTGATCAGCAGCAGCAGCGCGACCACGGCGGCGGTCACCGCGAGCAGGGTGACGTCGGCGCCGTCGAAGACCGAGGACAGATCGGCGGTGAACGCGGGAGAGCCGGTGACCTCGGCGGTCAGCCCGTCGGGCAGGTCCGCCGCCAGAGCGGCGCGCAGCTCAGTGACCGTCTCGACGACCTCGTCCTGGCCACCGGCGGTGCTGAGCGGCACGGCGACCAGCGCCACCGTGCCGTCCGGGGAGATCTGCGGGGGGCTGACCTGCCCGCCCACCGCGAAGCGGCCCAGCTCGTTGGAGCGCGTGGCCACCGCGGCCCGGTCGTCCTCGCTCAGCGCGGCGCTGTCACCCCGACTGACCACCACGATGGCGGGCTGGACCTCGTTGGACGGCAGTTGGTCCTGCAGGCGCTGCACCTGTGTCGACTGCCACTCCACCGACAGGCCGGTGGCCGAGACCGGTTGGGGGTTGTCCGGCTGGGGCATACCGAAGACGGCCGCGCCGACGACGATCGCGATGGCCACGGTGAGCCAGGCGGCCAACCGGCCGCGGGCGACCCTGGTGAAGAAAGACATCAGGTGACCTCAAGGTCCTTCGAAATTCGAGTATCTTGATTACCTACACTATCCACGACTGATCTATGCTGCAACTCCGAGGACCGACGAGGGGGGAGAACCGGCGCGAGGTGGCGACTCACGGCATGTACCGGCGGCGCGACACACGCCGCGAGCAGCTGGTCGCGGAGATCACCAACAACCTCCGGCGGTACTCGGCGGACGCCCAGCAGGTCGGCCACGCCTTCGCCAACCTGCACGGCCTCAACCCGACCGACCTGCAGGCGTTGATCGCGGTGATGGACGCCGAGCTTCTGGGTGCCCCGATCACTCCCGGCCGCCTCGGTGAGCGGCTCAACCTCTCCTCCGGCTCGGTCACCGCCCTGATCGACCGACTGGAGCGGGCCGGCCACATCCGCCGGGACCGGGACACCGTCGACCGACGCAAGGTGCTGCTGCACTACGCCGACCAGGGCGCCGCCCTGGCGATGGAGTTCTTCCGGCCGCTGGGCGCCCGTACCGACACGGTGATGGCCCGCTTCAGCGAGGACGAGCTGGAAGTGGTGCAACGGTTCATGGCGGAGATGAGCGAGTCTGTGCGGGCGCACCGTGACGAGGTGCGCGCCACCCGGCCCGAGCCGCTCCGCCGCCCGACGGGCTGACCGGTGCCGGCCCGCCTCGTCACCCGCCTCGCCGGCGCGGTGCTGCGGCTGCCACCGACCCGACCCGGCCCGGTGCGGGTCACCCGAGACATCCCGGTCCGGGCCCGCGACGGTGTGATGTTGCGCACCGATCACTACGCCCCGGGCGTTCGGGACGCGCCGACGGTGCTGATCCGCACTCCGTACGGGCGGGGCGGACCGCTGCGGCTGCTCGGCCGGCTGCTCGCCGCGCGGGGTCGGCACGCGGTGATCCAGTCGTGCCGGGGCACCGACGGCTCCGGCGGGACGTTCGCCCCGCTGGTGCACGAGCGCGACGACGGAATGGACACCCTGGACTGGCTGCGTCGCCAGCCCTGGTGGTCCGGGCAGCTCGGGATGTTCGGGGTCAGCTACCAGGGCTTCGCGCAGTGGGCGTTGGCCGCCGACGCCGACGAGGAGCTGCGCGCGATGGTCGCGGTGGTGACCGCCTCGGCCACCCGGGACTCGACGTACGCGGGGGAGTCCTTCGCCCTGGACACCGTGCTGACCTGGGCGGAGCTGCTGCACGCGCAGACCGTGCCGTGGCTGGCCCGGCAGTGGGAGCTCAAGCGGGGACAACCCCGGTTGGCCGCCGCGTTGGAGCACCTACCGCTGGAGGCCGCCGACCGGGTGGCCACCGGCGTGACGATTCCGTTCTTCCAGGAGTGGTTGCGCCACCACACCCCGGAGGCCGTGTACTGGCGGACCCGGGTCTTCGCCGACCAGGTGGCCCGGGTGCGGGCGCCGGTGGTCATGGTCACCGGTTGGCACGACATCTTCCTGCCCGCTCAGCTCGACGACCACGCCACCCTGCGTGCCGGCGGCGCGGAGCCGCGCCTGGTGATCGGCCCGTGGACGCACGGCAGCCCCGGCCTGTTCGTGGCCGCCCTGCGGGAGGGGTTGGCCTGGCTCGACGAGCACCTGGCGGCTGCGCCAGCGGCGGGCGGCCGGTCGCGCCATGACGCGTCCGCACCGGTCCGGCTGTACGTGGGTGGTCCCGCCGGTGGCTGGCGTGACCTGCCCGACTGGCCACCGCCGGCGGTCGAGACCGCCTGGCACCTGCATCCGGGTGGTGAGCTGGCGGTGCGCCCACCGGTCGCCTCGGCGCCGGACGAGTTCCGGTACGACCCGGCCGACCCCACCCCGTCGCTGGGTGGGCCGCTGCTCGTGGCCCAGCGGGCCGGCCCGGTGGACAACCGGCGGGTCGAGGCCCGCCCCGATGTGCTGACCTACACCAGCGCCCCGCTGACCGGGCCGGTCGAGGTGATCGGCCCGGTACGCGCGGAGATTCACGTCCGCACCGAGCTGCCGCACCTGGACGTCTTCGTCCGACTGTGCGACGTGGACCGCCGGGGTCGTTCGTGGAACGTGTGCGACGGTCTGGTCCGGGTCACGCCCGACCGCTTCCCGGCCGACCCGTCCGGGGTGCTGCGGGTCCCGGTGCCGCTCTGGCCGACCGCGTACCGGTTCGCCGTCGGGCACCGGCTGCGGGTGCAGGTCGCCGGTGGGGCCCATCCGCGCTGGGCACGCAACCCCGGCACCGGGGAACCCCTCGGTACGGCGGTGACGCTGCGTGCCGGTTGGCGGCAGGTTCTGCACGACCCGGCGTACCCCTCGGCGCTGTTGTTGCCGATCGTCCACTCTGGCTCGCCGCAACCTCCAATCTGAACTGACCCCCTCTGAGCTGGGCATTCTTCCAAAACGCGGGCTATCGTTGAGCCAACGCCCGGCGCCGTGCAGCAATAGGCCGGGCTCGCCCGAAGCCCCGCACCGCGTACGCGGTGTGACGTCGTGCCCGGTCCCCGCCCATCAGAGAGGGGGACCCCATGACCCGGGCCCCGGCTAACCTGTTGGCCGTCCGAAGCCTGCTTCTCACCTACCTCGACAACGCCCCCGGGCCCGACGATCTGGAGCCGGCGGAGGTCGGCATCGTCGGCGACCCGGCCCACCGGGGCGGCTACCACTGTGGATCGGACCGGGTGGTCGCCGGCGACTACTCGGTGGTGGAGTCACCCCGGGACCGTGCCGGCCTGACCCTCGACGCGGCGGCGCTGGACGTCGGCGGGTTCGAGGTCCGCTCCGGTGGACGAACACACACCATGGCCAGCTTCGCAGTCTGGTGTGTGGGGCAGTGCGCCGCGAACGCGGCCGACACCCGGGACATCCGCGAGATCATCTACAGCCCCGACGGCACCACGGTGAAGCGGTGGGACCGCCTCGGCAAGCGCAGCACCGGCGACAGTTCACACCGCTGGCACACCCACTTCAGCTTCTTTCGTGACGCCATCAAGGCGGGCCGCGACCAGCGGCCATTGTTCCGCCGCTACCTCACCACCATCGGCCTAATCGCCACACCACCGTTGACGGAGGAGACTGAGATGGAACTCACCGACAAGATCAAGCGCGACACCGGCCGCCCGCAGCGCACCGTCGACGACGTTCTGGCCGACCTGTCGAACCTGCGGAACTGGCTCGTGTCGGCGCCCGGCACACCCGGTGTGGTCGGTGCCCCGGCGCCAGGCTCGCCCATCGCGGTCATCGCCGCGGCGGCTGACCGGCCGGCCGGGGATCCGGACGAGCAGGCGATCATCGCCGGCGTGCTGGCCGGGCTGACGCCGGAGAAGATCGCCGCCGCGATCCCGCCCGCCATGGCCAAGCAGGTCGCCGACGAGTTGGCCCGCCGGCTCGTCGCCTGAGCGAGGGGCGGCCCGCCCCCACCGGGCCGCCCCTCCCAGCGTTTCCACTCCGCAACAACTGTTGGGCAATAGCCATTGCGCAACAGTTGTTGCGAATGCCATCCTGACGGCATGGAGACACCCGACGTACGCCAGATCACCGACTCGCGGGTGCTGGCCGCCATGGCCCACCCGCTGCGCCGCCGGCTGATGGACGTGCTCAAGGTGCACGGGCCCTCGACCGTCGGCCTGCTCGCCGAGCGCACCGACCAGGCGCCCGCGAACGTCAGCCACCACCTCAAGGTCCTCGCCGCCGCGGATCTGGTCACCGAGGCCCCCGAGCTGGCCCGGGACCGGCGCGAACGGTGGTGGCGGCTGGTCACCCGAGGGCTGCGCTGGTCCAACACCGACTTCGACGCCGACCCGGCCGCCCGCGCGGTCGCCGACGCGGCCACCTCGCTCAACCTCGACCGGCACGTCGCCCTGGCCCGGGCGTGGCACGCCGCCGACGAGGCCGAGCAGGCATCATGGCACGACGCCGCGTTCTCCACCGACCACTGGCTGCGCCTCACGCCCGAGGAACTGGCCGAGCTGAGCCGCGAGATGATCGGCATCCTCTCGCGCTGGGCCAACCGTGACCTGCCCGACGACGACGCCGAGCGCCAACCGGTGTTCGTGTTCGTCCACGGCGTGCCGGCCCGACCGTGACCGCCGCCACCCGCAGCGGCCCGACCCACGTCCGCCAGGCCGGCGGGCTGCTGCGGCACCGCGACTTCCGGCTGCTCTGGACCGGCCAGACGGTTAGTAGCATCGGCAGCAACGTCACCACTGTCGCGCTTCCGCTGGTTGCGGTCGCCGTCCTGGACGCCGGCACCTTCCAGGTGGCGGTGCTCACCGCCGCGGCCTGGCTGCCCTGGCTGCTGATCGGTCTGCCGGCCGGCGCGTGGGTGGACCGGCTGCCCCGCCGACCCGTGATGGTGGCGTGCGATCTGTTCCGCGCGCTGCTCTTCCTCAGCGTGCCGCTCGCCGCCGCACTCGACCGGCTCACCGTCTGGCACCTGCTGCTGGTGGCGCTCAGCGCCGGCGTGGCCCGGGTCTTCTTCGAGACAGCCGACCAGGTGTACCTGCCGGTGCTGCTGCGACCCGAGCAACTGCCGGAGGGCAACGCGAAGCTGCACGCCGCCCAGACCGCGAGCTATGTCGTCGGGCCCGGCCTCGCAGGTCTGATCGCCCAGCTCATCGGTGCGGTCACCGCTCTGCTGCTGGACGCGATCAGCTTCCTGGTCTCCGCGGTGTGCCTGCTGCGGATCCGTACCGTCGAACCGCGCGTCCGCCGAGTGGACCAGTCCCGGTCACTGCGCCGCGACATCGCCGAGGGACTGCGTTTCGTCGCCCGAGACCCGTACCTGCGGGTGCTGACGGTCTTCGGCGCGGCCAGCAACATCGGGCTGACCGGCTACCAGGCCGTCCTGGTGGTCTTCCTGGTCCGTGAGTTGCGTCTCGAACCGGGCCTGGTGGGCGTCCTGATCGCCGTGATGAGCGCCGGAGGGATCATCGGGGCGTTGCTCGCCACCACGCTGGGCCGGCGCTGTGGCACCGCGCGGGCACTGCTGATCGGGGCGGCGCTCACGGGCCCGCCCGCCCTGCTCATCCCGCTCGCCGCACCCGGCACCGGGCTGGCCTGGCCAGCCCTCGGAGGCCTGCTGATCGGCCTTGGCGTGGCCATCGGGAACGTGGTCAAGGGGGCTTTCCGGCAGACGTACACGCCGCACCACCTGCTGGGCCGCGTGACGGTGAGCATGCATCTGCTCAACTACGGCACGATCCCGCTGGCGGCCGTGTTGGCCGGTGCGATCGGCGCGCGCTACGACGTCGGGACAGCAATTTTCGTGATGACCGCCTGGCTGGCGGTCACCCCGGTGATTCTGTTGATCGGGCCAATCCGAAGGCGGCGGGACCTGCCCGCCGCCCCGGCGGCGTCTTGAGTGCGCTGCGACGGCGGCCGGAGACCGGCCGCCGTCACCGGCACGGAGCTACATCGGGCGGACGTTGTCCGCCTGCGGACCCTTCTGCCCCTGGGTCACCTCGAACTCGACCTTCTGGCCCTCGTTGAGCTCCCGGTAGCCGCTCGAAGCGATGGCGGAGTAGTGGACGAACACGTCCGGACCTCCACCGTCCTGCTCGATGAAGCCAAAGCCCTTTTCCGAGTTGAACCACTTAACCGTGCCGGTTGCCATGCATCTCTCCCTGTTCAAAGCGGCTGACCACCGACCTCTGGCCGGTGATCGCCCGTACCTGTTCGACAGTAACGGGCAAAACCCGGATCCGCTGGCCGAAGTGCCGTAGGTCTTTCTGTGAAGTCGGGTGAACTTCTGCGCGCCGGCATGCGAAAGCCGCCCCGACCACCCGTCGCTGGGGCATGCTTGCGCCGATGAAGGGTGCCGCAGCCGACGCGCTGACCGAGCTGGAACGCGAGATCGAGACGTCCGGCGACGGCCTGGACCGGCTCCGGTTGGTGCCCACCCCGTTCGTTCCCGAGGTGCGGCTGTACCTGGCCGAGGACGCGATCGTCTGGTGGGCTCGAATGGAGGCCGCCGCCGGGCACGCCCTGCCGGCGCCGTACTGGGCGTCCGCCTGGGCTGGAGGCCAGGCCCTGGCCCGCCACCTCCTGGACAACCCGGAGCTGGCCGCCGGTCGCCGGGTGCTCGACCTCGCCTCCGGGTCGGGCCTGGTGGCCATCGCCGCCGCGCTGGCCGGTGCCGCGGAGGTGGTCGCCAACGACATCGACCCGTACGCCGTCGCCGCCGTCACACTCAACGCGCGGGCCAACCGGGTCGCCGTCGACGCTTTCGGGGACGACCTGCTCGACAGCACCGACGCGGAGGCGGACCTGGTCGTCGCCGGGGACGTCTTCTACGACCGCGCCATGGCAGACCGGATGCTGCCGTTCCTGCAGAGGGCCGCCGCCGGAGGTGCCGATGTGCTGGTCGGCGACCCCGGCCGGGGTCACCTACCGGCAGACCGCCTCACGGTGCTGGCCGACTATCCGGTGCCCACCACCGAACCCTCGGTCGACTCGTCGCTACGCCGGGTGCAGGTGCTGCGACCTGCCTGAGCGCAGGCGCGCCTCAGGGACGACCCCGAGGCGGATACCAGGGGTCGCTGGGGGCTCTGACCGGATGTCCAGAGTGGTGGGGCGGCCATAGCGTACGAGGCATGACGCAATGGCTGGCCCAGATCGGCGAACTGCCCCTCCTGCTGCTGATGGGTGCGCTCGGGCTCGTCATGCTCTTCGACGCCGTACCCCTGCTGGGTGTCCTGGTCCCCGGTGACGTGGCGATCCTGGCCGCCGTCGGGGTGGGCCGCCCGACCACCGGGCTGGCCACCTTCGCCGCGGTGCTGGTCGGCTGCCTGGCCGGCTGGTCGTTGAGCTTCCTGATCGGCCGCCGCTACTCCGAGCGGCTACGACGCAGTCGGGTCGGCGGCTGGATCGGCGAGACGCGCTGGACGGCGGCCGAGGGAATCCTGCGTCGCGGAGGCGGCCGGATGATGGTCGTCGCGCCGTTCCTGCCAGTGTTCAACGCGCTGCTTCCGCTGGCCGCCGGTGGGCTGCGGATGTCGTACCGGCGATTTATCGGCTGCGCCGCGCTCGGCGCGGCCGCCTGGGCCGGTCTCTACCTCGCGCTGGGCGCCGCGTCCCGGTCGCTGGCCGGGCTGCTGCCGGGGGCGCCCAACCCGCTGCTGGTCACGATGGGGGTCGGGCTGGTGTTGGCTTCCGTCGTGCTGCTGGGGGCTCGGCGGCGGTTGTTCTCTTTGACTGGTTGAGTTCTTGGTTTCGGTGCGGCCTGTTGGTGCGGGGGCCGTTGGTTGCGGTGCGGGGGCCGGGTCCGTTGGTTGCGGTGCGGGGGCGGGGGCCCGCCGTGCCCGGCTCCGGGCGGTCAGGCTTGATCCCTGCGCCGGGCACGGCGGGCCCCGCCCCCGTCGTGGTGGGAGTCCGTCCGGGGGTGCCGTGCCCAGCGGTGGGTTATGGATCCTGGTGGTTTTCGGTCAGCGTTTACCAGCCTCGGGTTCGCCACTGGGGGAGGGCTGGGCGTTCTGCTCCCAGGGTGCTGTCCTTGCCGTGGCCGGGGTAGAACCAGGTGTCGTCCGGTAGTTGGTCGAACAGCTTGTGCTCGACGTCGTCGATCAGCGCGGCGAAGCGCTCCGGGTCCTTGTCGGTGTTGCCCACACCGCCGGGGAAGAGGCTGTCGCCGGTGAACAGGTGCGGGGTGCCGGCCGGGTCGCGGTAGAGCAGCGCGATCGAGCCCGGGGTGTGCCCCTTGATGTGGATGACCTCCAGCGCGCAGTCGCCGACCGGCACGGTGTCGCCCTCGGTCAGCACCTCCGCCTCGATCGGCAGCCCTGCCGCGTCGTCGGCGTGCACCAGCGCCCGGGCGCCGGTCTTGGCGACCACCTCCTCCAGGGCCACCCAGTGATCCATGTGCTGGTGGGTCGTCACCACGGCGGTGAGGCCGCCGTCGCCGATCAGGTCCAGTAGCCGCGGTGCCTCGTTGGCGGCGTCGATCAGCACCTGATCCCCGGTGCCCGTGCAGCGCAGCAGGTAGGCGTTGTTGTCCATCGGGCCCACCGACAGCTTGCTGATGGTGAGCCCGTCCAGCTCCCGCACCGCCGGCGCGCCGCCGTGGGTGACGTCTCCGCTGTATGTCATGAGGTGTCTATATCCATTCCGGTGGAGTAGGCAGGGGACCGTCGGGAGTGACGGAGAGTGGGTCGCCGTCGGCCCGGCCGATCAGCCAGGCGGCGAGGTCGGAGACGGGGCCGGCGACGATCGGGGCGCCGACGCGGTCCCCGATCACCACATCGTGCTCGCTGCCGTCGAGGCGGAGCACCATCGACGGCGGTTTCGGCCCGTTGGCGTGGTGGCTGGCCGCCTCGCGCAGCAGCCGGTGCGCGAACGTCTCCGACCAGTCTGCGGGTCGGTAGTCGGCGGCCAGGTCGAGGTGGTGCACCTCGATCTCGCGTAGGCGGCCCCAGACGAGCAGGGCGGCGGGCCACGGGCCTCGGCGAGCCTGCACCGTCGCCGCCCAGGCGTCGGCCGGCATCGCCGCGACCGCCTCGGTGAACAGGTCGGCGGTGCGCCGCAGGTCGTCCAGCTGCTCGTCGGGTGGCCGGCCCGCGCCGGCTTCGATGTCCGCGGTGCGGGCCGTCGGCGAGGCGTACATCGGCAGCGGCTCGCCGGTGCGGGCCGCGGTGAGGAGGTTGACGAAACCATCGGCGTTGCGCGCCAGGTGGGCCAGCACGTGGCCGCGCGTCCAGCCCGGGAGCAGCGACGCGGTGGCCAGGTCCGCGGCGTCGAAGGAGGCCGCGGTACGCAGTAGCCGGCTGGTGGCCGCGTCCACCTCGCCCATCAGTAGCAGAGGATCCGTGGTCACCCGTCGACCCTAACGGTCCGCCGTCGCGCCGTCGCAGGGGAAATCGCTTTCGGCGCGTCGGTGCGGACCCTACCGTCAGCGGCATACGCGGCACCGGGACATCGGACGGGGGTGGTGATCATGCCGGACGTGGCACGCGTGTTCCGCCATCACCAGCTTCGACACCGATGAGGATGCCATGACGATCGATCTGACCGCCCTCGGCTGGGACGCCGAGTGGGCGACGTACGCCGCGCGACGCGGCGAGCACCACCCGGGTCGGGTGGCCCGGGCGGACCGGGGGGTCTGCACGGTGCTCACGGCCGCCGGCCCGGTCCGGGCCAGCCTGGGCGGGGCGGTGCTGGCCGCCGCCGCCCGGGACCCGTCCGCGCTGCCCTGCGCCGGGGACTGGGTGCTGCTCACGCACTGGCCGGACCGCCGCGTCACCGTGGAGGCGGTGCTGCCGCGGCGGGCCGCGCTGATCCGGCGTACCGCCGGCAAGGACGCCAGCGGCCAGGTGCTGGCCGCCAACCTCGACGCGGCCGCCGTGGTGGAGCCGGTGCACCCCGAGCCGGATGTGGGCCGGATCGAACGGCTGCTCTCCCTGGCCCACGAGTCCGGCGCCCGCCCGCTGGTGGTGCTGACGAAGGCCGACCTCGCGGCCGACCCGGCCGCGCTGGCCCGCCAGTTGGCCGCGGTCGCTCCCGGGGTGCCGGTGCTGCCGGTCAGCGCCGAGCGTGGCATCGGTCTGGACCCGCTGCGCGCCGAGGTGGCACCCGGCCGCACGCTCGGCCTGCTCGGACCATCCGGTGCCGGCAAGTCGAGCCTGGTCAACGCCCTCGCCGGGGCGGTGATGATGCCGACCCAGGCGATCCGGCGGGTCGACGGCAAGGGTCGGCACACCACCACCTGGCGGGCCCTCGTACCGATCCCCGGCGGCGGCGCGGTGATCGACACACCCGGTGTGCGGGCGGTCGGCCTGCTGGACGGCTCGGCCGGGCTGGGCCGGGCGTTCGCCGATATCGCCGGGCTGGCCGAGGGCTGCCGGTACGCCGACTGCGGGCACGACGGCGAGCCCGCCTGCGCGGTCCGCGAGGCCCTGCACACCGGCGAGCTCTCCACCCGCCGGTGGGAGAGCTGGCAGCGGCTGCAGGGGGAGGTTGTTCACGAGAGTCGACGGCGGGATGCGCGGGCGGCGGCGGAGCGGCGTGGCGGCTGGCGTTCGGCCCGACGTCGGGCGATCCGGCCACCGACGCCCGGAGGCTACTGACCGGCGTCCTCCATCGGCGCTGCTGGCGGCGTCCGATCGGCGGCTTTCATCCGGAGCTGCCAGCGGCGTCCGATCGGCGCGGCCGACCGGGCTGAGCTGGGGGAATGTGCGGGCGGGGAAAACTGTCATACCTCGGGGCTAGAGTTGCCGAGGCGTGTTTTCCGCGCCCGCACGACCGCTCAGAACCACCCCAGAGCGGGACAGATCCTCCGCTTTATCTTCTCCCGGGAGTACACGCACCGTGGCCGACCGACTGATCATCCGTGGCGCGCGCGAGCACAACCTGCGTGACGTCAGTCTCGACCTGCCCCGGGACGCACTCATCGTGTTCACCGGGCTGTCCGGGTCGGGCAAGTCGAGCCTGGCCTTCGACACGATCTTCGCCGAGGGGCAGCGCCGCTACGTCGAGTCGCTCTCGTCGTATGCCCGGCAGTTCCTCGGTCAGATGGACAAGCCAGACGTCGACTTCATCGAGGGCCTGAGCCCCGCCGTCTCGATCGACCAGAAGTCCACCTCGCGCAACCCGCGCTCGACCGTCGGCACCATCACCGAGGTGTACGACTACCTGCGCCTGCTCTACGCCCGCATCGGCGAGCCGCACTGCCCGGTCTGCGGCGAGCGGATCTCCCGGCAGAGCCCCCAGCAGATCGTCGACCGGGTTCTCGCCATGGCCGAGGGCACCAAGTTCATGGTGCTCGCCCCGGTCATCCGCGGACGCAAGGGCGAGTACGTCGACCTCTTCGCCGAGCTGCAGGCCAAGGGCTACGCCCGGGCCCGGGTCGACGGCGTGGTGCACCCGCTGACCGAGCCGCCGAAGCTCAAGAAGCAGGAGAAGCACACCATCGAGGTGGTGATCGACCGGCTCACCGTCAAGCCGAGCGCCAAGCAGCGGCTGACCGACTCGGTCGAGGCGGCCCTGGGTCTGTCCAGCGGCCTGGTGCTGCTCGACTTCGTCGATCTGCCGGAGGACGACCCGGACCGGGAGCGCCGTTACTCCGAGCACCTGGCCTGCCCCAACGACCACCCGCTGGCCATCGAGGATCTTGAGCCCCGGGTCTTCTCCTTCAACGCGCCGTACGGCGCCTGCCCGGAGTGCGCCGGCCTGGGCACCAAGAAGGAGGTCGACCCGGAGCTGCTGGTCCCCGACCCGGAGCGCAGCCTGCGCGAGGGCGCCGTCCAGCCCTGGTCCACCGGGCACAACCTGGAATACTTCCTGCGCCTTCTGGAGGCGCTCGGCGAGGCCCAGCACTTCGACGTCGACACCCCGTGGCGGGCCTTGCCGGCGCGGGCGCAGAAGACGATCCTGCACGGCTCCGACGACCAGGTGCACGTGCGCTACCGCAACAAGTACGGCCGCGAGCGCTCCTACTACACCGGTTTCGAGGGTGTGGTGCAGTGGATCGAGCGCCGGCACTCCGACACCGAGTCCGAGTCGTCCCGCGACAAGTACGAGGGCTACATGCGCGACGTGCCGTGCGCGGCGTGCGGCGGCGCCCGGCTCAAGCCCGAGGTGCTCGCCGTCACACTGGCCGGCAAGAGCATCGCCGAGGTCTGCAACCTGTCCGTGGGCGACTGCGCCGACCTGCTCGCCGGCATCGAGCTGACCGACCGGCAGAAGATGATCGCCGAGCGGGTCCTCAAGGAGATCAACGCCCGGCTGCGGTTCCTGCTCGACGTCGGTCTGGACTACCTCTCCCTGGATCGGCCGGCCGGCACCCTGTCCGGCGGTGAGGCGCAGCGCATCCGGCTCGCCACCCAGATCGGCTCCGGCCTGGTGGGCGTGCTCTACGTGCTCGACGAGCCGTCGATCGGGCTGCACCAGCGCGACAACCACCGGCTGATCGAGACTTTGATCCGGCTGCGCGGGCTGGGCAACACGCTGATCGTGGTGGAGCACGACGAGGACACGATCCGCACCGCCGACTGGATCGTCGACATCGGGCCCGGCGCGGGTGAGCACGGCGGCAAGATCGTGCACAGCGGCTCCGTGCCGGCGCTGCTGAAGAACAAGGAGTCGATCACCGGGGCGTACCTGTCCGGGCGGCGGTCGATCCCAACGCCGACGAAGCGCCGCCCGCAGGACCCGGCCCGCGAGTTGGTGGTGCACGGCGCGCGGGAGCACAACCTGCGCAACCTGACCGTCTCGTTCCCGCTGGGCCAGCTGATCGCGGTCACCGGGGTCAGCGGCTCGGGCAAGTCGACGCTGGTCAACGACATCCTGTACGCGGTGTTGGCCAACCAGATCAACGGTGCCCGACTCGTGCCGGGCCGGCACACCCGGGTCGGTGGCCTGGAGCACGTGGACAAGGTCGTCGGCGTGGACCAGTCGCCGATCGGCCGGACCCCGCGCTCGAACCCGGCCACCTACACGGGGGTCTGGGACCACGTTCGCAAGCTCTTCGCCGAGACCACCGAGGCCAAGGTGCGCGGCTACGGTCCGGGCCGGTTCTCGTTCAACGTCAAGGGCGGGCGCTGCGAGGCGTGCTCCGGTGACGGCACCATCAAGATCGAGATGAACTTCCTGCCCGACGTGTACGTCCCCTGCGAGGTCTGCAAGGGCGCCCGGTACAACCGGGAGACCCTCGAGGTGCACTACAAGGGCAAGACCGTCTCGGACGTGCTGGAGATGCCGATCGAGGAGGCCGCCGAGTTCTTCTCCGCCATCCCGGCCATCCACCGGCACCTCAAGACCCTGGTCGACGTCGGCCTGGGCTACGTACGCCTCGGTCAGCCCGCGCCGACCCTCTCCGGCGGCGAGGCGCAGCGGGTCAAGCTCGCCTCCGAGCTGCAGAAGCGCTCCACCGGGCGGACGGTCTACGTGCTCGACGAGCCGACCACCGGCCTGCACTTCGAGGACATCCGCAAGCTGCTGATGGTGCTGGAAGGGCTGGTCGACAAGGGCAACACGGTGATCACCATCGAGCACAACCTCGACGTGATCAAGACGGCCGACTGGTTGATCGACATGGGTCCGGAGGGGGGCCACCGGGGCGGCAGCGTGCTCGCCACCGGCACCCCCGAGGAGGTCGCCGAGGTGGCCGAGAGCCACACCGGCGAGTTCCTGCGCCAGGTGCTCAAGCTCGACGGCGAGGCCAAGGGCGCGGCCGCCGCCACCACCCGGGCGGCCAAGGCCAACGGCGTAACCAAGGCGCGGGCCAGCCGCAAGGTGCCGGCCGCCGCGCGCTGACCCTCAACTCCCCGGGGGCGGGTCCGATCGGGTTCACACACGTCGATGGCGGCGTGCGCGAGCCGGTCCGGGCCCGCCCCGTCCCATTTCCTGGGTCAGACAGATGCCGCGGTGAACCATCCGGCACAGTTGCCCGTGTGGAGAGGTGCGGCCGGCTATCTGTCCGGCGTAGTGGGCTAGAGAGAGGCGAGGCATGAGTGACGATCAGGCGCTGACCGGTCCGGGTACGCAGACCCGTCGCACCCTGCTCACCGGCGTCGGGGCGGTCGGCGCTGCCGTCGTCCTGGCTGCCTGCGGCAGTGACGACGGCAGCGGCAGCAGCAGCGCCCCCACCAGCGGCGGTCCGGCGGTGCCCAGCACCGGTGACGCGGGCGGCGGCGACCGGCAGGGCGCCCAGTCGCTGGCCACCACCGCCGACATCCCGGTCGGCGGCGGCAAGGTCCTCGCCGCCGAGGGCGTGGTCATCACCCAGCCCACCGCCGGCCAGTTCAAGGGCTTCAGCCCGATCTGCACCCACCAGAACTGCCCCGTGACGAACGTCGACGGCGGCACCATCAACTGCACCTGCCACGGCAGCAAGTTCTCGATCGAGGACGGCTCGGTGAAGGCCGGCCCGGCCACCAAGCCGCTGCTGCCCAAGGACATCAAGGTCACCGGCGACCAGATCTCGCTGGCCTGACTCCTGGCCCAGGCCAGTTGCGCGGCTCAGCCGCTTGACCGACTCGCGTTCCGGGAGGTCGGGGCGTCCGGCGCCCTTCGCCACCCCGATCTCCCGGAGGCCGAGTCGATCACGCTGGCGGTGGGCTGTCGGTGCTGCGGACTAGGCTTGCTGGCGTGGCTGACCCCTCGACCTACCGCCCCGCACCCGGCACCATCCCGGAGTCACCGGGGGTCTACCGCTTCCGCGACGGCACCGGCCGGGTGATCTACGTCGGCAAGGCGAGGAACCTGCGCAGCCGGCTCAACTCCTACTTCGGCGACATCTGGAACCTGCACGAGCGCACCCGACAGATGGTCACCACCGCCGAGTCGGTCGACTGGATCACCGTCGGCACCGAGGTCGAGGCGCTCCAGCAGGAGTTCACCGAGATCAAGCAGTACGACCCCCGGTTCAATGTCCGCTACCGCGACGACAAGTCGTACCCCTACCTGGCCGTCACCCTCGACGAGGAATACCCGCGGCTGCAGGTGATGCGCGGCGCGAAGCGCAAGGGGGTGCGCTACTTCGGGCCGTACTCGCACGCCTGGGCGATCCGGGAGACCCTCGACCTGCTGCTGCGGGTGTTCCCCGCCCGGACGTGCTCCGCCGGGGTGTTCAAGCGGGCCGGCCAGGTCGGTCGTCCCTGCCTGCTCGGCTACATCGGCAAGTGCTCGGCGCCGTGCGTCGGCACCGTCTCCGCCGACGAGCACCGCGCCATCGTCGACGGGTTCTGCGACTTCATGGCCGGGCGCACCGACACCATGGTCCGCAAGATCGAGCGCGAGATGACCGAGGCGAGCGAGCAGTTGGAGTTCGAGCGGGCCGCCCGGCTGCGCGACGACGTGGCCGCACTGCGCCGGGCCATGGAGAAGCAGACCGTGGTGCTGGGCGACGGCACCGACGCCGACGTGGTCGCGTTCGCCGACGACCCCCTAGAAGCGGCCGTGCAGGTCTTCCACATCCGCGACGGTCGGGTCCGCGGCCAGCGCGGTTGGGTGGTGGAGAAGACCGAGGACCTGACCACCGGCGACCTGGTGCACCACTTCTGCACCCAGGTGTACGGAGGCGAGCACGGCGAAACTGACGTGCCCCGGGAGCTGTTGGTGCCCGAGCTGCCGGTGGATGCCGATGCGCTGGCCGAATGGCTCTCCAACCACCGGGGCAGCCGGGTGTCACTGCGGGTGCCGCAGCGCGGCGACAAACGCTCACTCATGGAAACGGTGGAGCGCAACGCCAAGGACGCACTCACTCGGCACAAGCTCAAGCGGTCCGGTGACCTCACCACCCGGGGCAAGGCACTGGACGAGATCAGCGAGGCGCTTGGCATGCGCACCTCGCCGCTGCGCATCGAGTGCTTCGACATCTCCCAGATCCAGGGCACCGACGTGGTCGCCAGCATGGTGGTCTTCGAGGACGGGCTGCCCCGCAAGAACGAGTACCGGCGGTTCATCGTCCGAGGCGCCACCGATGACCTCTCCGCGATGTCCGAGGTGCTCCGCCGCCGTTTCGCCCGCTACCTGGACGCCAGGGCCGAGACGGGCGAGGTGGGGGTCGAGTCGGCCGACGACCCGGCCACTCCGGGAGCCGCGGTCGACCCGCAGGTCGGTGTCCTGATCGACCCGACCACCGGCCGGCCGCGAAAGTTCGCGTACCCGCCGCAGTTGGTGGTCGTCGACGGCGGTGCTCCACAGGTCGCTGCGGCCGCGCAGGCCCTCGCCGACCTGGGCATTGACGACGTGGCACTGTGCGGGCTGGCCAAGCGGCTGGAGGAGGTCTGGCTCCCCGACGACGAGTTCCCGGTCATCCTGCCGCGCACCTCGGAGGGCCTCTACCTGCTGCAACGGGTCCGCGACGAGGCCCACCGGTTCGCCATCACCTTCCATCGACAGCGCCGCTCCAAGCGCATGACCGAGTCGGCGCTGGACCACGTGCCCGGTCTGGGGGAGGTGCGGCGCAAGGCGCTGCTGCGTCACTTCGGCTCGCTCAAGCGGCTTTCTGCCGCCACCGTTGAGGAGATCACCGAGGTGCCGGGGGTGGGTCGGCGTACCGCTGAGGCGATCCTGGCCGCCCTCGACAAGGACACGGCAGCCGACGACAGCGCAACAGCGGCGCCAAGTCCCTGAGCCTGCTCCCAGCCCGCGTGCTCGCGTGTCTGCCCGCGCGCTCGCGTGTACGTGATCGCCTGCCCGCTGCCCGCTGCCCGCTGCCCGCTGCCTGCTGCCCGCCCGCGATGCGCTGCTCGCTGCCCGTCTCCGCCTGTCGGTTGTTGGTGTGTTTGTCTCGCATGATCGTGCTCGATCCTGGTTGTAGTTGCCTCGTTCAGGAGCTGAGGGCCCTGTTTCCTGGATCAAGCACGATCTTGGGGCCGGGCGGGCAACGAGGGCCTCGTCGGACGGTTCTTATTGGGCGCTTTGTCTGATTACGGCTGTCGAGGAGTCTCGGCGGACGATCCAGCCGGTGATGGGAGGGGGTCTCCGGCGGTCGGATCCGCTGTCTCTCGAAGGCCAGCTTGACGGGTTTTGAAGTGGGCCGTGATCGGCGCACTTTCAGGGTGGTGTGTGCCTGAACCGCGTCGGGAGGCAGCGTTCCGGGTGACGGAGCGGCTGTGGCCCCCGGGGTGGGTCTGGGGGCGGGTGGGGGTTGGTGTCCGGTTCGGGGTGTGGCCGGTTGGATTGGCTGTCCGGTTATGGGCTGGCTGTCCCGTGGTCGGGGCCACTCTGGCGGTGGAATCGGGGGCCGGCCCGGGTCGTTATACCTGGCATGCGACCGTGGCCCCCCGGCCCGGTGCACGGCAGCCGCCGGGAACACCCGACCGGCCGCCCCGGTTACATCCCCCGTAACCGCTGGTCGGGTAAGACCCGCCAGACGCCGGCAGGCCCCCGGGAACATCCGGTAGGCCGCCCCGGTTACATCCCCCCGGAACCCCGAGCAGGTCCCCCCGGATCGCCGGGACGTTCCCGTGAACCTTTCCCCCCGCACGGCAGCACCCCCCCTGGGTGCTGTGTGGGTTCCCCCAAGGCAGAGGAGCACGCCATCATGCGTACCGATCTGATCCGTAAGACCGCACTGACCGCCGCTGGGCTCGCCTTCA
>NZ_JBEXGR010000018.1:0-139834 GCF_040607415.1 Micromonospora sp. NPDC005291
CGTGACACAACAGACCTGGGACGAGGTGGGCGGCCTACTGCCGCACGACGAGTTCCGCGCTGCCAGCGAGGCCATCGTGGCCAACATCGAGCAGGTCATCGAGGGTAAGACCGCCACCGTGCGGCTCGCCCTGGCCGTTCTGCTCGCCGAGGGCCACCTCCTGATCGAAGACGTCCCGGGTGTCGGCAAGACCAAGCTGGCCAAGGCCCTCGCGCGGTCCATCGACTGCACGGTGCGGCGCATCCAGTTCACCCCTGACCTGCTGCCCAGCGACGTCACCGGGGTCAGCGTCTACAACCAGGAGACGCACGACTTCGAGTTTCGTCCCGGCGCCGTGTTCGCCAACCTGGTGGTCGGCGACGAGATCAACCGGGCCTCGCCGAAGACCCAGTCGGCGTTGCTGGAGTGCATGGAGGAACGGCAGGTCACCGTCGACGGCGTGACGTACCAGTTGCAGACCCCGTTCATGGTCATCGCTACCCAGAACCCGATCGAGATGGAGGGGACCTACCCGCTGCCCGAGGCGCAGCGCGACCGGTTCACCGCCCGCATCGCCATGGGTTACCCGGACTCCAGCGCCGAGATGGCAATGCTCGACGGGCACGGCGCGACCGACCCTCTGAACGACCTGCGCGCGGTCTCCGACGCGGCCATCGTCCGGCAGCTCATCGCCACCGTCCGGCAGGTGCACGTCGCGGACGCGGTCAAGCAGTACGCGATCGACCTGGTCACCGCCACCCGCGAAGCCCCCGACCTGCGGCTCGGCGCCTCCCCCCGGGCGACCTTGCAACTGCTGCGCACCGCCCGGGCGGTCGCCGCCCTGGAGGGCCGCGACTACGTCCTCCCCGACGACCTGCAGGCCCTCGCGGTGCCGGTGCTCGCGCACCGGATCATTCCGACCGCCGACGCGCAGCTCGCCCGACGCACCACCGACGCGATCGTCTCCGAGTTGGTGCACCGCCTGCCGCTGCCGCACGACCGGCAGCGCAATCCGTACGACACCCGGCCCGCTTCCGGCAACGGCCGCGCGCCCTACGAGCCGCGGAGGCCATGACGTGCGTGCCGGGCTGCGCGGGCTGACCACCCGCGGGCGCTCCTTCCTCGCCGCTGCGGTCGCGGCGGCGATCTCGGCCGGCATCCTCGGCGAGCAGGACCTGCTCCGGGTGGCTGTGCTGCTGGCAATCCTGCCGTTGCTGGCCGCGGCCTACGTCGGGCGCAGCCGCTACAAGCTCGCCTGCAACCGCTCGCTGGACCCGCACCGGGTCCCGGTCGGCGCCAACTCCCGGGTGGTGCTGCGCCTGCAGAACCTCTCCCGGCTGCCGACCGGCACCCTCCTTCTGGAGGACCGCCTGCCGTACGCGCTGGGCAGCCGGCCCCGCGTGGTGTTGGAGCGGCTCGGCGCGCACCAGGCCAGTTCCGTGGCGTACACCGTGCGGGCCGACGTGCGGGGCCGCTACGACGTGGGTCCGCTGGTGGTCCGGATGACCGACCCGTTCGGCCTCTGCGAACTCACCCGGTCCTTCCCCAGTTCCGACCACCTGACGGTCATCCCGCAGGTCACCCCACTGCCGTCGGTCCGGCTTCCCGGGGAGTACGCGGGCAGCGGCGACAGCCGGGCCCGCTCGGTGGCGGTGCACGGCGAGGATGACGCGGCGACCCGGGAGTACCGGCGCGGCGACGACCTACGCCGGGTGCACTGGAAGTCCACCGCCCGTACCGGCGAGCTGATGGTGCGCCGCGAGGAGCAGCCGTGGGAGAGCCGCGCCACGGTCGTGCTGGACACCCGGGCCTACGGTCACCGCGGCGAGGGGCCGACGGCCAGTTTCGAGTGGGCCGTCTCCGCCGCCGCGAGCATCGCCGTCCACCTGCGGCAGGCCGGCTACAAGCTGCGCCTGGTCACCGGCTCGGACGTGGATGTGGACGCCTCGGAGGCCGGCGGTGACGGGGCGCTGCTCGACCACCTCGCGGAGGTGCGGCTCGATCAGCGTGCCGAGTTGACCGGCCTCGTGCAGCGGGTCCGGCAGCGCGCCGACGGCGGTTTGATCATCGGACTGTTCGGGACGGTGAGCGTGGCCGAGGCCGAGCTGTTGGCCGGGCTGCGGGGCAACGGCGCCACCTGTGTCGGCTTCCTGCTGAACAGCTCTACCTGGCTCAGCCTGCCGGAGAAGGCGCGGGCCGAGGCGGAGCACGCGCACGGTGCCGCCGTCCTCGCCATGCTGCAGAGCGGCTGGCGTGTGGTCGGCGTCGACCACGGCGCCCGACTGCCGGCGCTGTGGCCGCAGGCCGGCCGGGGTTCCCAGGGCTTCGCCCTGCGCGCCGCGCTGGCCGAGACGGTCGCCGGCGGCGTGCGATGAACGGAAGGTTCCCCTCATGATCGCCAGTCGGAACACCGGCGTGGTGGCCGCCGCCGCCACGCTGCTGGCCGCCGCGCCACTGTCGGCCATCTTCCAGAGCTGGACGTGGTTGATCGAGTCCATCATCGCGGTCGCCGTGGTGGCCGGTGCGGCGGCGTTGACCCGGCTCGTCCGGGCACCACTGTGGGGTCAGGTGCTCGGCATGCTGGCCGGCCTGGTGCTCGCCCTGACCTGGCTTTTCCCGAGCGGCGAGGAGCTGCTCGCCTTCCTGCCCGCGCCGGGCACGTTCGCGCACTTCGCCGATCTGCTCGCCGGGTCCACGCAGGACATGCGCTCGTACGGAGTCGAGGTCCCGGACACTGACCCGCTCTTGTTCATCGCCGTGCTCGGCGTCGGCGGGGTCGCCGTGCTGGTGGACGTACTTGCCGTAGGGCTGCGCCGGCCCGCGCTGGCGGGGCTGCCGATGCTCGCCATCTACTCGGTACCGGTCGCCGTCTACGTGGACAGCGTCCCCGCGGTGCCGTTCATGGTGGGTGCCGCCGGTTACCTCTGGCTGCTGGTCACCGACAACGTCGACCGGGTACGCCGGTTCGGGCGCCGGTTCACCGGTGACGGCCGCGACGTCGACGTGTGGGAGGCCTCGCCGTTGGCGTCCGCCGGCCGTCGGCTCGCGGCGGTCGGGGTGGCCCTGGCGGTGGTGCTGCCGCTGGCGGTGCCCGGCATGACCGGCGGGCTACTCGACTCCCTCAGCCGGGGGCCCGGTAACGGCAACGGTAATGGCAACGGCTCGGGCGGTACGTCGGGTCGGATCGACCTGTTCGCCTCGCTCGCCGGCCAACTCAACCAGTCCGAGGTGGCCGACCTGGTCAAGGTGACCACGTCCGAGCCGAACCCGTTCTACCTGCGCTACGCCGTCGCGGACGAGCTGCGCCCGAGTGGTTTCCAGGCGCGCAACCCGACCGGCCGACCGACCAACCGGGACCTGCCGGATCCGACCGAACGCGCCGACCGAGGGGTGCAGCAGACCTCCTACCGGGCGACCGTCGAGGTCACCAAGAGCCTGAGCATGTCCCTGATGCCGGTGTACGCCGAGCCGATACGCACCGAGGGCCTCAACAGCAACTGGCTCTACGACGCCAACCAGCAGGTCGTCTTCTCCAACCGGGAGAACTCCCGGGGCCGGAAGTACTCCTTCGACTACATCCGCTCGACGTACTCTCCGGCGGCGCTGCGAGCCGCGCAACCGCTGTCGGCGGACCACACGGTACGCCGACAGCTGACCGCCACCCCCGGGCCGGTGCCCGAGGTGGAGGAGCTGGTCAAAGGGCTGGTCCAGGACAAGCGCACCGACTACGACCGGGTGCTGGCGATCTACCAGCACTTCTCGGCGGACAACGGATTCAGCTACCGGCTCAGCACCGCGAGCGGCAGCAGCGGTCAGGACATCGTCAACTTCCTGACCAACAAGGTCGGCTACTGCCAGCAGTACGCGGCCGCGATGGCCTGGCTGGTCCGCTCGGCCGGCATCCCGGCCCGGGTGGCGTTCGGGTTCACCAACGGCAGCAAGCGCGACGGTGACACCTTCACACTGACCAACCTCAACCTGCACGCGTGGACCGAGGTCTACTTCAACGGGGCCGGCTGGGTGCCGTTCGACGCCACACCGGCGTACGGGGTGCCGGGCTCCACCCGGTCGGCCTGGGCGCCGGACACTGACGCGCCGGAGCCGTCCGCCCCGGACACCGGTGTCACGGACACCCCGGCGGGCCCCGACGCGTCGGCTGGTCCGGCCGGACCGGACAACGCCGACCGGGACACCGACGACGGGCTTTCCCTCGGCGGGACGACCCCGGACGAGCAGCCACCGGTCTGGCCCTGGTGGACGGCGGGCCTGCTGGCCCTGCTGATGCTGCTCGCAATTCCCGCTCTGCGCCGGCTGGCGTTGCGCCGTCGGCGAGGTGGCCAGGCGGCGAGCCCCGCGGTGGCCGCCACCACCGTCGACGACGGCACCGACCCGGGAACGCGACTGGTGGTGGTCGGCGCGGACGCCAACGCGGCCCGCGCGGACGCGCATGCCGCCTGGGCGGAGCTGCTTGACACGCTGGTGGACTTCCGGGTCCCGGTCGACCTGACCGAGACGCCCAGGGCGACCGCGGACCGGCTTGTCCGGGACACCCTCAGCGACGACAGCGCCGCGATCGAGTCAGCGCGGCTGCTCGGCCGGGCGGAGGAGCGGGCCCGCTACGCGCGAAATCCGCTGACCGGTGAGCGGTTGCTGCCGGCGCTACGCGCGGTCCGTGGGACGCTCGCCGCGCGGGCGAACCGACGGACCCGCCTGCTCGCCGCCGTGTTGCCGCCGTCGGTGCTGCTGCGGTGGAGGACCACCCTCGCGGACACGTCGGGCCGGATGGCGGCGCTGACCGGGCGAGCCCGGTATCGGCTGTTGCGCTGGAACCCCCGACGGCTGCTGGCCGATCGGGCGGCCCGCTGACCAACGCCCGTCCAGCTAAGGGGCGGCGGTCCACCGATCGCCGCCCCCGCCAGCCCTGCACTCACCGACCCGCGTCACTACGGTCGTGGGTGCAAGATAACGGCCCAGCCCTCCCTATAGGAGGCGCCAGCTCGCCGACGAATGTGAGGCCCGGCGGAGCTACGCTTTTTATAGCGTCGAGAATTTGAGCGCGGACGAGTTGCTTACACCAAGCTCATTGAATCGTCGATTAAGGGGCCCCTCCGAATCCGCTTAGCCGGTGGTGCTAGCTCAGGAATAGCCCTAAGCTCTACACGCTCTACACGCTCCACCTGCTGTCGAAGCGCAGGCGTTGCAGCCTGCCCGGCCTTGCGGTTGAGTGGGCGAGAGTTTTTGAGCCAAAGGCGGAATGCGACGAGCCAACCCGATAGGGAGCACCGTTTGAGGTAGGAGGAGTTCGCCTCTCGAAACTCGTTGAAGTACCTCAGCAAGACTTTACGGTCACTTGGGCGAACTCCATCGTCAAGCATCTGATCAGTGATTGACGGAAGTTCCACGTTACGCAGCAGGTAAACAGCGATCAATACGTCAGCAAGAGTGTGGCGTCGGGTGTTCCTGATGTGGGTTTCAATCACGTGCAATAGCACCGTTGCACCACGGCTAAACTCAATGTTGCCAGCCAGCAGCTCGTCAACTAGCGAGTCCCTGATGTGCCATAGCTGGTTTCGAAACCTGCTGTGCTGCCAGTTGGTGTACTGAAAGATCAACCCGAATGGCAGAAATGATGCCGCTATCAGTATTAAAAATATGGTGCCGGATGCTGCGCTCATCGTGACGTCTCCTCAGGAGCAGGGTCTGACTCCTGCAAGGACTCGACCGCGGGCGGCTGCGCCTGGCGCTGTATCAGGGCGCCATGTTCAAGTTTGTCGTTTCTGGAGCGTAGGCGGTCGATCTCCCTCTTCCGCTCATGACTCCGTCGTGCCGTAATGCCCCAGCCCACCGACAGTAAAATAGATATAGCTAAGGTTATGCTTACTGTGACCGAGAAGTTTGTTTGCTTGCCAGCAATATTGCGCGAAATCTTCTCTATCACGCTCAGTGGAATGAAGGAGGCTGCAATCCAAAGCCCAACCTTAAAACCATCGATCCCGCGCACTATTAACTGGTACTTAAGTCGCATGGCCTCTAACGCCATGTCTCGTTTAGGCTGTTGGGAGCCTTGGCGTTTGCGCGGAGTCGCCTTTGACTCGCGTCGAGGCGATGGGGCTTGGGCCATGAAACGCAGGGTAGCGGAGGTATTCCCCTTCGTGTCCACCCCGCTTGTCAATGTGTCGGGTACCCGACTGAATCTCCTGCCATGAACAAGAGTCACTTTCCTCGCCCTCTATGCATCTCTTCCCAAACTCGCTTTAGTAACGATCCGGGCTTTCTTGCGTCGCGGGACAACCCCGAGGTCAAGATCCGGCCCCAGGGGAGGGACATACGTGTCTACACGAGACCAGATTAGCGCCAAGGCTGAAGACTGGCATCCCCGTTGCGGCGCGTCAGCTTGACGATCTGGTCAATTAACCACTCTCGATCGCCACCTCGTCGTCGCGATCTTGAGGCCGCACGGAGGCGGGACGGATGCGGCCTCTCACCGCAGCAGAGTGGACGCCAGGGGTACTGCGGTGCCCGCACCCGCGTGCGTGCCGTTGCGTGCCCGATCCGACGGTTGACGAGAGTCAACGCCGAGGCAACAAGAAGGCAGCGTGAGTCTCGATGCGGGTCGGCCCGAAACATCAACCGATGATGGCGGCCACTTGGTCGCCGACGACGGCCACCACCAGTTGGCAGTAGCCGACAAGTTGAGACCGCATCCCCCCAGTGGGGCTCGCCAACGGCGGCGGGGAGCGGTCAGCGGCCGACGCGGATGCGGTCGGCGGCGTACACCTCGCGTGAGCCGTCGGCGCGGAAGATCACGATGACCGGGATGCCCTCGCCGATTTCGAGTTCGCGCCGTTCGGCGGGGGTGGGCATCCGAGCGGTGGCGGTGTCGCCCTTGAGGAGGGACACCGTTTCGGTCGGCTCGTCGGCGCGGACGAACGTGCCGCGCGGTGGTTCCACGATCACGAGTCCTTCCGACCGGAGTAGCGCTACCGCTTGTCGGACGCTCGTGCGGCTCAGCCCGTACTCCTGAGCCAACCGCAGCTCGCTGGGAAGCGAGGCCCCGGGCGCGAGGTCGCCAGACGCGATCCGGTCTCGCAGGAGGTCTGCGAGCTGCCGGAACACGGCGCGATCCGCGCTGGGGTCGATCACGAATGTGACGCTACGTGTCCAACAGTTCTACATCTTATTGTATCTACAGTCCTACGTCGTTACGGTGACATGAGCTAGGACAACAGCCGGCGACCGGCTCCGCCCGCCCGTGAGATCGACAAACGCTCCGAGGGGAGACCCGGTGCCTCGCGTGTCGTACGAGGAGTACTTGGTGGCCGTCGCGCTGACCCTGGCGAGGCGGCACCGGCCGGTCTGGTCATGGCAGCGATGGCGGAAGGTCTGCCGATGCGGGGGCAAGTTGCCCTGCCATACGAGGCATCGGATCCCGATCAACCGAGATCACTGGCCGGCAGAGGACGGCCGGTCGTCCGCTCCGTTATCGGAACCGCCGGCCGAGCGGGAGACGCAGAAGTGACGACCCACCTTCCGATCACGCCAACCTGGACCTGCGGTGGCTGCGGTGCCGACTGGCCCTGCCACACCCGCCGTCGAGAACTGTGCGCGGAGTACGACCGAGCCCCGGTGTCACTCGCCCTGTACCTGGCAGCCCAGCTCGTCGACGCCGCCCAGGACTTGGCCCACGTCCCCGCCGGCCACCTGCACCACCGATTCCTCGGCTGGACCCGATGAGCATCATGCGACCCGGCGACGAGAAGTTCCACTACAGCGACGGCTCCCACAAATGGATCCCACCCGACCCCGACTACGACCAGGAGGTCTGGGACGAGCAGGTCCGCCAGCACAAGCACGGCCACCTGAGGAACGAGCGCCCAAAGGTGCGCGTCCAGCGCCTCGTCTGACGCCAGCAGTACAGCAGCGAAGTACAGCAACCGTGCCAGCCAAAGGACCGGGACGAACGCCAACAGGTCGGAGATCTCGCACGGCACCCGACCCGGCCGGCACGCTGGCAACCCGCCAGCCCTGCCCTGCCCGGGCACGCATCACGAGCCGGGGAGCGGCGCAATCGTCAGCGGGAGAGGGCGCGCGGATACGACCGAGGTCGCCGGGGGCTATGCCCGGCGACCCGCTCGTCGCGGCGTACGGCCCGCCTCAGCGGCGGGGCCGGCTCAGCGGTGTCCCTCCGGGCGCTGCCGCCACCTGTCCTCCATGCGGTCCAGGAGCGACGACCGGCGACCGGATCGGCCACCACCGCGGGAACGGCGACGACTCGTCGTGCCGCCTACCACGTGCAGGTCGGGTGACTGCGCCCTCCGGTGCGACTGCACCGCGAACGCGGCCGACGCCAGCATGACGACGAAGCCCGCCACCGCCAGCGGTGGAGTCTTGATCACCGCGCCATAGACCAGTAGAGCCAAGCCAGCGATTATCACGCCGGCGGCGACGAGCAGGCGACGCCGCGCATGGAAGCGCGGATCGCTGGCGCGCACGGCCGAGGCGAATTTGGGGTCCTCGGCAAGCGACCGCTCGATCTGCTCGAACAGCCGCTGCTCGTGCTCCGAGAGCGGCACGGCACTCCTCCCCGGTCACGTTGGTCGGGCCCACTCGGGCCGACAGACCGTGGCAGCCAACCGGCTGCTTACCCGCAAGTCTACGAGGGGGGTCGCGCGTCGGAAAGCGGGACGACCTACGGGTGGGGTGGATTTTCGTTTCGGCGGGGATCACGGTCGCCCATCAGACTGGCCGGACCTATGACGGACCGCCCGAAACGGGCAGCAGCGGCGTCCGCGGCAGCTTCCGCTTCCCGCCAGCCATGTTCGGGCGCGCCGAGGGTGAGCTGCCGGGGCGCGCCCTGCGCCGAGGCGAGCCCTTCGACCCGGACACCGACGAGTCGGATCCTCTCGCCCGGGTCCAATGCGGTGTAGAGCACCCAGACCGTGTCGAACATCTCGCGGGCGGTGTCGGTGGGCACGTCGAGGGTGCGGGAGCGGCTGACGGTGCGAAAGTCGGCCAGGCGGACCTTGAGTGAGACGGTGCGCCCGACCTGCCCGGAGCCCCGCAGCCGGACGCCGACCTTCGCGCTGAGCGCGAGCAGTGCACGGCGGATCTCCAGCGGGTCGGACACGTCGACGTCGAAGGTCACTTCCGCGCCGATCGACTTGTCGACGTGCTCGGGGCTGACCTGGCGTGGGTCCCGTCCCCAGGCCAGCTCGTGCAGGTGCGCCGCCGAGGCGGCACCGACCGCTCGGCGGAGCATGCCCACCGGCGCCTCGGCGAGGTCGCCGACGGTGGCCAGGCCGAGCCGGCGCAGGGCCTCAGCCGCGCGCTCCCCCACCCCCCACAGCGCGTTGACCGGCAGCGGGTGCAGGAAGTCGAGCACCTGCCCGGGTGGCACGACCAGCAGGCCGTCCGGCTTGGCCCGGGTGGAACCCAGCTTGGCCACGAACTTGCTCGGCGCCACCCCGACCGAACAGGTCAGCGCCTGCTCGTCGGCGACCCGGCGGCGGATCAGCCGGGCGATGGTGGCCGGGGAGCCGAAGAGTCGGCGGGCGCCGGTCACGTCGAGGAACGCCTCGTCGAGGGAGAGCGGCTCGACCAGTGGGGTGACGTCCCGGAAGATCTGCATGACCGCCCGGGAGGCGGCGTTGTAGGCGGTGAATTCCGGTGGCAGGTAGACCGCGTGCGGGCAGCGTGCCCGGGCCTGGCTGGTCGGCATCGCGCTGCGCACGCCGTACCGGCGGGCCTCGTAGCTGGCCGAGCTGACCACCCCGCGCGGCCCGATGCCGCCGACGACCACCGGCTGGCCGCGCAGCTCGGGTCGGCGGCGCACCTCGACGGCGGCGAAGAAGGCGTCCATGTCGACGTGCAGGATCGGACTGCCGGAGTCGTCGGCGTCCGGCCCGAAGCGCGGATCGTCGCCCCGGGGCAACGACTGACTGCGGCCCATCCCGGCAGGTTAACCCGGCGGTACGACACCACCAGCCGTCGGCGGGCCGGACCGTGCGCCGGTCAGCCGCGCACGACCAGCAGCGGCACGGTCAGCTCCGCGGCGGTGTCCGACCCGTGGTACGCCACCAGTCGCGACGCCATCGGTCGTTCGGTGCGGCTGGCCATGACCGCGTACGTGTCGTTGCAGGTGACCACCACGTCGCCGATCCGATCCAGGTGCTCCTCGGGCACCGGCCCGAACCAGCCGGTGGCCACCACCTCGTCACGGGTGTGCACGCGCGCCGCGGCACCCAGCACCTCGGACCAGGCGGCCCTCACGTCGTCGACCGCGCCCGGCTCGACGTGCAGGTAGCGGACCCGGGCCTCACCGGCCACCAGCCGCACACCGGCGCGCAGTCGCGGATCGGTGTCCAGGTCGAAGCGGTGCGCGGCGGGAATGTCGAGCTGGCCGTGGTCGGCGGTCACCAGCAGCGCCGCGTCCGGCGGCAGCCCGTCGACCAACCGGGCGAGCAGGGTGTCCACCTCGGTGGCGGCGATCCGCCAGGGCGCCGAGTCGACGCCGCTGAGGTGACCGTGCCGGTCCAGGTCGGCGTGGTAGCCGGAGACCAGGGTGGGCCCGGAGCCGGCGGCCAGCGCGGCCAGCATGGTGGCGGCCACCGCGTCCCCACCGGCGGCGCCCCGGAAGTCACCGCCCCGGTTGGCGGCCAGGGTCAACCCACTGCCACCGAACTCCGGCCGGCTCACCACGGTCACCGTCACGCCGGCGGCCCGGGCCCGCTCCAGCTGGGTGGGCACCGGCTGCCAGCACAGCGGCGACGGGTCGGCGGCCCAGTCGGTGTGGGTGAGCACCCGATCGGTGCCGGGCACCCGCACGGTGAAGCCGAGCACCCCGTGCGCGCCCGGCGCGACGCCGGTGCCCAGCGACACCAGACTGGTGGGTGTGGTGGACGGGAAACCGGCGATGAGCGGCCGGGCCACCGTCGCCGCGAGCCCGGCGAGGGTCGGCGCGTACGGCGCGGCGGTCGGCAGCTGGTACCAACCAAGCCCGTCGACCAACAGCACGGCGATCCGGCGTACGCCGGCCAACGCGGGGACGAGCCCGAGGGGGTCGGCCGCGCCGGGCACGCCCAGCACGGCGAGCGCGCTGGGCAGCACATCGGCGAGACGGCCGCCGCCGTGGTCCGGCCCGAGGACCTCCAGCGGCGCCGGCGCACCACCCGGCTCGGCGATCATGCCGGCCGGCGGGCGAACAGGTGCAGTTGGGCGGCCAGGTCCCGGTACGGCGTTTGGGCGGCCAGCGCACGTTCCAGCTCGACGAGGGCGGCGGACTGCCCATCGGCGACCGCGGCCGGCAGCAGGTCGGCCAGCACGCGTACCCCGTGGATCTCCTCGACCACCAGCCCGGCGGCGTCGAGCAGCGCGGCGGCGCCGGGGGCGTCGTAGCGCCGGCGCAGAGTGTCCCGTGGCCCGGCGGTGCCAGCCGGATCGGCGGCCAGCGCGGTCGCGACGTCCAGGTGACCGTTCATCGCGCGGCCCAGCACGGCGGCCGCCCGCCCGGCCACCAGAACACTGGCCGCGCCGCCGGGACGCAGCGCGGTGGCCAGCGCGGCCACCACCGGCGTCGGGTCGTCGACCACCTCCAGCACGGCGTGGCAGAGCACCAGGTCGACGCCGGCCGGCTCGACCAGCCCGGCCAACGCGTCGCCGTCGCCCTGGACTGCGGCGATCCGGTCGGCCACCCCGGCCTCGGCGGCCCTGCGGGTGAGTGCGGCCAGCGCGTCGGGGCTGGCGTCGACCACGGTGACCCGATGGCCGGCACGGGCCAGCGGGACGGCGAAACCGCCGGTGCCACCACCCACGTCCAGCACGGTGAGCTCGGCGTCGCCACGCCGGTCCAACTCGGCGCGGAGCACCGACCAGATCACGGCGGTGCGGGGTGTCAGCGGCGGCCCGGCGAACCGGCCTCGGGTCTGCTCCACCTGGTCGAGCCTAGTGGTCAGGACTCGGTGCCCTCGACCTCGTCCTCCGCCCGGGACCGGCGCTCGTTGGCCACCGGACCGTTGGTCACCTCGTACTCGCGGGGGTCGGCGAGGTGCGATGGCACCCAACCGGCACCCAGCCGGGTCCGCCGGGCATTGGCGATTCCACCGGTGTACGCGTGATTCCCCGTCACTGTCATTCCCCCTCATGGATCACGGGCCGCTCTGCCCGCTCGGGAGGAGTCTCCCGCTCAACGGCGCAGGAAACCGTAATGTGGATCACTCTGTCAGCGGAAGTCACGGGAGGCGGGACTGACCGGTGGCTCGATGGCGTCCAGCCGGTCGGCGACCAGGTTGGTCACCCCCTCGTGCCGCTCCAGGCGCCCCCGGACCACCAGCGCGGCGCTGGTCCGGGCCACCCGCCGGTAGCGCTGCCACAGCCCCGGCGAACAGGTGACGTTGAGCATCCCGGTCTCGTCCTCCAGGTTGAGGAAGGTGACCCCGCCCGCGGTCGCCGGGCGTTGCCGGTGGGTGACGATGCCGCCGACCCGGATCCGTTGCCCCGGCTCCACCCGGCCGAGCCGGGCGATCGGCACCGCGCCCAGCACGTCGAGCTGACCCCGGATGAACCGGGCCGGATGGCTCTCCGGTGACAGCCCGGTGGCCCACACGTCGGCAACCAACCGGTCCACCGCCTCCATCCCGGGCAGCGTGGGCGCCGCCGCGCCGGTCACCGTGCCGGGCAGCCGGCCCGGCCGGTCCTGGGCAGCCGCGCCGGCGGCCCACAGCGCCTGCCGCCGGGTCAGCCCGAAACAGGCGAAGGCGTCCGCGGTGGCCAGCGCCTCCAGTTGCGCGGCGGTGAGACCGACCCGCCGGGCCAGATCAGGCATGTCACGGTACGGCCCACCGGTGGCCCGTTCGGCCTCGATCCGCTCGGCCACGTCGGCGCCGAGGGTCCGTACGCTGGACAGGCCGAGTCGGACGGCCGGGCCTCCCAGCCCCCAGGCGTGCGGCGGCTCCCCCGGCCCGCTGCCCCACCGGGTGTCCGGGGTGGACTCCAGCACCGCCTTCGCCCCGCTGGCGTTGATGTCCGGACGGCGGACCTCCACCCCGTGCCGGCGGGCGTCGTCGACCAGGGTCTGTGGAGAGTAGAAACCCATCGGCTGGGCGTTGAGCAGCGCGGCCAGGAACGGCGCCGGGTGGTAGCGCTTGAGCCAGGAGCTGGCGTAGACCAGGTAGGCGAAGCTCATCGCGTGGCTCTCCGGGAAGCCGTAGCTGGCGAACGCGGTGAGCTTGCGGTAGACGTCGTCGGCCAGCTCACCGGCGATGCCCCGCTCGGCCATCCCGGCGTAGAGCCGATCGGCGATGCGGGTCATCCGCTCGACCGACCGTTTGGCGCCCATCGCCCGGCGCAGTTGGTCAGCCTCGGCCGCGTCGAAGCCGGCCAGGTCGATGGCGAGCTGCATCAGCTGCTCCTGGAACAGAGGCACACCCAGGGTCTTCTCCAGGGCGTTGCGCATCAGCGGGTGCGCGAAGGTCACCGGCTCCTGGCCGTTCTTACGCCGGATGAACGGGTGCACCGAGCCGCCCTGGATCGGGCCGGGCCGGATCAGCGCCACCTCGACCACCAGGTCGTAGAACTCGCGGGGCTTGAGCCGGGGCAGGGTGGCCATCTGGGCGCGGCTCTCCACCTGGAACACCCCGACCGAGTCGGCCCGGCAGAGCATGTCGTAGACCTCCGGGTCGTCCAGGGTCATGTCACCGAGGTCGAGCCTGGACCCGATCATGTCGTAGCCGTAGTGCAGGGCGGAGAGCATGCCGAGGCCGAGCAGGTCGAACTTGACCAGGCCCACAGCAGCACAGTCGTCCTTGTCCCACTGGAGCACGCTGCGCCCGGGCATCCGCCCCCACTCCACCGGGCAGACCTCGATCACCGGCCGGTCGCAGATCACCATGCCGCCGGAGTGGATGCCCAGGTGCCGCGGGAACGTCTGCAACTCGTTGGCGTACTCCACCACCTGCTCGGGGATGTTCTCGACGTCGACCGTGGCGACCGAGCCCCACCGGTCGATCTGCTTGCTCCAGGCGTCCTGCTGCCCCGGTGAGTAGCCGAATGCCTTGGCCACGTCCCGCACCGCCGACCGGGGCCGGTAGGAGATGACGTTGGCGACCTGAGCGGCGTGCTCCCGGCCGTAGCGGGTGTAGACGTGCTGGATCACCTCCTCCCGGCGGTCGGATTCGATGTCGACGTCGATGTCCGGTGGGCCGTCCCGCTCCGGGGCGAGGAACCGCTCGAAGAGCAACCGGTGCCGGACGGCGTCCACGTTGGTGATCCGCAGGGCGTAGCAGACCGCCGAGTTGGCCGCCGAGCCCCGGCCCTGGCAGTAGATGTCCTGGTCACGGCAGAACGTCACGATGTCGTAGACCACCAGGAAGTAGCCGGGGAAGCCCAGCTCCTCGATCATGTTCAGCTCGTGGTCGAGTTGCGCGTACGCCGCCGGGTGCGCCTGCGGAGGGCCGTAGCGCTCCCGTGCGCCGTCGGCGGTCAGCTTTCGCAACCAGCTCATCTCCGTGTGCCCCGGCGGCACCGGGTACGCCGGCAGCTGCGGCGCGACCAACTGGAGGTCGAAGGCCAACTCGGCGCCGAACTCCGCGGCCCGAGCCACCGCACCCGGGTACGCGGCGAACCGGGCCGCCATCTCCGCGCCGCTGCGCAGGTGGGCGGTGGCCGCCGCGGGCAACCAGCCGTCGATCTCGTCCAGGCTGCGTCGGGCCCGGACGGCGGCGACAGTGGTGGCCAGCCGACGCCGGCCAGGGCTCGCGTAGTGCACGTTGTTGCTGGCCACCGTCGGCAGCCCGGCTGCGGCGGCCAACTCGGCGAGCGCGTCGTTGCGGTCGGCGTCGACAGGGTGACCATGGTCGGTCAGCTCCACCGCCACCGTCTCCGCGCCGAAGAGCGCGGTCAGCCGGTCCAGCTCGTGGGCCGCCGCGTCCACCCCCTCGGTGAGCAGCGCCGCCGGCACGTGCCCCTTGCGGCAGCCGGTCAGCACCAGTACATGGTCACGCAGTTCCTCGGCGACCTCCTCCAGCTCCCCGTAGACCGGGCGGCCCTTCTCCCCGCCGCGCAGCTGGGCGCGAGCGATGGTGGTGGCGAGCCGGGCGTACCCCTCATGGCCGTGCGCGAGCACCAGCAGGTGCGCGCCGTGCGGATCGGGTTCGCCGTTCTGCGGGCCGGGCAGCCCGAGGGAGAGCTCCGCGCCGAAGATGGTCGGCAGGCCCAGCGTACGAGCCGCCTCAGCGAAGCGGACCACCCCGTAGAAGCCGTCGTGGTCGGTGACGGCGAGTGCGGTGAGCCCCAGCCGGGCCGCCTCCTCGGCCAACTCCTCGGGGTGGCTGGCGCCGTCGAGAAAGCTGAAGTTGGTGTGCGCGTGCAGCTCCGCGTAGGGCACCACACCGTCGGGGCGGGTCAGCTCCGGCGCCTCGTAGTGCTGGCGCTTGCGGCTCCAGGCCGGGGAGTCGCCACCGTCGGCGTCCACGGCGAGCGGGTCCACCACGTGCAGGTGCCGATCCTCGCGCGACCGCCCGCCGCCGGACCCGCCCGACCTGCCGGAGCCGCCCGACCTGCGGGAGCCGCCGCTGACCGACCCGGAGAGCACCTGCTCCAGCTCCGACCAGGGCATCTTCGGGTTGTGAAAGCTCATCGAGCCGCCCCCACGGGTGGCCGGATCCCGACGGTCGGCTCGGCCGGCTCGGCCGGCTCGGCCGGCGAGAGGGTCGGTGAGCGATATACCTGAGAGTCATAGACATGCCTGACAGGCATATCGCTCGCCCGGGCATCCGCCTCCGGCCTGGAGCCGACCGACCACCCCGGACGGGACCGGACCAGCTCAGTCATAGATCGCCTCCACCAGCCACTGCCCGGCCTCGACGGCGAGCAGCAGAGCGGTGCCATCGGCGAGGCCGACCTGGAACCGGGCCCGACGGCGGGCCTCGGCCGACGCCCACCAGCGCTCGTCCACCGGCCACGGGCCGGCCCAGCCCACGATCTCCGCCGGTCGGCCGGTGCCGACCACCAGCCGGGCCGGTGGGGCGCTCACCGCCAACCGGGCGCTGATCACCACCGGCTCGCCAGCGGCGTCGTGCACCGTCGCCGCGAGCGGGCTGGGCAGCACCACCGCCGGTGCGGGCGCCGGGAGCCGACCGGGCCACGGCGGAGCACCGGGACGGGTGGGAAGGCGTTCGTCGCCCCACGGCACCAGTCGCACCTGGTCGGCCGGGGAGCGCCCACCGCCGAGCACCGCGGTGACCACCGCTTCCGGCCCGAGGATGCCCTGCACACGGCTCAACGCCCGGTGCGCCCGTTCCCGCTCCTCGCCGGTCTCCCCCCAGAGGCCGGCTTGCAGACCGGCCTGGGCGATCACCCCGTCCGGGATCAGTCGCAGCCGGATGATGCCGGCCGTCGGTCGGGCCGGTCGGGCGCCAGCGCGACCGTTGCTGCCGGAGAGCCAGCCGTCGAGCTGCCAGCGCACCCGGTCGGCGATGGCCGCGGCGGTGAGCAGGCCATCGTGCCGCCACACCCGGTGCAGCTCCTGCCCGTGCTCGGTGACCGCCTCGATGCCGAGCCGGGTGCAGGCCAGCCCGTGCCCGGCCAGCCGCTCGTGCAGTTGCTCAGCCAGCGCCCGGGCCACGAACGCCGCCGCGTCGACCCGGTCGATCGGCTCGTCGTGCTCGGCGGTCACCGTCAGGTCGGCCGGCGGCTGCCGGACGGCGAGTGGGCGGTGGTCCCGCCCGGCGGCCAGCCGATGGGCCAGCGCACCGTCGAACCCGAACCGGGCCAGCACGTCGCCCGCCGGCAACGCGGCGAAGTCGCCGAGGGTACGCACCCCCAGCCGGCGCAGCAGGTCGGCCAACGCCGACCGGCCAAGCGCCTCGACCGGCAACCCGGCCAGGAACTCCGGTGTCCCGCCCGGTGCCACCACCCGGCCAGCGCGAGCGGCCAACCCGGCCGCGAACACCCCGTCGGCGATGCCGACCTGACTCTCCACCAGGCACGACTGGGCGACGTGCTCGATGATCCGCTCGGCGGCCGCCTCCTCGCCGCCGAGGTAACGGCTCGGCCCCCGGGCGGCCACCGCGCAGGCGCCCGGACGGACCACCTCGACGCCGGCGACCAACTCCTCCACCGCGGCGACCACCGGCTCGAACGCCCGGGCGTCCCGGCCCGGGTCGTACTCCACGACGGTGAGCTGCGGGCAGCGCCCCTGCGCCTCCCGCTTGCGCAGCCCTCGGCGCACCCCCTCGGCGCGGGCCCGCTCGGAGCAGGCGACCACCCGGTTGGCATGCAGCACGGCGACCGGGCCGGTCGCCGGCACCCCGTCGACGATCTCGGCGGCGAGCACCGGCCAGTCCGGGCACCACAGCAGCAGGGTCCGTGCCGGCGAGCCGGTCACCGCGGCCCTCCCGGGCCGGACTCGGACCTGACCACTGACGTCACGCCGGACCAACCAGGGTGAGTGCGCTCTGGCGGGCGGCGTCGGTGCGAGCCCGGTCACCGGCCGGCGGCACCGGGCGGGGCCGGCCAGCGAGCGGCGCGGCCAGGCGGCCCACGGTCGACGGCACCGTACGGGGGATCACCCGGGTCAGCTCGTCACCCGGGAGCCAGACCTTGATCTCCTTGGGTCGGGCAGCCGCCCCGCGCCCGCGCGCCGAGACGGTGACCTCCCGGCGGCGCAGTCGCCCCCGGCCCTGCCCGAGCCCTTCCCAGACCCCACGGACCACCTGCAGTGTCACGTCCGCGCCGTCCCACCGGCCGTACGGGACGAGCACGCTGCCGCGCTGCCGGGCCCGGGCAGCCAACCGGGTGGCGACCGAGGTGGAGACCGTGGCCGGTACGGCGGTGACCACGACGTCCACCCCGTCGATCAGCGCGGCGATCACGGTGGCCCACTCGGGGCCGGGATTCGGCACCAGGGCCAACCGGTCCAGGGCAATGCCCAGCTCAGCGGCTGCGCCCGCACCGAACGTCGGCACACCGACCACGGCACACCACGAGCCGGCCCGGGACGCCTCGGCGAGCAGGGCCAGCATCAACGAGGTGCCACCGCTGCGCCGGGGCTGACCGGCGGCGACCGCGATGGTGCTGCCCCGGCGCAGGCCGCGGTTGGGCAGCAGACCGGTCAGCTCGGGCACCACCGGCAGCACCCGGTGGCCGCCGACCGGGTCGGGTGCGCTCGCCGGGCGCACCAGATCGGCCAGTGCGGCGGAACCGACCACCATGCGGCCCGCCATTGGACCAACCCCCCGTCGTTGCTGTGGAACAGATCAGGACCGGCACGCGCCACCGGCCGCCCGGCTCCCCCCGCAGGGCAGCCGGTGGCGCGGCGGGATCAGGCGGCAAGGCCGTCCAGGGCCGGTTGGTGGGCCACGCCGAGCGCGGTCTCCACCACCGTGACGAACTGTTCGGCCGCACGGAGCAGGTCGTCGGCCTCCCGGGCGCTGACCACCCGGGGGATGCCGGCCTCGGCGGCGGCGCGCTTGCTGGCCCCGGCGGCGAAGAACCGGGCCCACTCGTCGAGCTCCGGAGCGACGGCGCAGAGGAGGACCCAGACGCTGGTGATCCGGTTGCGCCGGCTCGGCGCGGGCCGGGCACGGGCGGCGAGCAGGGCGGCCGCCGCGCGCAGCGCCGCCAGGTGGGCAGCCGCGTAGCGCAGGCCGTCAGGTCGGGTCTGGCTGGCCTCGACCAGCCCACGCCGGGCCAACGTGAGGAGCTGGGCGGGGGTGCGGTGCGGCAGCACGTGCGCCGGCACCGTCGGTGCCTGAGCCGGGTTGGTCGGCATGGTGTCTCCTCCACATGGCCGGGGCGTCGCCTCGGCGCGCTGGTGCCGCCGAGAAGACTCCGAGGTCGGGTGGTGCGGAGGAAGACGCACCGGGTGTGGCCGGCCGGGTGTGGATGCTTCCCCACACCACACCCGGCCGGCGTACCGGCGGGTTCGTCGCCCGCCGCCCGGGGGTCGTGGGCGGCGGGCGACGCTCCTGCCTGTCGGGACCAGGCTCGCGACTGCCCGGAAACCCAGGTGCGGCCCGCGGAGCCGCACCGGCCGGAACTGGCGCCGCGAAACGCCGCGCTCCGGCTGGTTGGAACGGGCGTTCGAGGCAATCGAACACTCGTTCTAACTACTGCTGACAGTACACCTCCCCTCCGACGAAAATGCAACGTGTGACGCGCCGCCCGGTGCACCGGGGTGAACCCGGCAACCGCGGACCGGGAAGAATGGCGGGATGCAGCCACACCCGAACGTACGGGCGGTGCAGGACGCGCTCGACGGCACCGGCGCGCTCGACGGCGCCGGTGATCCCAGCACGGTCCGCCTGCTTCCCGACGCGGTGCACACCGCCTCGGCGGCCGCCGAGGCGCTCGGCGTCCAGGTCGGCCAGATCGCCAACTCGCTGATCTTCGACGCGGACGACGCGCCGCTGCTCGTGCTCACCTCCGGCGCGCACCGGGTCGACACCGCCCGCCTGGCGGCGTCGATGGGGGTCACCCGGCTGCGCCGGGCCACCCCGGAGTTCGTCCGGGCGCACACCGGGCAGCCGATCGGCGGGGTCGCCCCGATCGGGCACCCGCACCCGCTGCGCACCCTGGTGGACACGGCGCTGGTGGCGTACCCCGAGATCTGGGCGGCGGGTGGCGTGCCGCAGGCGGTCTTCCCCACCACCTACGCAGAGCTGCTGCGAGTCACCGCCGGCACCCCGGCCGACGTGGCGTGAGCACCGTTCCGGAGCTGGTCACGCTGCACGTGTGGCGGACCTCCCGTGGCGCGCTGCCCAGGGCGCTGACCCGGATGGCGATGGACCCGCGCCGGTTGCGCGCCCTCCCGGGCGCCCGGTTCGGCAAGCTGCTGGGCACCGGGACCGGCACCGGATTCGGGCCGGGGGACGCCGACCTGACCCGGTGGGCGGCGCTGACCGTCTGGGACTCCCCCGCCGCGGCGGCCGGCTTCGACGACTCGCCGGTCGGGCGCGCCTGGGCACGCATCGCCCGCGCCCAGGCCCGGGTCGACCTGCGCCCGCTGACCAGCCGGGGCGAGTGGTCCGGCCAGCGGCCGTTCGGCGACCCGTCGGGCGGCCGGGTCACCGGCCCGGTGCTGGCACTGACCCGGGCTCGGCTGCGGGCCCGCCGGGCAGCCACCTTCTGGCGGGCGGTCCCCCCGGTGGCCGCCGCACTGCGCGACGCGCCCGGGCTGCTGGCCCGGTTCGGGGTCGGGGAAGCGCCGCTGGGTTGGCAGGGCACGGTGAGCGTGTGGCGCGACCCGACGGACCTGGTGGCGTTCGCGTACCGTCACCCGGAGCATCGGGCGGCGATCATGCGAACCCCCACCGCGGGCTGGTACGCCGAGGAGTTGTTCGCCCGATTCGAGGTGCGCGACGTGGTCGGCGACCGGACGGTGCTCGGATGGGTCGCCGACGGCGACCCCGGAACGGTGAAGGGTGGACGGGCATGAGGTTGGTGCGCTGGACGCCGGACGATCTCGTCCGGCGGCTGGACGACGTGGTGGCCGTCTACGGCGAGGCGATGGGATACCGCACCGATCTGCTGGAGGCCCGGCGCGGTTACATCGCCACCCACGTCCGCCGGCCGGGTTTCCGGGCGGTCGCCAGCCTGACCAGCGAGGGTCATCTCGCCGGCTTCGGCTACGGCTACCTGGGCGCCTCCGGCCAGTGGTGGCACGACCAGGTGCATCGAGCGTTGGACGCTCCGACCCGTAAGCGCTGGCTCACCCACTGCTTCGAGGTGGTCGAGCTGCACGTCCGGCCACCGGCGCAGGGGCACGGCCTGGGCACCGGCCAGCTGCGCGCGCTGCTCGGCATGGCCGAGGGCGACACCGTGCTGCTGTCCACCCCGGAGGCCGACGAGCAGACCTCACGGGCCTGGCGGTTGTACCGGCGGTTCGGCTTCGTCGACGTGCTGCGCGACTTCCACTTCCCCGGCGATGAGCGACCGTTCGGCGTACTCGGTCGGGACCTGCCGCTCGATCCACCGGCGTCATGACCCGGCGGATCTCCTGGACGCTGCTCGGCGTCCTCGTGCTCGCCCAGATCTGCTACCCCCTCACCACCGGCGCCACCCGGGCCGGGCTCACCGTGGCCACCGTCGTCCTCGGTTGGCTGCTCTCGGTCGGCCACGCGCTGCTCAGCCGGGGCCCGCGGGTCGCTGCGGCGCTGGTCGCGGTGGCCACCGGCGGCGGGTTCGCGATCGAGGCGATCGGGGTGGCCACCGGTGTCCCGTTCGGCAGCTACGACTACTCCGGCGAGCTGGGCCCCAAGCTGGCCGGAGTGCCGCTGATCATTCCGCTGGCCTGGACCTGGATGGCCTGGCCGGCCTGGCTGGCGGCGGTCCGACTGACCCGTGGTGCGACCGCCCTCGGCGACGGAGCAACGGGCGGGTCGGCGATCGGGCTGCGGGTACGGCGGATCGCGCTGGCCACGGTGGGGCTGGCCGCCTGGGACCTCTTCCTCGATCCGCAGATGGTGGCCGAGGGCTACTGGGTCTGGCGGAACGCCACCCCGGCGCTGCCCGGCCTGCCCGGCATTCCGGTCAGCAACTACCTGGGCTGGCTGCTCTTCGCGGTGCTGATGATGAGCGCGCTGCGCCCGTTGGCCGGCCCGACCGCCGGGCACACCGACCAGCGGGATCACCCGATGATCGCGCTCTACCTGTGGACGTACTTCTCCAGCATCCTGGCCCACGCCGTCTTCCTGGACCTGCCCGCCTCGGCACTCTGGGGCGCGGCCGGCATGTCGGTGACCGCCGTACCGCTGGCGGTGACCCTGCTGCGCGACCGCCGGGGCCGTGACTCCGGCCGGGAGGACCACCAGCCGCACCGCACCGGCGTCGACGCGACCCGATGACCGTCCTGCTCGCCCTGCTGATCGCCGTCGCCGCGTTGACCGCGCACACCTGGCTCAACGCTGCCCACTGGCTGCGCCGGCCCACCGACCGACCGGACGAGGTCGACGAGCCGGTCGCCGTGCTGCTGCCGCTGCGCGACGAGGCCACCCGGGTCACCGGATGCCTGCGCGCCCTGCTCGCCCAGCGCGGCGTGCCCGGGCTGCGCATCGTGGTCCTCGACGACGGGTCCACCGACGGCACCGCCGACGTGGTCCGCGCGATAGCCGGCGACGACCCCCGGGTCACGCTGCTCACCGGGGTCGCCCCGCCGCCGGGCTGGCTGGGCAAGCCGCACGCCTGCTGGCAACTGGCCACTCGGGTCGACCCGGCCGCCACCGCGCTGGTCTTCGTCGACGCCGACGTGGTGCTCGCCCCGCACGCCGTGGCCGCGGCCGTCACCGAGCTGCGCGCCGCCCGCGCGACGCTGCTGTCGCCGTACCCCCGGATCGTGGTGGCGACGGCGGCCGACCGGCTGGTGCAGCCGCTGCTGCAGTGGCTCTGGCTGACCTTCCTGCCGCTACGCGCGATGGAGCGTTCGCCACGGCCGTCGCTGGCCGCGGCGGGCGGTCAGTTCCTGGTGCTGGACCGGGCCGGCTACACCGCCGCCGGCGGGCACGTCGCGGTCGCCGACAAGATCCTGGAGGACGTCGAGCTGGCCCGGGCGGTCAAGCGGTCCGGTGGGCGGATCGCCCTGGCTGACGGTTCCCGGCTGGCCACCTGCCGGATGTACGACGACTGGCCGCAGTTGCGTGACGGGTACTCGAAGTCGCTCTGGGCGTCGTTCGGGCACCCGGGAGCCGCGGCGGCCGTGGTGGCGTCGCTGCTGCTGCTCTACACCGCCCCACCGCTGATCGCGCTGGTGGGGCTGGCGGCCGGCGCGCCGGGGGTGGCCGCCGTGGGCCTGGCCGGCTACCTGCTCGGCGTGGCCGGGCGGGTGCTCACCGCACGGGCGACCGGGGGTCGGTGGTGGCCCGACGCGCTCGCACACCCCGTGTCGGTCGTGGTCCTCGGTTGGTTGACCCTGCGGTCGTACCATCTGCGGAAGCGACACCGCCTGACCTGGCGGGGCCGCTCGGTCAGCTAGGAGGGCGAGGCATGGCGCGGATCGTGGTCATCGGTGCCGGGGTGGGTGGCCTCGCCACCGCCGCCCGGCTGGCCGCCACCGGGCACCAGGTGACCGTCTTCGAGCGGGCCGGCACGGTCGGCGGCAAGCTCGGCCGGTACGCACACGACACACCGGCCGGGTCGTTCCACTTCGACACCGGTCCGAGCCTGCTCACCCTGCCCGAGGTCTTTCAGGACCTGTTCGAGGCGACCGGGGCGAAGCTCGACGAATACCTGGACCTGGTCCCGCTGGACCCGATCGTCCGGCACGTCTTCGCCGACGGCGGTCCGACGTTGGACTCCTGCTCCGACCCGGTGGAGTTCGCCACCCGGATCGGGGCCGCCTTCGGTGACCGGGCGGCAACCGACTGGCAACGGCTGTGGCACCGAGCCACCCGGGTGTGGAACGCCTCCTCGCGGGACATCCTGCGCCGTACCGTCGACTCCCCCCGCGACCTCGCGTCGCTGGCCTGGCGCGTCGGCGACCTGGCCGCCATCGCCCCGGGCCGCACTCTGCGCGGGTTGGGCCGCCGGCACCTGTCCGACCCCCGGCTGCGGATGCTGCTGGACCGGTACGCCACCTACACCGGCGCCGACCCCCGGCGGGCACCGGCGGCGCTGGTCGCGGTCCCGTACGCCGAGCTGACCTTCGGCGGCTGGTATCTGCGCGGCGGGTTGGGCACCCTCGCCGACGCGCTGCTGACGCGCTGCCTGGACCTCGGCGTGGTCGTACAGACCGACGCCACGGTGACCCGGATCGACGCCACCGGCGGCCGGGTGCACGGGGTACGCCTCGCCGGCGTCACCCCGCCGGTGCCCGCCGACGTGGTGGTGGCCAACGTGGACGCTCTCACCGTCTACCGTGACCTGCTGCCGCACCCGCGTCGGCTGGCCGGGCTGACCGACCGCAGCCTCGCCGGCTTCGTGCTGCTGCTCGGCGTCTCCGGCAGCACCGGGCTGGCCCACCACAACGTCTTCTTCCCCGACGACTACGACGCGGAGTTCGACGCGATCTTCGGCGACCCCGGGCGCGGCGTACGGGCCCGACCGGCGGCCGACCCGACGGTGTTCGTCACCGTGGCCGACGACCCGATGGTCCGCCCGGCCGGACACGAGGCATGGTTCGTGCTGGTCAACGCCCCTCGGCAGGGCACCGCAGCGGGCGCGGTCGACTGGCGACGCCCGGGGCTGGCCGACGCGTACGCCGATCGGGTCCTGGACGTGCTGGCGCGGCGCGGCGTGGACGTACGCGACCGGCTGCTGTTCCGCGAGGTCCGCACCCCCGCCGACCTGGACGCGGCGACCGGCGCGCCGGGTGGCTCGATCTACGGCACCGCCGGTGGGCTGCTCCGTCCCGCCAACCGGGGCCCGGCGAGCGGGCTGTGGCTGGTGGGCGGTTCCACCCACCCGGGCGGTGGGTTGCCGATGGTGACCCTCTCCGCGCAGATCGTCGCCGACGAGATCGGCCCCGCCTGGTAGGACGGGCCGCTCAGTCGGCGTCGAGCAGGGCGCGCCGGATGCTGGAGAGCAGTTGCCCCAGCCCGAAACCGGCCAGCAGCACCCACACCGCGGTCGCCATGGTGATGGTGCCGGCGGCCAGGTCCGGCTCGATCAGCCCGGCCAGGCCGGCGACCAGCAACCCGGCCAGCGCCACCGAGACCCGGGTGGGGCGTTCGCCCACGGTCACCGCGCCGATGTCGCGCATGCCGGCGGCGACCGCCCGGGCTCGGACGTACTCGTGCAGCCAGGACAGCGCGCCGCCCGCGACGACCAGCGCGCCCGGCGCGCCCATCAGCCAGAACGCCAGCAACCACGCCACCTCACCGAGCCGGTCGGCGACCGAGTCGTAGACGTAGCCGAGCCGGGTGGTGCGGCCGGTGGCGACCGCCACCGCACCGTCCACGCTGTCCGCCACGGCGGCGAGCAGCACGAACAACGCGCCGAGGAACGGCCCGTTGCCCGGCCGGGTCACCAGCAACGGTACGCAGAAGCAGAGCAGCACCCCGGCCACGGTGACCGCGGTGGGACTGACCCGCAGCCGGCCCAGCACATACCCGACGTGGTACGCGAACCGCAGCCAGGCGCGCACCACCGGCGCTGCGACCCGCGGGTCGAACCCACCGTGCAGCCGCGCCCACGCCGTGGCGTACTGATCCCAGTTCAGCTGTGTGCCCACCACGGATCAACCGTCGTGCCGGGCATCAGGTGTCGCCAACTCAGCGTTCACACCCGCGCGCCGGCCTTCAGGTTCTGCCAGACCTCGCGCGTCGCGGTGGACCGGTTGAGGGTGATGAAGTGGATCCCCGGAACACCCTCGTCCAGCAGCCGGCGGCACATCTCGCTGGCGTGCTCGATGCCGAGCCGGCGGACGGCCTCCGGGTCGTCGGCGACCCGCTCGAAGCGCGCTGCCAGCGCGGTCGGGAAGGGCGCCCCGGACAGCTGCACGGACCGCTCGATGGTGCCGATCTGGGTCACCGGCATCACACCGGCCAGGATCGGGGTGTCGCAGCCGGCGGCGGCCACCCGGTCACGCAGCCGCAGGTAGTCGTCAGCCTCGAAGAACATCTGCGTGACCGCGAACTCGGCGCCGGCCCGGCACTTACGGACGAAGTGCGCGGTGTCGCTGGCCACGTCGGGCGAGCGGGGATGCTTGTACGGGAAGGCCGCCACGCCGACGCTGAAGTCACCGGCGTCGCGCACCAGGCGCACCAGGTCCTCGGCGTAGTCCACGCCGTCCGGGTGGCGGATCCACTCACCGCCCGGGTTGCCCGGCGGGTCGCCACGGACGGCCAGCACGTTGCGCACCCCCACCCCGGCGAGCCGGCCGATCACGTGTCGCAGCTCGGCGACGGAGTGGTTGACCGCGGTCAGGTGGGCCATCGGCAGCAGGGTGGTGTCGGTGGCGATCCGCTCGGTCACCGCCACGGTGGTGTCCCGGGTCGAGCCACCAGCGCCGTACGTGATCGACACGAACGAGGGGCGCAGCGACTCCAGCTCGCGGATGGCCTGCCAGAGCAGCCGCTCCCCCGCCTCGGTCTTGGGCGGGAAGAACTCGAACGAGAAGGTCGGCTGGCGCTCACGGATGAGCTCCCCGATCGCCGGCTGCGGGTTGGGGAGTACCGAGGGAAGACCGAGCGCCACGACCCGACTCTAGCGGGCGACGCCACCACGACCCAGACGCTTCCCACCCCGGGCGGCCACTGCCACCCCGCGCGCCCCGGTCCGGCGGGCGGAAAGGCGTCGTACCCCCGAGGTAGGAATGGGTGGCGTGGGAGGGGCGGCGGGGGCGGTCCCGGGCCCGCGCGGGGGTCAGCAACCGAGCGGCGACGCCGGTCCCGTCCGGTCGGGCGGGTGGTCGTCACCGCACCGACGCCCGCCGGGAGGACCCATGACCCCGACCGCATCGCCGCGCCCAGCGCAGCTCGGGCCGCTGCTGGCCCGGTGCCGGCTGGCCCGTGGCTGGAGCCAGCAGCGCGCCGCTGCCGAGTTGTGTGCCGCCGCCGGGGTGCCGACGTTGAGCCGGCACGAGGTGTCCCGATGGGAACGACAGCGTCGCGTCCCCGGCGGGTTCTGGCTCGGCTGGCTCGCCGTCGTCCTGGACGTGCCGCTGGTGGCGCTCGCCGAGGCCGCCGCAGCCACCCGTCGGGCCGGCTCGACGCGGTCCGCCGGACCGGGCCGCGCCGGGGTGGCCGGCGCGCGACCGGCCGGGCGAACCGGTCCGGGCCGCACCGGCGGGCGGCCCGGCGCGACTACGCGTGGCGGTGGAGCGCAGACCACGGCCACCCGCTAGCGTCGTGGCGTGACCCACGCTGCTCCCGTGTCTCCCGTCGACCGTGCCGGCCTACGGCAGCGGGTCGACAAGGCCCTCACCGAGTTCCTGGCCGGCCAGCGGATCCGGCTCTCCGCGGTGGACGACGCCCTGGTTCCGGTGGCCGAGGCGATCGAGGCGTTCGTGCTCGGCGGCGGCAAGCGACTGCGTCCAGCCTTCGCGTACTGGGGGTTCCGGGGCGCCAGCGGGGTGGACGGCGACCAGGTGATCACCGCCCTGGCCGCGCTGGAGTTCGTCCAGGCCAGCGCCCTGATCCACGACGACCTGATGGATCGCTCCGACACCCGCCGCGGCGAGCCCGCGGTGCACCGGCGGTTCGCCGCGCGGCACCGCAGGGCCGGCTGGGGCGGTGACCCGGACGGCTTCGGCGATGCCGCGGCCATCCTGCTCGGCGACCTCTGCCTGGTCTGGTCCGACGAGCTGCTGCACTCCGCGGGGCTGGACCTGCCGTCGTTGGCCCGGGCCCGGCCGGTCTTCGACGAGATGCGCACCGAGGTCACCATCGGGCAGTACCTCGACGTGCTGACGCAGGTCACCGGGGACACCTCGGTGGAACGGGCCAGCAAGGTCGCCCGGTACAAGTCCGCGAAGTACACCGTCGAGCGTCCGATGCTGCTCGGTGCCGCGCTGGCCGACGCGACGGCCGACGTGCGGACGGCCTACTCGGCGTACGGGCTGCCACTGGGCGAGGCGTTCCAGCTCCGCGACGACGTGCTGGGGGTCTTCGGTGACCCGGCGCTGACCGGCAAGCCGGCCGGGGACGACCTGCGCGAGGGCAAGCGCACCTATCTGGTGGCGGCGGCCGTGGAGGCCACCGACGACGCAGGCCGTGAGCTGCTGCTCAGCCGGCTCGGCGACCCGGAGCTGGACGAGCAGGGGGTGGCCCGGCTGCGCGAGCTGATCTCCGCGAGCGGGGCGCTGGCCCGCACCGAGCAGCGGATCGTCACGCTCACCGACGCCGCCCTGGCGGCACTGACCGCCGTCGACCTGGACACCGAGGCCCGTCAGGCCCTGGTAGACCTGGCCATAGCCGCAACCCGCCGAGCCGACTAACCCACCCCGCCTCTCAGCGCGTCGATCATGAAGTTAGCGGCGTCCGCGTCGGCGTGTCGCGCCGCTAACTTCATGATCGACAGGGGAAGGGACGGGGTTAGAAGCCGAGGGCCTGGGCCCGGCGCTTTACCTCGCGGGCCTGGTCGCCGGAGAGTGCGGCGGCGGGAGTGGCGCCGGGGAGCGTGTCGTCCGGCTCGTAGAGCCAGCGCAGGGCCGCCTCGTCGTCGTAGCCGTTGTCGGAGAGCAGGTTGAGCACGCCGGGCAGGTGCTTGAGCGCGACCTGGTTGGCAACCAGATCGGCCGGGACCCGGCGGATGCCGTCGCGGCGGACCGCCAGCAGCTCCCGGTCACGGATCATCTGGTGCACCTTGCTGATCGACACGTCGAGGCGCTCGGCGACATCGGGCAGGGTCAGCCAGCCGGCCGGATCGGTGGGTCCGGCGAGCTCCAGGCCGGGCACGGCCGGGTCGGGTACGGGTTCGGTCACCCGACCACCCTGCCACGCCGCCGCCGCGACGAACCACCGGCACCCCGGAAGGTCGATCGGAGTCCATTCTCCTGACCGTCGCTGACCAGCGGATGAGGGGCGGCGAGCGCGGTGGGACGGAGCAGTTCAACATCCGGCTGTAGCATCCTGTTCAACCTTCACCCCCTGGACACATAGACTGCCTGCCGATGGACACACAGGTCGCCGACACGTTGCTGGGCTCGCTGATCGACGGGCGCTACCGCATTCGCGGTCGCGTGGCCCGTGGTGGCATGGCGACCGTGTACACCGCTACCGACGAACGCCTTGAGCGCACCGTCGCTGTCAAGATCATTCATCCGACCCAGGCGCCCGAGGCCCGGGCCCGGATCGCCAACTTCGTGGCCCGGTTCACCGACGAGGCGAAGACCATCGCCCGGTTGACCCACCCGAACGTGGTGGCGGTCTACGACCAGGGCACTCACGCCGGTCTGCCGTACCTGGTGATGGAGTACGTCCGCGGCCGTACGCTGCGCGACGTCCTGGCCGAGCGACGCCGGCTCAATCCGGACGAGGCGCTGGCCATCGCCGAGCAGATGCTCGCCGCGATCGCCGCCGCGCACCGGGCCGGTCTCGTGCACCGTGACGTCAAACCGGAAAACGTGCTGGTCGCCGAGGCGCCCACCGGCGGCGTCGCCAACCTGGTCGACAGCGTCGTCAAGGTGGCCGACTTCGGGCTGGCCCGGGCGGTCGAGGCGAGCGCCGACGAGGAGCAGGGCAACCAGCTGATGGCCACCGTGGCGTACGTCGCCCCGGAGCTGGTCACCGAGGGCCGTGCCGATCCGCGCACTGACGTCTACTCGGCCGGCATCGTGCTGTTCGAGATGCTCACCGGCCGCGTGCCGTACGACGGGGACCGCCCGGTGGACGTCGCCTGGCAGCACGTCGACCGGGACGTACCGACACCCTCGACGCTGGTGCCCGGCCTGCCGCCGGTCCTCGACGACCTGGTGCAGCGGGCCACCCGGCGCGATCCCGACGCGCGGCCCGCCGACGCCGGCGCACTGCTGGCCGAGGTGCAGGTGGCCCGGGACCGCCTGGGCGACGCCAACAGCCATACCGCCGTGCTCCGCCCGATCAGTGACGACGCGCCACTCTCCCAGCCGACCATGATGGTCGCCACGGTCCGTCCGCCGAACCGCCCGGCCTGGGCGCGGCTGCCCGAGGGCGGCAGCAGCCAGGGGCCGGGTCGCCGTCGGGCCGCCCCGGAGCCGGCGGATGGCCTGGGTGCCCGGCTCGCCGCCCTACGCGGCACGATGCTGGGCAACGCCCACGGCCGGCTCGCCGTCGCGGCCGTGGTGGTGGTGCTGGGCCTGGTGGCCGCCGTCGGGGGCTGGTGGTTCGGCGTCGGCCGTTACACGACCGCCCCGCAGCTGGTGAGTCTGAGCAAGGCCGACGCGCAGGCGCAGGCCGACCGTGCCGGGCTCATCCTGAAGTACGGTGAGCCGCGCTTCGACGAGAAGGCCCCGAAGGACAGCGTGCTGGGGCAGAGCCCGGCGTCTGCCACCAAAATCGTCAAGGGTGGCACGATCACCCTGACCCTCTCCCTCGGCCCGGAGCGCTTCCCCGTGCCGGACGTGATCGGCAAGGAGTTCGAGCTTGCCGAGGCGGACCTGGTCAACGTGAAACTGGTGGTGGCCAAGGGAGCCCCCCGTTACGACGACAGCCTGCCGGCCGGGGTCGTGGTGGACAGCTCCCCCAAGGTGGGCGCCGAGGTCAAACCGGGTGCGAAGATCACCCTCATCCTGAGCCGGGGCAGGGCGCCGGTGACGGTGCCGAACCTGGTCGGCAAGAGCCTGACCGAGGCCCGGACCACGCTGGCCAAGCTCGAACTGGTGCTGGTGGAGACCTACAAGGACTCCGACAAGCCCAAGGACGAGATCCTCGGCCAGAGCCCGGCCGACGGTGCCGGCGTGGAGAAGGGCACCCAGGTCAAGCTGGACGTCAGCAAGGGCCCGCCGCTGGTCGTCGTGCCCCGGGTGCTCGACCTGCCCTGCCAGCAGGCCAAGCAGGTGTTGGAGAGCCAGGGCTTCCCGACGACGGTTGCGGTCAACCCGAATGCGGTGGCCCGGATCCAGGTCCCGGGCGAGAATTCGCAGGTGCCGCCGGGCACCCCGGTCGTCATCACGTGCTTCTGATGCAGGCGATCTCCGCGCGGCCGGTGGGCGCGCACACTCCGACCTCGGGTGGGCTGGCGAAGGCTGCCCTGCCGTACGCCGACGCGACCGGCGCCCAGGTGGTGCAGGTCTACGTCTCCAACTCGCGGGGCTGGGCGCTGCCCAGCGGTGACCCCGTGCAGGACGCCCTGTTCCGTGACGGCTGCGCCGAGCGGGGCATTCCGGCGTTCATCCACGCCTCGCTGCTGGTCAACCTCGGCTCACCCACCCCGGCCACGGTCGAGAAGTCGGCGCAGACGCTGGCGCACGCGCTGCGTCGGGGCGTGGCGATCGGCGCTCGGGCAGTGGTGTTCCACGCGGGCAGTTCGGTGGACGAGGGCCACGCCGAGGCGGCCATGCGACAGGTCCGCCAGGAGTTGCTGCCGCTGCTCGACTGGGCCGCCGACGCCGGCGGGCCGATGCTTCTGGTCGAGCCGAGCGCGGGCGGCGGCCGGTCACTCGCCTCCCGGGTGGAGCAACTCGGGCCCTACCTGGACGCGGTGGACCGGCACCCCATGCTCGGGGTCTGCTTCGACACCTGCCACGCCTGGGCGGCAGGTCACGACCTGGCGGCCGAGGGCGGCATGACGGCGACCCTGGACACCCTGGTGGCCACGGTCGGTGCGGACCGGCTGCGGCTGATCCACGCCAACGACTCGAAGGACCTGTGCGGTTCCACCCGGGACCGGCACGAGAACATCGGCAAGGGCACCATCGGCGAGCCCGCCTTCGCCGAGCTGATGGCCCATCCCGCCACCGCCGGCGTCCCGATGGTCGTGGAAACCCCGAGCGAGAAGCACGTGGGCCACGCCGCCGACATCACCACCCTCACCCGCCTAACCCCACCCGCCTAACCCCGCCCCCAGGTGTGCGCCGCGACCCCTCATCGCGTCGATCTAGGGAAAATCGTCGCTAGTTGATCTCCAGCCACGACGATTCGCCCTAGATCGGCGAGGGCGGGGGCGCGGGGGGCGCGGGGCGCGGGGCGCGGGGCGCGGGGCGCGGGGCGCGGGGCGCGGGTTAGGCGGCCAGGATGCGGGGGAGGGCTGCGGTGGCGCGGTCAATGTCCGCGTCGGTGAGGCCCAGGTGAGTGACCAGGCGGGCCGTACGGGGGCCGAGCACCGAGATCAGTACGCCTTCGGCCCGCGCAGCGGCGGCCAGGGCACGCGCGTCCAGGGCGTGCTTGGTGAGGTCCAGTGCGACCAGGTTGGTGCGGACCACGGTGGCGAGCACCCCGAACGGCGCGACCGCCTCCGCGAGCCGGGCCGCCCTGGCGTGGTCGTCGGCCAGCCGGTCGACGTGGTGCGCGAGCGCGTACCGACCGGCGGCGGCGAGGATGCCGGCCTGGCGCATGCCACCGCCCATCCGCTTGCGGATCATCCGGGCCCGTTCGATCTTCTCCGCGCTGCCCACCACCAGCGAGCCGACCGGCGCGCCAAGGCCCTTGGACAGGCACACCGACAGCGTGTCGAAGAGCCGCCCGTACTCGATCAAGGGCACCCCGTCGGCGACGTGCGCGTGCCAGATCCGGGCGCCGTCGCAGTGCAGCGCGACGCCCGCGTCGTCGGCGACCCCGCGCAACTCCCGCAGGGTGGCCAGCGGAATCACACCGCCGCCGCCGCGATTGTGGGTCTGCTCGACGGCGATCGCGCGGGTGGGGACGGCGAAGTAGCCGTCCGGCCGGATCATCCCGGCGATCACCTCCGGGTCGATGTCCGCGCCGACCGCGGGCCAGGTCCGCGAGGAGATCCCGCCGTACGCGGCCGCGGCACCGATCTCGTACGTGACCACGTGCGCGTCGGCGTCGCAGAGCAGTTCGTCGCCGGGCGACACCAGCAGTTGCAGGGCGATCTGGTTGGCCATCGACCCGCTCGGGGCGAACAGCGCCGCCTCGTGCCCGAACAGCGCGGCGACCTCGGCCTCCAGCGCGTTGACGGTCGGGTCCTCGCCGTAGACGTCGTCACCGACCTCGGCGGTGGCCATCGCCTCCCGCATGCCGGCGGTCGGCCGGGTCACCGTGTCGGAACGCAGGTCCACGAACATGTCAGCCATTGTCATCCCTTCGGCTGCCGACTGCGGGGCTCGTAAGCTCAGCCACGGAGCATCTCCGCTACGAGGAAGGCCAACTCCAACGACTGCTGAGTGTTCAGTCGCGGGTCGCAGGCGGTTTCGTACCGGTCGGGCAGGTCGAGATCCTCAATACCCTGGGCGCCGCCGAGGCACTCGGTGACGTCCTCGCCGGTCAACTCGACGTGCAGACCACCGGGGTGGGTGTCCAGCCCTCGATGCACCTCGAAGTAGCCGAGCACCTCGTCGACGATGCGGTCGAAGTGCCGGGTCTTGTAGCCGTTGGACGACTCGTGCGTGTTGCCGTGCATCGGGTCGCACTGCCAGACCACCTTGGCGCCGGCGGCGGTGACCTTGGCCACGATCGGCGGCAGGGCGTCGCGCACCCGGTGGTTGCCCATCCGGCTGATCAGGGTGAGCCGGCCGGGGACATTGTCCGGGTTGAGCTTCTCGCACAGCTCGATCGCCTCGTCCGGGGAGGTGGTCGGGCCGAGCTTGACGCCGATCGGGTTGGCGATCCGGGAGATGAAGTCGATGTGCGCACCGCTGATCTGCCGGGTGCGCTCACCGATCCAGAGGAAGTGCCCGGAGAGCCCGTACGCCCGACGGTCGGAGACCCGGGTGAGCGCCCGGTCGTACTCCAGGGCGAGCGCCTCGTGGGAGCAGTAGAGGGTGACGGTGCGCAGGGCCTCGTCGTCGGTCATGCCGCACGCCCGGATGAAGGCCAGCGCCCGGTCGATCTCCCGGGCGATCGCCTCGTAGCGCTCCCCCGCCGGGGAGTTCTTCACGAAGCCCTTGTTCCAGTCGTGCACGGCGTGCAGGTCGGCGAGCCCACCGGCGAGGTACGCCCGCAGCATGTTCATCGCCGCCGCCGAGTTGGCGTACGCCCGGATCATGCGCTGCGGGTCGGCGACCCGGGCGGCCGGGTCGGCCTCCAGCGAATTGATCAGGTCGCCACGGTAGGCGGGCAGACCGCGGGCGTCGGTCGGCAGCGAGCGGGGCTTGGTGTACTGGCCGGCGACCCGGGCGACCTTGACCACCGGCAGCGACGCGCCGTAGGTGAGCACGATCGCCATCTGGAGCAGGGTGCGGGCGTTGGCCAGCAGGTGGCTCTCGGTGTTGTCGACGAAGGTCTCGGCGCAGTCGCCGCCCTGGAGCAGGAACGCCTTGCCCTCGCAGACCAGGGCCAGCTTCTGCCGGAGCTGGTCCACCTCGTAGGGGGCGACGACTGACGGCACGGTGTCGAGGACCTTGCAGACCTCGGCGACGGCCGCCGGGTCGGACCACGGCGGGACCTGCTCGCGGGGCAACTCCCGCCATCGGTCCAGGCCGAGCGCGGCGTCCTCGGCGGAGTCGACGGTCGGACGGCTGGTCTGCAGGCCTGGGCTGCCCACCGCGGGATGGCTCAGCTGATGCCACTCATGGCGCATGACAGAAAGCGTACGGCGACCGTCGGGGTGCACGGGCGGCGAGGGGGACGGTTCCGGCAGATGGGAGATCAATCCGCCGGGCGCTGGTCAGGACGCCGGCGAGGGAACGGCGCCGGTCGGGGTCCGGCCGGCGGCCGGCGCACCCCCCGGTGCCTCCCCGGCGATGCACCAGTCTCCTCCGTCGCGGGTGACGGTGAACACCAGCGGCCGGACGACGGTGCGCTTGCCGACGGTGACCGAGACCGAGACGCTGACCTCCTGCCCCAACTGACCGGACCGGATGTCGGTGATGGCCGCCTCAGGCACCTGGAAGTGATCGGCGAAGTCACCGTTGGGGCCGGTGGCACCCAGGTCGAAGCCGTCGTGCAGCAGAGCGCAGAGCTGGCTACGGCCAGCGGCGACGTCCTTGGCGGTCATCGCGTCGAGGTACGCCTGCACGCGCTCACGGGAGCGGGTGGCGGCTTCCTCGGCGGGGGCACGCTCGGGCTTGGCGGCCGGCTCCTCGCCGCCGCCGCCGATCCCGCAACCGGCCAGGGCGACCGGCAGCAGCACCAGCCCGGCGGCGGTCGCCGCCAGCCTGCGGTGGGTCGGGCGCATGACCACCTCCGTCGACGGTGAGATCGAGACGTGCCGAGCCGCGAGTCTGCCACATCAAGCTGCCCCTACCCAACGACGGCGGCCCGGCCGACGCTGGGCGTCGACCGGGCCGGTGTCTCACGGGCGGGGAGGGACGGTGCGTGCCCCTCCCCGCCGTGTGGGTGGTGCGTCGGCCTTCGGCTCAGCCGAGACCGCCCTTGATGGCGCCAATGAGCTCGCCGTTGCTGGTGTCACCGGAGAGCTCCCAGAAGAACGCGCCACCGAGGCCCTGGTTGTTCGCGTACGTCATCTTGCCGTTGATCGTCGACGGGGTGTCGTAGCTCCACCAGTTGCTGCCGCACTTGGCGTACGCGGTTCCGCCGACCGTGCCGGTGGCCGGGCAGGTGTTCTTGAGGACCTTGTAGTCCTCGATGCCCGCCTCGTAGGTGCCCGGTGCCGCGCCCGTGGCGCTGCCACCCGGTGCGGCCTGGGTGACCCCGGTCCAGCCTCGGCCGTAGAAGCCGATGCCGAGCAGTAGCTTGTTGGCCGGGACGCCCTTGCTCTTGAGCTTCTGGATCGCGGCGTCGGAGTTGAAGCCCTGCTGCGGGATGCCGGTGTACGAGGTGAGCGGCGAGTGCGGGGCGGTCGGACCCTGGGCGGCGAAGGCGCCGAAGTAGTCGTACGTCATCGGCATGAGCCAGTTGAGGTTGCCGATGGCGCCGGCGTAGTCGGTGGCGTCGATCTTGCCACCGTTGCTGCCGTCCGCGGTGATGGCGGCGGTGACCAGGGCGTTGGAGCCGAACTTCGACCGCAGCGCGCTGATCACGTTCTTGAACGCGTTCGGACCGCTGCTGTCACAGGTCAGGCCACAGGCGTTGGGGTACTCCCAGTCGACGTCGATGCCGTCGAAGACGTCGGCCCAGCGCGGGTCCTCGACGAGGTTGTAGCAGCTCTCGGCAAAGGCGGCCGGGTTCTGCGCGGCCTGGGTGAAGCCGCCGGACCAGGTCCAGCCGCCGAAGGACCAGATGACCTTGAGATGCGGGTTCATCTGCTTGAGCTTGCGCAGCTGGTTGAAGCTGCCACGCAGCGGCTGGTCCCAGGTGTCGGCGACGCCATCCACGCTGTCCGCCGCCGTGTACGCCTTCTCGTAGTCGGCGTAGCTGTCACCGATTGCGCAGCGGCCACCGGTGGTGTTGCCGAAGGCGTACAGGATGTGGGTCAGCTTGGCCGCGGAGCCGCTGGTCTGGATGTTCTTGACGTGGTAGTTGCGCCCGTAGACGCCCCACTCGGCGAAGTACCCGACGACCTTCTTGCCACCCGGGTTCGGCGGGGTGGTGGTCGGCGGTGGCGTGGTGGGCGGGGCGGTGGTGGGTGGCGCGGTGGTCGGTGGGGTGGTGGTCGGTGGGGTGGTGGTCGGCGGCGTCGTGGTCGGCGGGGTGGTCGGGGTGCCGCCACCGCACGGTGCGCCGTTGACGGTGCAGTTCAGCGGTGCCTTGAAGGCGCCCGTGCCGTTGTAACCCCAGTTGAACGAGGCGCCCGGGGCGAGCCCACCGGCCCAGCTCTTCTTGACCGCGACGTAGTGGTTGCCGCTGCTGGTCACGTCGGCGTCCCAGGCGCTGCTGATGGTGGTGCCCGACGGCAGGTCGAACTCGATGCGCCAGGTGTTGACGGTGGCACTGGATCCGTTGGTGACGGTCACCTTCGTTTCGTGACCGGTCCCCCAGTCCTGCGCCTTGGTGAACGTGGTGGTGACCGTGCCGGCGCCGAACGCGGTGGTCACCGGCACCGCTGCGACGGTCACGGCGACCACGGCACCGGCCCATAGGGCCCGGCGGAGCGATCTTTTCATGAGGCGTCTCCCGAACTGTTAGGAAACTTTCCAAAAGCGATGGTGAGACGGTACTCACGGCGTCATCACTTCGTCAAGATGTCCATGTTTCGATTTCTTCTGGTGCGTGGAGTGCATTCGCTCCGCCCGCCCTCCGGGCCCCCGCACGGTCGGCGCGTAGCCTCGGGCCATGACCGTCTTCGACATCCCGCTCGACGCCCTCAACGGCGGCCCCGCCAACCTGGCCCGCTACCGCGGCAAGGCGCTGCTGGTCGTCAACGTGGCCTCCCGCTGCGGCCTCACCCCCCAGTACGCCGGCCTCCAGACACTCGCGGACACCTACGCCGACCGTGGCCTGGTGGTGCTCGGCGTGCCCTGCAACCAGTTCGCCGGACAGGAGCCGGGCAGCGCCGCCGAGATCAGCGACTTCTGCCAGGTCAACTACGGGGTCACCTTCCCGCTGACCGAGAAGGTCGACGTCAACGGCCCCAACCGGCACCCGCTCTACACCGCGCTGGTGGACGCCCCGGACGCCGACGGACACACCGGGGACGTCCGGTGGAACTTCGAGAAGTTCCTGGTGGCCCCGGACGGCACAGTCGCCGCCCGGTTCGCCCCGACGGTCGAGCCCGCCGCCGACGAGCTGCGCGTCGCCATCGAGAAGGCGCTACCCGCCACCGCCTGACCCCTCCGGGCCGCGTCCCGCTCGGCACCGGAGAGTGGCACGTCCCCGGAGAGCCGGTCGGCGACCAGCGTGAGCAGTACGTTGTGCAGGACGGGCTCGCGGCGCAGCCAGGCGCCCGCTGTGGCGGCGAAGGTCGCGAGATCCTCGACGAGACAGCGCATGCCCGGCACTGTGCGCAGCCGGTCGGCACCGGGCAACCGAATAACCCACCGCGCCGGTCGGGAATTCGTCGTGGGTGGACGAGGTTGGGAACAAACATGACAACTGTGGGACTGATCGGCAGTGGCAACATCGGCGGCACGGTGGCCCGACTGGCGGTGGACGCCGGCTACGACGTGGTGCTGAGCAACTCGCGCGGCCCGGAGACGCTGAAGGACCTCGCCGACGAGTTGGGCTCGCACGCCAGCGCCGGCACGGCACAGGACGCGGCGCAGGTCGGCGACCTGGTGGTGGTCAGCGTGCCGCTGAAGGCGTACCGCGCGGTGCCCGTGGAGCCGCTGGCCGGCAAGGTCGTCATCGACACCAACAACTACTACCCGCAGCGCGACGGGAACCTCCCGGAACTGGATTCCGGCGAGACCACCAGCAGCGAGCTGCTCCAGCGGCACCTGCCGGACTCGCGGGTGGTGAAGGTCTTCAACAACATCTTCTTCAAGCACCTGGCCGCGCTGCCCCGGCCGACGGGCGCGGCTGACCGTAGCGCTCTCGCGATCGCCGGTGACGACGCCGCCGCGAAGGCAGAGGTGACGGCCTTCCTGGACCGGATCGGCTACGACGTCGTGGACGCCGGATCGCTGGCCGAGGGATGGCGCTACCAGCCGGACACCCCGGCGTACGGCACGCTCTACTCCGCCGACCCGACCGACTGGGAGCACCCGGCCCCGGCCGACGCCGAGAAGCTGCGCGGCCTGCTGGCCGACGCCACCCGCTGAGCAACGCCGCCCGCCCCTCGTGCGACCCCCTGGCGGGTGGCCGTACGGAGGGCGGCGGCGAGTTCGTCGTCGTAGCTGGCGATCGGCTGACCGTCCGAGGCGTACGCGACGAGCCGCCCCTGGGCCATGTTCGCCGAACGGAACGAGAACGTGCGTGTTCCCGGGTACGCGTCGAGCAGCGGGATGGCCCGCGGTGCCCCACCGGGGGCGGAGTAGTACTCCAGTCGGGTCACCTGCGGGGAGACCACGCCGTTGACCCGGACCTTGGTCTTCTCGGCGCGGGTGCCGAAGGTGACCGGCGCGTCGGTGCCGTAGGCGGCGCACTCGACCGGGCCACGGCAGACGAAGAAGTATCGCGGGTTGACCACGTCGTCGAGGGCGTACGCCTTGAAGGTGGGGTCCGCTCCGGCGGGCAACGGCTGCACGGCGAAGAACGCCACCGCGACCGTGGCCGGAACGCCGACCCGCAGCCAGCCCCGCCCCCTGGACGGCCGCCGGTTGGTTCGGGCGGCGACGACCGCGACGCCACCGAAGCCGACCAGGCACAGCAGGCACACGCCGACGGTGCGGGCGTTCTCGAAGAGGAACTGCACGCCCGGCCGCATCGACACCGGGCTGAGGACCGCGCCCAACGAGACGACCATCGTGGCGAGCAGCGCCGCGCCAGCGGCCCGCTGAGTGACGCCGGACGCGCCGACCAGCAGCATCGCCGCAAGCACCGGCCACACCTGGTGATGGGTCCAGGACACCGGGGACGCGGCGACGGTGGCGCAGCCGACGAGCACCGCCGAGTGCCCCGGGCGGCCCTCCCGTGCCAACTGCCGGGCCCGCAGCAGCGCCGCCGCGCAGATGAGCGCCACCAGACCGGCCCAGAGTGGGGGCAACGTCGCCTCGTCGACCCCGATGCGCAGCAGCATCCCGTGCAGGGACTGGTTGCCCAGTGAGGCCAGGTTGCCGATCCGCGAGGTCTGCCGCACCGCCTCGGTCCAGTAGGTCCAGCTCTCGCCGGGCAGCACGATCGCGGCGAGCGCGGCACAGGCCACGAAGGTCGCCACCGCGCGGCCGGCGTCGCGGTAGCGGCCGGTGGCGAGGAAGTAGACCACGAACAGCAGCGGGGTCAGCTTGATCGCCGCGGCCAACCCGACCAGCACCCCACGCAGCCGGGGCGGGACGACCCCCATCCCGTCGAGCAGGGCCATCAGCACGATGAAGATGCTGACCTGACCGAAGCGCAGATTGCTCTGCACCGGCGCGGAGAGCATCAGCACCGTGGCCGCCACCGCCACGACGAGCGGGCGCCGCGACTGTCGGGTGGTCAGCGAGACACCGACCGCCCCGGCGATGGCGACGACCGCCGCGCACGTCGCCACCAGCCAGATCCCTTGCAGTACGCCTTCGCCGACGACGGTGATCGGCCCCAGCACGAGGGCGGCGAACGGCGGATAGGTGAACGGCCCACCGTTCTCCGCCACGTACCCGTACAGCGGCCTACCGGCGTGCAGATCGGACAGTGCGCCGTAGTAGATGTGCAGGTCGGAGAGCCGGTCCTCGCGTCGCAGCACGAGCACGCAGGACACCAGCGCGACGACGACGAAGGCCGCCCACACCAGCGCCACCCGGCGATCCCGCATCGACCGAGAATAAGGGAGTACGACGTCCTGCGGCGGCCCGTCCGCCCTCGGGAAGAGGGGGCACGGCGCGTCGGATGCCGGTACCTGGCGTCGATCTTGCACCGGGTGGGCAGCGACGGAGGCGGCGACAAAAACATCGCCTCGGCAACTTGCGTTGCAGTCCCGCACACGGGACTCTGTTCCCTGGGTTGCCGCCCGCTCACCGAACGTGCTTCCGGAGGCGACATGCACACGCTCCGTACCGTGCCCCGCCGGCTGCTGGCCGGCTCCGGCGCGCTCCTGCTCACCACCGCCCTCGCCGCCGCCGGCACCCCGGTTCCGGCCAGTGCCGCGACCGGCGCGGACACCGTCGGCTACGTCCGGCTCGCCCACCTCTCCCCCGACACCCCGGCCGTCGACGTCTACCTGGCCGCGCCGGACGCCGCGAAGCCGAGGGTCTTCCCCGGGGTCGGCTACGGCGTGGTCTCCGACTACCTGGAGCTGGCACCCGGCCGCTACGCGGTGGCGATGCGCGAGGCCGGCGCCCCCGCCAGCGATCCCCCGGTGCTCACCACCGAGGTCGCGGTGAACAGCGGTGCTGCGTACACGGTGGCCGGTGTCGGCCGGCACGCCGACCTGGGGCTGCGGGTGCTCAACGACGACCTCAGCGCGCCCACGCAGGGCCGCGCCAAGGTGCGTGTCGTGCAGGCTTCCGTGCGTACCCCGGTGCTCGACGTGGCCGCCGCCGACGGCCCGATGATCGCCGACGGCGTGCAGTTCGCCACCACGACCGAATACCAGCAGGTCGAGCCGGGCCGTTGGCGACTGAAGCTGACCGGCGCCGGCGGGCCGAGCACCGACACCGAGGTGCGGCTGACCGGCGGCGCGGTCTACTCGCTGCTGGTGCTCGACGCGAAGCAGGGCGGGCTCACCGCCGAGCTGCGCCGCGACGCCGAGGGGGGCACCGTCGTCCCCGCCGGCGGCGTGGACACCGGCGCCGGCGGCACCGCCAGGGCCGGGCTCGGCGCGTACCCCCTGGTGGTAGGTGGGTTGGCCGCGACGGCCGTCGCGGTGACCCTGCTGCTGTGGCGTCGGCGGCGGCGCACCACCTGGTGAGCACCGGGCCCGACCCGTCGATCCGGCGGCACCGCGACCGCCGGGTGCCGCTGGCCGCGCTGGTCGCGGCCGGCGCGGCGGTCTGCCTGGCCGCCGGCACCGGGGTCGGGCTGGCCACCACCGGTCCGCCGCCGCCGGTGGCGAGCTGGCACCCCGGCTGCGCCGACGACTGCCCGTCGGCGGCCGCCGCGCCCGCGCCACAGGGCCCACCCACGCGGGTACGCGTACCGCGCATCGGCGTCGACTCCACGCTCACCGTGCTGGGCCTGGACCGCGCCGGTGCGCTGGTCCCGCCGACCGACTTCGACACCGCTGGCTGGTACGGCGGCGGCCCGGCCCCCGGCGACACCGGCCCGGCCGTGCTCGCCGGGCATCTGGACTCGCGGCGCGGCCCGGCGGTCTTCGCCCGGCTCGGCGAGCTGCGTCCCGGCGACCTGGTGGAGGTGTGGCGGGGCGGGCAGCGCCTGTCGTTCCGGGTGACCGGGTCGCTGCGTACCCGTAAGGACCAGTTCCCCACGGCCGTGGTCTACGGCCCGACGCCCGGCGCGGAGGTACGCCTGGTCACCTGCGGCGGTGACTTCGACCGGCAGCGCGGGCACTACCGGGACAACGTGGTGGTGTTCGCGGTGACCGAGGCCGCCGACCCGGTCCTGCCGAAGTCGGCGGCGGGCTGAGCCGGGGCCGTGACGCTCAGAGGGGCAGTGCTCTCAGACGGGGCGGCGGCCGGCGAAGCCGCACTCGGCCCGGTGGTACCAGCGCACGTCCGAGTCGCCCTCCAGCCAGCACCAGAGCACCGCGCGGCCGGCCCGCTCGCCCGGGAAGTCGAGCAGCACCGGGGCGATGCCCTTGACCTGGATGTCGTGCTGGTGCAGCTCGTCGACGACGGCGTGCAGCCGGGCCTCCAGCCCCTTCACCTCGGCCAGCCCCCCGAGCGCGCTCACGCCGTGGTCGGCCAGGTCGACGCGCAGCTCGGCCAGGTCGGCCCGGACCCGGATCAACTCATCGACGCGCGGCTGCAGGGTGGCCACGAGGTGCCGGGCCTGGGCGAGTGTGAACACCGGGCCAGTATGCGGCACGCACGGAGGAGCGCACGGCCCCGCGCGGACGTCAGTCGGCCTGGGCGGCCAGTTCGCGGGCCCGGTCCCGGGCGGCCTCCAGCGCGGCGAGCATCGCCGCCCGGACACCGTGCTTCTCCAGCTCACGGATCGCGGAGATGGTCGTGCCGGCCGGCGAGGTGACCGCCTCGCGCAGCTTGACCGGGTGCTCGCCGGAGTCGCGCAGCATCACCGCCGAGCCGATCGCGGTCTGCACGATCAGCTCGTGCGCCACCTGCCGGGGAAGCCCGAGCAGGATTCCAGCGTCGATCATGGCCTCGACGAGCAGGTAGAAGTAGGCCGGGCCGGAGCCGGAGAGCGCGGTGACCGCGTCCTGCTGCGACTCGGGCACCCGGATCGTCTGACCGAGAGGCTTGAACATCTCCTCGGCCAGCGCCAGGTGCGCGCCGGTGGCGTACGCGCCCGCCGAGATCGCGGTCATCGCCTCGTCGACCAGCGCCGGGGTGTTGGTCATCACCCGGACCACCGGCGTGCCGTCGGGCAGCCGGCGGCTGAAGAAGCTGGTGGGCAGCCCGGCGCAGAGCGAGATGACGAGCTTGTCGGCCGGCACCTTGGGACCGATCTCGTCGAGCAGCGCGGCGGCGTCTTGCGGCTTCACGGAGACCGCGAGCACCGCCGCCTCGTCCACCGCCGTCAGGTTGTCGACCACTCGTACGCCGTACCGCTCGGTCAACTCCGCGGCGCGGGCCGGCCGCCGAGCGGTGGCCAGCAGCCGGTCCACCGGCCACCCCGAACGCAGCAGCCCGGAGAGCATCAGCTCACCGATCTTGCCCGCGCCGATAACGGCAACGGTGTGCACCCCAGCTGCCATGTCGCCCGCACCGTCCCTCACCCCGCCGATCTAGGGCGGATCGTCGTCAGTTGATCTCCAAATACAGCGATACGCCCTAGATCGACGGGGCGATGGGCGCGGGGCCCGGGGCGACGGGGGCCCGGGGCTCGCGGCGCGGCGGACCCGTGGGCCGCCGCGCCGCGGGCTGGCGGATCAGCTGCCGAAGAAGACCTCGGCCTCGGCGTACCGCTCCAGCGGCACGGTCTTCAGCTCGCGGGTGGCCTCGGCCAGCGGCACCCGGACGATGTCGGTGCTCTGCATCGCGACCATCTTGCCCCAGTCGCCCTCGTTGACCGCGTCGATGGCGTGCAGGCCCAGGCGGGTGGCGAGCACCCGGTCGAAGGCGGTCGGGGTGCCACCGCGCTGGATGTGACCCAGCACCACGGTGCGGGCCTCCTTGCCGGTCTTGGCCTCCAACTGCTCGGCGAGCCACTGGCCGATGCCGCCGAGGCGGACGTGGCCGAACGAGTCCAGCTCCTGGTTGGCGAGGACCATCTGGCCGTCCAGCGGCTGGGCACCCTCGGCGACCACCACGATCGGCGCGTACTGGTGCTGGAAGCGCTTCTCGACGTAGCCGGCCACCTGCTCGACGTCGAACTGACGCTCGGGCAGCAGGATGACGTTGGCGCCACCGGCCAGGCCGGCGTGCAGGGCGATCCAGCCGGCGTGCCGGCCCATCACCTCGACGACCAGGGTGCGGTGGTGGCTCTCCGCGGTCGTGTGCAGGCGGTCGATGGCCTCCATCGCGATGTTGACCGCGGTGTCGAAGCCGAAGGTGTAGTCGGTGGCGCCCAGGTCGTTGTCGATCGTCTTCGGGACGCCGACCACGTGCACACCCAGCTCGTAGAGCTTGGTGGCCACGCCGAGGGTGTCCTCGCCGCCGATCGCGATCAGCGCGTCCACGCCCTGTGCGGCGAGGTTGTCCTTGATCCGCTCGACGCCGTTCTCGATCTTGAACGGGTTGGTCCGGGACGAGCCGAGGATGGTGCCGCCGCGGGGCAGGATGCCGCGGACGTCAGCGATGTCCAGGGGCCGGGACAGACCCTCCAGCGGGCCCTTCCAGCCGTCCCGGAAGCCCACGAACTCGTGACCGTAAGTGGCGACGCCCTTGCGGACCACCGCTCGGATGACCGCATTGAGACCCGGGCAGTCGCCGCCGCCAGTGAGCACGCCGATACGCATGATCTGCTCATCCTCCTGAAGCATCAGGTAAAGCCCGATATGCCCCAGGATATGTGTCAGGTCAGACCATCGGCGCCATTGCCGGCCCGGGGCGGGCCGTCACTGCGCACTGTAGTCGGCTTGCCTGTGCGATGACTGCGCGCCCCGGGTCGATCGACGACCTGTCGCGGGTCAGAAGGTCACCTCGTGGTTCTCGCCGGCCTCCGGCGGCCGGCCCGTGACGGCGGCCTTCGCGAAGCCGAGCAGGTTGACCACGGTGCTGCTGGGCGAGTCCCAGTACTCCGCCGAGCTGGCATGCACCCTGATCAGGGTCAGGCCGGGAGTGTCCAGCCCGTCCGGAAACCACACCGTGAGCACCGGGCTCCACAACTGCTCCGCGCGGGACCGGTCGAACCCCTCGGTGGCGGTGCCGGAGATCGACACCCAGGCGTTGTGCTTCTGGTCGGAGAAGGCGACGTTGACCTCCGGGTTCACCCGGATCTGGCGGACCTTGGCCGAATCGGCGGAGGCGAAGAACCACAGGTCGCCGTCGAACTCGGCCTCCTGGAGCCCCATCGGCCGGCTCACCTGCCGCCCGTCCAGAGCGATCGTGGTGAGCATGCAGATCCGCGCGGCCCGGGCCAGTTCGGTGACCCTGGCGCGGGCCTCGGCGGCGCTGGTCGACTCGTTGCTCATTGCACTCTCCCTCGGCTCGACTCGTCGAACCGATGCCCGGGACAGAACCGGTCAAACCTGCGGCGACACGACCGTCAGTGCACCGCCACTCAGCGGGCCGTCATCGCCCGCCAGCGGGCCAGATTGTGCCGGGCGTCGACCAGAGCGTCGTGCCGGGCCGCGTCCGCATCCGGCAGGGTCGGCCGACCACGGTCATCCCAGAGCTGCCGCAGCTCCTTGGTGTAGCGGGGGATCTCCCGGGGCAGCGCCGGCATCGCACCCCAGAGCTGGGCGAGCACCACATGGTCGTACGCGGCGAACCAGGCCCACAGCTCCAACTGCTCCCCCGGCCGGTCCCGGATCGGTTCGACCAGGAAGTCGTACAGGTCGTCGCGGATGCGCTCGCGCGATCGCCAGGCCCGGTCGGCCGGGGAGGGCAGCTTGTCCAGCACGTTCCGCCGGACCCAGGGCACGGCGCGGGAATCGTCGAACTCGGTGGAGACCGCGTAGAACTCGCGGCCGTACTCGTCGACGACACCAATCGAGACGAGGTCGACGGTTGTGCCGTCCTCGATGAACTCGCAGTCGTAGAAGTAGCGGTAGACCATTCCGGCCATCCTCGCCCACCGCCCGGCAGCGCTGGCAGGCGGGGCAGGCGGACGGCGCGGCCCGGGCCAGCGGTGGCCCGCGCCGCCGGGCTGGATCTGCACCCCAGGAAGCGGTACGCCGCAGCTCGCGACGGTCACGGAAGTGCTTCGAGGGGTGTACAGCAAGCGACCGGACCGTCATGATCTGATGTGTATCGCTACCGGACGCCGAATCGGTGTCAGTTCACCTTGTCAGGGCCATCAGGTTCACCCGGTGAGCGATTTTTTGGTCCATGACCGGGGAGGGGTTGGGCCGTGGAGGTTCGCCTGCCGGAGCCGGGTGACGCGCTCACGGGTGTCGAGATGTTCGCCGGGCTGGAGCCCGAGGTGCGGCAGCGCGTCATCGCCGCCGCCGTCCCGCGCACCTACCGCAAGGGCCAGTTGCTCTTCGTGGAGAACGATCCGGGTGAGTCGCTGATCGTGCTGCGCCGCGGCGCGGTGGCCGTCTTTCGCACCGCACCCACCGGCGAGCGGGCCGTGCTGTCGGTTATCCGTCCACCGGATGTGCTCGGCGAGGTCTCCCTGCTCGACGCGTCCACCCGGTCCGCCTCGGCAGAGGCCATCGAGGACTGCGCGGCGCTCGCGCTATCCCGGGGCGCGTTCATGGAGCTGGTGCACTCCAACCCCCGCATCCTGGACGCGGTGATGCGCTCCCTGGGCGGGCTGATCCGCCGGCTCACCGAGCAGAACGCCGACCACGTCTTCCTCGACCTGCCCGGTCGGGTGGCAAAGACGCTGGTCCGGTTGGCTGGCGAGAGCCAGGCACCGATGATCACGATCGAGCTCAACCAGAGTCAGCTGGCTGAGATGGCCGGTGGTTCCCGACAGAGCGTCAACCAGGCGATCGGCTCGTTCGCCAGCCGTGGCTGGCTGCGCACCGAGGGGCGCCGGATCGTGGTGACCGACGTGGCCGCGCTGCGCCGCCGCGCCGGCATGAACGACCGCTGACGCACCGAGACGGCACGACGCGGCCGGGTCACCCGTAGGCGACCCGGCCGCGTCGACGCGTTACCAGCGCTGGTTCACACTCCGGAGCTGCCCGGCCCGGCCCACTTGTCCGGGCCCTTGCCGTCGCCGCCCGGCCCGTGGGACTGCTCGCTGACGATGCCCTCGGCCTGCAGGCTGGCGAGGGTCGCGGCGTCGACGTCCACCGACTCACCGGCGGAGTGGCTGACCCCGTTGCCGTCGGTCCAGTCGCTCTCCAACTTGACGTACACCATTGACCTGTCCCCCTCTGGTCCCTGATCCATATCTGGCCGCCTGAATCTAGTCCGCCGACTACCCGATTGGACTGTCCACAAGCCAACAGGCTGGTACCTGACAGCCGCGCCGGCGGCGATACTCACTGTCAGGGGACGCCACCGGCGTCATCCGGTTCGCCAGTGGAGGGTGTCATCGCCGCGCAGTGTGGACGCTGTGGACGCACGGCCGCCGACGGGGACCGTTTCTGCGGTGGCTGCGGCGCCGAGCTGGGCGCTGTGTGCCCGCACTGCCTGCGCCCGCTCGCCTCGGACGTCACGTTCTGCACCTCGTGCGGGTCGCCCCGACCGGGCGCGGACCGACCGGCCGCGGTCACGCCACAGGAGGACCGCCGCCGGGTGAGCGTGCTCTTCGTCGACCTGATCGACTTCACGCCGTACGTCGAGCGGACCGACCCGGAGCAGGTCCGTGGCATGCAGACCGGGTTCTTCTCCGCCGCCCGCCGGGTGGTCGGCCAGTACGGCGGGGTGGTGGAGAAGTACATCGGTGACGCGGTGATGGCGCTCTTCGGCGCACCGATCGCCACCGAGACCGACGCCCTGCGCTGCGTACGGGCCGGTCTGGAGCTGCAACGGGTGCTCACCAGGTTCGCGCCGACCGGCAGCACCGAACTGCGGTTCCGGGTCGGGGTGGCCACCGGCGAGGCGCTGGTCGACGTGGCCGCCGCCCGCGACGGTGGGCAGGCGATCGTGGCCGGCGACGTGGTGAACACCGCCTCCCGGATGCAGTCTGTCGCGCCACCCGGAGGGGTGCTGGTCTGTGGCACGACCCACGCGCTGACGAAGGACGCGATCCGCTACGAGGAGCAGCCTCCGGTCACCCTGCGCGGCCGGTCGTCGCCGACCGAGGTGTGGCTCGCCCTGTCCCCGCTGCGCCGCCAGCCCACCGACCGGGAGCCGGACACCACGCCGCTGGTCGACCGGGAACACGAGCTGGGCATGCTCGTCAACGCCCTGCACCGGTCGCTACGCGATCGGCTGCCGCAGGTGGTGACCATCTTCGGCCGGGCCGGCATCGGCAAGAGCCGGCTACTGCGGGAGCTCTACCGGCACACCGGCCGGCTGGTCGACGAGCCGCTGACCTGGCGGATCGGGCGCTGCCCGCCGTTCGGGGAGAACGTCACGTTCGCCGCGCTCGCCGACATCGTCAAGTCCGAGGCCGGCATCCTGGACACCGACCCGGCGGGCAGCGCCGCGCAGCGGTTGGCCGCCGCCGTGGGCGAGCTGATCGGCCCGGGCGAACGGGACCGGGTGGTGGACGCGCTGCGTCCGCTGGTCGGGCTGCCCGGCACGCCGCTGCCAGCCGAGGAGGCGGAGTCGGCGTGGCGGCGTTTCCTGCTGGCCTTGGCCACCCGCCGCCCCACCGTGCTGGTCTTCGAGGACCTGCACTGGGCCGACGACGCGATGCTGCGCTTCGTGGAGCTGCTCGGGGCGGCGGCCCGCGAAGTGCCGCTGCTGCTGCTCTGCACCGCCCGCCCGGAGCTGGTCGACCGGGACCCGAGCTGGGCCGGGACGATCACCGGCTCGGTGACCATCACCCTGCCGCCACTGCGCGACACCGGCATCGCCGCCCTGTACGCGCACCTGTTCGGCCAGGCGGCGTTCTCCGCCGACATGCTGACCCCGCTGATCGAGGTGGCCGGCGGCAACCCGCTCTACGCCCACGAGTACGTCCGGATGCTGATCGAGCAGGGCGCACTGCGCCAGTCCGGGCGGGGGTGGTCGCTGGACAAGCACCTCGAGCTGACCATGCCGGAGAGCGTGCACGCGGTCATCGCCAACCGGGTGGACCTGCTGGACGCCAAGGACCGCGCGGTGCTGCTGGCCGCCTCGGTGGTCGGGGTGCAGTTCTGGCCCGGCGCGGTGGCCGCCGCCCTCGGGCAGCAGGTCGAGTCGGTCGAGCGTTCGCTGCGCCGGTTGGAACAGCGTGACTTCGTGCACGAGCAGTCCGCGTCGACGATGGCCGGGCAGGCGGAGTTCCGGTTCCGCCATGTGCTGGTACGCGACGTCTGCTACCAGCGGTTGCCACGCACCGAGCGGGTTGCCCGGCACGAGCGGGCCGCCGACTGGCTCGACGCGCTGTCGCACAGCCGCGACACCGACCTGGCCGAGGTGCTCGCCCACCACCGCTGGGCGGCCCACGAGATCGCCCGCTCGCTGGGCATGCAGGTGCGGCGGTACGCCGGGCCGGCGCGGCAGGCGCTGCACCGGGCGGCCCGCCGGGCGTACGCGCTGCACGGGCTGGACGCGGCGGCCAGCCATGCGGGCCGGGCACTCGGCCTGGCCGACGACAGCGACCCGGTGGGTCGGCTCCAGTTGGAGCTGTTGAGCACGGAGATCTCGTTCTATCGGGACGGCAACGGGTTCCTCTCGGGCGGCGGGCCGGAGCAGCTGCACGCGCTCGCCGACCGGCTGCTGGCGCACGACGACGACGCCTGCGCCGCCCGGGCCTGGACGCTGCTCGGCCAGGCCGCCTGGCTGCGGGCCGACCGCGGCGACGCGCTGGCCTGCCTGGATCGCGCGGTGCACCTGTTCGAGCCGCTGCCGGACAGCCCGCAGAAGGCGGACGCGTACGCGGAGTTGGGCCGGCTGCACATGCTCAACTACGAGCGGGACCAGGCTGTGACGGCGGCGGACACGGCGGCGGAGATCGCCGAGCGGTTGGGTCTGACCGAGAGCCGCACCAATGCCCGGATCACCGCGGCCACCGCCCGCTACCAGTCCGGGGACCGGGTCGGCCTGGACGAGCTGCACGCGATCGTGGAGTTCGCCAGGGCCGGTCAACTGCTGGCGCTGCCCCGCGCCACTCAGAACCTCGCCTGGGCGATCCGGGAGGAAGGCGACTGGCTGCGGTCCAACGCCCTGCTCTCGGCCGCCCCGGCGCGTACCGCCAGCGGCCAGACCCTGACCACCAGCTACTCGGCGGAGGCGATGCGCGCCTGGTTCGACGGTGACTTCGGCCGGCTCCTCGCGGCGGCGGAGGCGTTCGTGGACACGCCCACCGGAAGTTGGGACATGCAGGTACGCGGGCTTCGCTGCTGCCTGCTGGTGTTGCGGGACGACGAGGATCCGGACGACCTGACCGACGCGTTGGACACCGCGCGACGCAGCGGGTTCCACCGACTGCACTGGACGATGCTGAGCATGGCGGCGTTGTGCCGGGCGCTGCAGGGGCGCGAGGCCGAGGCTGCGGAGCTGATCGACGAGCTGGACCGGTGCTGGTCAGCGGTGCCGGCCCTGGCCAGTGGGGAGTGGATCGCCGCGGCCGCGTACGCCGCAGCCCTGAGCGGTCGGAGCGCGGCGGTGCGGGTCCGCACGATGCTGGGTCGGGTCGGGCACCGCACGCCGTGGTCGGAGGCGGCGTTGCGGACCGTGACGGCGGCCCTGGCCGCGGCGGACGGCGACCACCGGCGCTCGGCCGAGCTGCACCTGGTCGCCGCCGAGACCTACGGGCGGATCCCGGACGTCAGCGACCGCGTGCTGGCGCTGGCGTTCGCGGCGGCCGAGCTGACCCGCGCCGGCGACCCGGCGGCCGCCCGGGTGCCGCGTGCCGAGGTACGCACCTTCGCGTTGCGCAACGACGCCCCCGGTCTGCTCGCCCTGGCGGGTCGGCCGATCAGCCCGACCGGGCCGGCGGTGGCGTGCTGAGTCGGGATCAGGCGGCCACCGGCGCCGGGACGGGCTCCTTGAGCTTCTGGGCGTAGATGTCGACGTACTCCCGGCCGGAGAGCTCCATCAACTCGTACATGATCTCGTCGGTGACCGCGCGCTCGACGAACCGGTCGCCGGCCAGACCGGCGTAGCGGGAGAAATCCAGCGGCGTCCCGAAGCGGATCCGCACCCGATCGATCTTGGGGATGAGCTTGCCCGGCGGCTGGATCTCGTCGGCGTTGAGCATCGCCACCGGCACCACCACGGCGCCGCTCTCCAGGGCGAGCCGCGCCACCCCGGTCTTGCCCCGGTAGAGCCGCCCGTCCGGCGATCGGGTGCCCTCGGGGTAGATCCCCGCCACTCCCCCGGCGCGCAACACCTGCAACTGGGTGTCCAGTGCGGCGCGGGCGGCCTGGCCACCGGAGCGGTCCACCGGAATCGTGCCGGTGCCGACGAAGAACATCTTGGTCAGCCAGCCCTTGATCCCCTTGCCGGTGAAGTATTCGGCTTTGGCCACGAAGGTGACCTTCCGCGCGGTGATCAAGGGCGTGAAGATCGAGTCGGAGAAGGAGAGGTGGTTGCTGGCCAGGATCACCGGACCGGTCGCCGGCACGTTGTGCAGGCCCTCCACCTGCGGGCGGAAGATCAGCTTGAGCAGCGGACCGAGGATGACGTACTTCAGCAGCCAGTAGAGCACCGGCGTCCCTTCCCACGATGTGCCCGCGACAGCGCCAGGCCCCGGGAACGCCGTCGTCGCCGAGGAGCCTACGAAGCGCGGACTCCCACCACAACGGACGAAGAGCGGGAGATGACCACATCGACCACGGTCGTCCAGGTATGCGGCCGCCACCGCGATCGCTGACAGCTCAGCAGGGTGCGGCTCGGCGTGTCGAGTCGCTCAGACGTCAACGATCATCGAGATAGCACTTGTTGCGCAAGAACGGACAAAGAGCCCCTGCCGCGACCTGCGGCAGCAGCCGTGACTTTGGAAGACGCGACACAACGCACTCCCGGAACCCGGCCCTGACGTGTCACGATTCAGAGCACGGCGTGCGGACGGGCGTCGAGGGGCAGGGGTGGCCGCGCCGGAAGGCGCGTTAAGGGGGCAGTCCGGGTGTCAGCGGGTGGTGCCCGCCGGGGACGGCGGGACAACGGGCTCGACGCGAACGAGTACGCCGTCGTCGGCGACGTCGATCCGCGCGTCGGCGAGCACCTGCTCGACGTGCTGGCCGCTGGCGGGATCGCCGCCTACCTGCAGCCCTCCGCCGACCTCAACCCGGTCACCCGCACCACCACCGTTCCGGCCCGGCCGGTCGACCGGCTCTACGTCGACCGCTCGCACCTGACCACCGCACGGGACTACCTCACCCAGCTCGCCGACGAGACCACCCCGGAGCAGCCGCCGCCGGCCCGTGACGAGCCGGACATCGACGCCGAGTGGGCGCGGATCGTGGCCGGCTTCCACACCACCTCCACGGTCGGCGAGCACCCGTGGCCGGCCGCGGAGGACGTGGACGAACGGGACGCCCGGGACGAACCGGCCGCTGGTCCGCTGGCCCGCTCCGGCGCCGACGAGCCCGGTCCGACCGCTACCGACGTCCGGCGGCTGCCGTCCGCGACGGACATCTCCGGCATTTCCATCGGGCGCGGCACCCGGCCCGACGAGCCGTCGCTGCTGGACGGGCTGGACACCTTCGGCGCCGACCTGCCCGACGACGATGACGACGAGGGTTACCACCCGCCTCCACCGCCACCGCTGCCCCGCGTCAGCAAGTACGCGGTGATCGGCGTGCTCGGGGTGGTCATCGGGTTCGTGCTCTTCCTCTTCCCCTGGCTGCTTCCGGTGGACCGCTCGGCGGTCACCCTGTTCGGGTTCACCGGCATTCTGGCCGGTTTCGTCACGCTGATCTGGCGGCTGCGCCCCGGCGACGAGGACGAGGACGACCCGGACAACGGCGCCGTCGTCTGATGTCGGCCCGCATCCCGGGACGGCCGTCGGCCCGTCGCAGGCGTAACAGTGGTGTAACTTACTGTCAGTAGGAATACCGCTGTACGTCACTTCCCCCGCTGACTGACCGGTTTTTCCTTGCTCGCGGCGGTCAGTCTCTGCTGATCGGAATGCCCGAGATGCGACAGAGTTCCCTCGTGGTGGTGGCCAACCGCCTCCCCATCGACGACAGTCAGGCTCCCGACGGGGCCTGCGAATGGCGACGCAGCCCGGGCGGGCTGGTCAGCGCGCTGCACCCGCTCCTGCGGCACACCCCGGCGACCTGGGTCGGCTGGGCGGGCGGCATCGGGCCGGCCCCGACGCTGCCGGACGTGGACGGCGTCCGGATGCACACCGTCGCGCTCAGCGCGGAAGACCTGCGCGACCACTACGAGGGGTTCGCCAACGCCACCCTCTGGCCGCTCTACCACGACGCCGTCGAGCAGCCGCAGCATCACCGCCGCTGGTGGGAGGCGTACCAACGGGTCAACCAACGCTTCGCCGAGGCGACCGCCGAGGTGGCCGAGCCCGGCGGGGTGGTCTGGGTGCAGGATTACCACCTGCACCTGGTCCCCGGTCTACTCCGCGCACTCCGGCCGGACCTGCGCATCGGGTTCTTCCTGCACGTGCCGTTCCCGCCGCCAGAGCTGTTCATGCAGTTGCCCCGTCGGGCCGAGCTGCTGCGCGGCATGCTCGGCGCCGACCTGGTCGGCTTCCAGCGAGCCCAGGCGGCGCACAACTTCGCCCAACTGGTGACCAAGGTGCTGGAGCTGCCGGCCACCGACCGCCGCATCGGCATCGACGACCGGGTCGTGCGCATCGGCGCGTTCCCGGTCTCCATCGACACCGCCGAGATGGGCGCGCTCGCCGCCCGTCCCGAGGTGGCCGCCCGCGCCCGCCGGCTACGTCAGGACCTCGGCGATCCCCGGCAGGTCATCCTCAGCGTGGACCGGATGGACTACACCAAGGGCATCGAGCAGCGGCTCAAGGCGTACAGCGAACTGCTCGCCAACGGCGACGTCAAGGTCCGCGACACGGTGCTGGTGCAGGTCGCGATGCCGAGCCGGGAACGCGTCGGCCAGTACCAGATCCTGCGCGAGCGGATCGAGCGCGAGGTGGGCCGCATCAACGGCGAGTTCGGCCGGGTCGGCGAGCCGGCGATCCACTACCTCACCCAGCCCTTCGACCGGGCCGAACTGGCCGCGCTCTACCGGGTCGCCGACGTGATGGCGGTGACTCCGCTGCGCGACGGGATGAACCTGGTCGCCAAGGAGTACGTGGCCGCCCGGGTGGACGACACGGGCGCACTGCTGCTCAGCGAGTTCGCCGGCACCGCCGCTGAGCTGTCCCAGGCGTACCTGGTCAACCCGCACGACCTGGAGGGGCTCAAGCAGGGGCTCCGCGCGGCGCTGCGGGCCAGCCCGGCCGACGTCACCCAACGGATGCGGGCCATGCGCGCCTACCTGCACCAGCACGACATCCGGGCCTGGGCCCGCTCCTATCTCCGCGCCTTGGACGAGGGCGGAGCCCTGATCAGCTGGCTGACCAGCACCGACGCCAACCCCGAGGGCGCCGCTCGGGTGCCCCGACCCGCCACCCCGAACGGCAGCCCGGCAACCCGCCACGCCAGCGGCTGACCGGCGGCCGGGGCCTGTCCGGCCCCGCAGGGCCGCCTGGTCGCTCAGTGCGACGCGGGTTCCTTCTCCAGCCAGTCCAGGATCGCGTCGATCGGCTCCGCCCACCGCGAGTCCAGCATCAGGTCGTGGCCCATCCCGGGAAAGAGCAGCGGGGCCGAACCGTACTGGCGGGCCACCCGGGTCAACGTCGACGCCGGCACCACCCGGTCATCCGGGCTGCCCAACACCAGCACCGGCGGCGCGCCCACGGCCGGCTCGGCCTCTGGCTCGCCCAGCAGAGCCCACTGTGCCCGCCGGCCCGCCCGACCGAGCCGTCCGACGTACCGCCGGGCCTCCTCGTCGGGCAACTCGCGGCTGAACAGCTGCCCACGGTTGAGCCGCAGCGGCCCGCCGAACACCGCCGGCAGCGTGCCCGCCGGGTTGCGGCGCAGCGCCGCCCCCAGCACTCCCCAACCGCCGAAGACCGGCGCCACCAGCACCGCGCCCCGCGCCGGGTAGCGGGCTAGCGCGTGCGCCACCACCAGGGCCCCGGCGCCGTGCCCCACCAGCACCGCCTGACGCGGCAGGCCCGCGGCCACCTGAACCACATCGTGGGCGTACGCCCGCAGCGTCGCCTCCGGCGCCGGCTCGCTGCCACCGTGCCCGCGCAGGCTCACCGCGTACGCCGGGAAGCCCCGCGACGCCGCGTGACCCAACCAGTGCTCGGCGAACGCCCACGCACCGTGCCCGAACCCGGGGACGAAGAGCAGCGGCGGGCGCCCCTCCTCCTGCTCGGGAATGGCGCTGAGCACCTCCCGCCGTGCCGGTCGGACCGGGCGGGACCACTCCCGGCCCCGCATGATCCGCAGCTCAGTCACGGGTCGGCCTCTCGCTCGCACCTGTGCGGTCGCCGGTCACTTGCCCTCCAGGTCGACTAGGGCGCGCTGGACGGCGCGCAGGTAGTCGGCGTGACCGACCTCGAACCAGTGTCGGCTGCTCTCCTTGACCTGCCCGGAGTAGCGCTCCCCGGCCCGGTCACGCACCCGAGACGCGAACGCGGCCGCCCGCTCCGGTCGATCGCGGCGGGCCTGCAGCAGTCGGGCGAAGAGCACCGTCTGCCAGTGCGACAGGGTGAACAACCCGGAATCCGGCTGGACCAGGCCGGCGACCGCCAGCGTCGGATGCCCCGGGGTGAACGCGTTGAGCCACAGCGTGGGCCGACCCGCGCCGGCACTGTCACCGAACACCGACGCGTCGAGGAACTCGAAGCGCGGCAGGTAGCCGGTGGCGAAGATGACCACCTCCGGGTCGATCTCACGGCCGTCGGCAAGCTCCACGGCGTACGGGTGGAACCGGGCGATGTCGGGCACCGGGCCGATCGCGCCGTGGCCCACGTAGTAGACGAGCTGGCTGTTCGCGATCGGGTGCGTCTCGTACACCCGGTGGTCGGGCTTGGGCAGGCCGAAGCGGGTCAGGTCGCCGACCGTCAACCGCAGCGTCCAGTGGTAGAGCCACTGCCGCACCCGCAGCGGCACGCGCAGCGCCAACAGTGAGTCGTTCACCTGGTCGGCGGGGCGGCCGAGCACGTACTTCGGCGCGTACCAGTAGCCGCGTCGGGTGGAGTGCCAGCAGCGTGACGCCTGCTGGGCGGCCTCGACGGCGATGTCGCAGCCGGTGTTGCCGGCGCCGACCACCAGCACCCGTTTGCCGCGCAGCTGCGCCGGGTCCTTGTAGGACGAGGCGTGCATGATCTCGCCGCGGAACTGCTCCAGCCCCTCGTACCGGGGCAGCTTCGGCGACCAGTTGTGGCCGTTGGCGATCAGCACGGCGGCGTACCGGGAGGTGCGCTCCGGGCCGTAACCGCCGGTGGAGCGGGTGGTCACGTCCCACCGCTCCCCCTCGGCGGGCTCAACCCGGATCACCTCGGTGCCGAACCAGATGTGCGAGCGCAGGTCGAAGTGGTCGGCGTACCGCTCGAAGTACGACAGCAGCTGACTGTGGTGGGGGTAGTCCGGCCAGGAGTCCGGCATCGGAAAGTCGGGGAACTGGGTGAACGGCTTCGACGACAGCAGGTGCGTGCTGGCGTACACCGGGCTGCGATCGTGCCGCCAGTTCCAGGCGCCGCCGACGCCCGTCTCCCGTTCGTAGCAGTCCACGCCGAACCCGTGCTCGCGCAGATTCTTGATGGCCGTCAGGCCGCTGGCCCCGGCCCCGATGACGCAGACCGTGTCGCCCCGGTCGGAGACTGGGCGGCCGTCGCTGCTCTGCGCGGACGGGGTCGCCTCCGGGTCGGGCCGGCCGTGGTCGGTGGGGGTGGACACCGGGGCATCTCCTTTTGTACGGCACGCGTGCCGGTCGCCGCGAAATCCTCTCCACAACGGAGCCGGATGTCCAGCCCTGACGCGGACACATCGACGGTCGAGCCGGGGTTGGGGGTCAGCCGGTGGTGGGCAGCAGCAGGTCGACCAGGACCGGGAAGTGGTCGCTGGCCAGGCGGGTCTGCGGGGTGTCCACCACGTCGTAGTCGACCACGGTGATCCGCGGGTCGACGAAGAGGCCGTCGATACGTCGGCGCGGGTCGGCGCAGGAGTAGGTGAGCCGATCCGCCCGGTCGGCCGCCACCGCGGCGTCGGTCAACCCGCGCGCCACGGTGGCCCACGCCGGCCCGTCCGGGCCCTCGTTGAGGTCGGCTCCGGCCAGCACCGGGGTGGTCGCCGCGTCCAGCCCCCGCTTGAACTCGGCGGCCTGCCCGGGACGCTCGGCCGGATCGGTGGACAGGTGCGAACCGGCGAGGGTGAACCGGGCGTCGCCGACCCGGCAGTCGGCGTACGCGGCGCCACGCAGGTGCCGGCCTGGGGTCAGCGGGAAGCGCTGGCACCGGGTGCCCCGCACCTGGACCCGCAGGCTGGTCAGCAGCAGGTTGCCCAGCGCGGGCAGCCCGCCCGCGGCCACCACCAGGCCGAACGACTCAGCCAACGTGGCGGACTTCTGCCGCCACCGGAACCGGCGCGGCCCCTCCTGCACGATCACCACGTCCGGCGCCACGGCCCGGACCACCGCCGCCAGCGCGGCGGTGTCGTCGCGCTGGCTGTGAATGTTGTACGACACCACGCGCAGTGGCACGCCCGCATCCTGGCTCATCCCGGACCGCCTCAGATCCGGCGGGCCAGGTCGGCGGCGCCGATCACACCGGCACTGTTGCCCAGCTCGGCCGGGAGCACCTCGGCCACCGGCAGACGACCGCGCTGGGCGAGCGCGTCGAGGTACGAGCGGCGCGTCGGCCCGAGCAGCAGGTCACCGGCGTCGATCACACCGCCGCCGACCACCAGGGTCTGCGGGTCGAGGATCTGCGCCATGTCGGCGAGGCTGGTGCCCAGCCACCGGCCGATCTGCGCGAATGCCTCGGCGGAGACCGGGTCGCCACCCTGCGCGGCGGCGGTCACCATCGGGCCGGTGATCGCCTCGACCTCACCGCCGGCCAGGTCCAGCAGCGCGGTGGCCCGGTTGGGCTCCTGTCGGGCGCCGGCCCGGGCGAAACGGACGAGGGCGCTGCCGCTGGCGTACTGCTCGATGCAGCCCAGCCGGCCGCAGCCGCACTGGTGCCCGTCCGGCACGGCCAGCATGTGGCCCAGCTCCGCGGCGATGCCGTGCGCGCCCCGCATCAGCTCCCCGCCGAGCACGATGCCGCCGCCCACGCCGGTGCCGATGGTGAACATGACCATGGAGTCGTCGGCGTCGCGGGCCGCGCCGTAGCGGAACTCGGCCCAGGCTGCCACGTTGGCGTCGTTCTCCACGATCACGGGCAAGCCGACGGCCGTGCTGACGTACTCGCGCAGCGGTTCGTCCCGCCAGGCCAGGTTGGGGGCGAAGAGCACGGTCGAGCGGCTGGCGTCGATCCAGCCGGCCGCGCCGATGCCGACGGACTCGATCGTCCGTCCGGCAGCCAGCTCGCCGACCAACTCGATGATGACGTCGCGGGTCTTGCCGACGTCATCGGCGGGAGTGTCCCGTCGGGTCTGCACGAGGACCGTGCCGGTGTCGTCCACGACACCGCCGGCCACCTTCGTGCCACCGACGTCGACTCCGATGGTCAGCGTCACCGCTGGCGCTCCCCTCTGCTGTTGCTGTCCGGCCCGCGTCCCGGCGGTATGCCGGTCCGGGTCGGGATGTCCCGCGCTCAGGCGCCGTCGCCCGGTGCTTCCGCGCTGGTGTCGTCGGGTACCCGCGACGCGGGCACCACGGGACGGGTGGTCGGTGCCGGTTCGGTCGCCGACCCGGCCTCGTCGACGGGTGGTGCGGCGGCCGGGGCGAGTGAGTCCGCCGTCCGTGTGGCGACCGACCAGACGTCCCGCTCCGGCGCCGGCTGAGAATCATGCCCGGTACGGGTGGCATCGCGCCAGACGTGATCGTCGCCGGCGGTGGTGGACGGGTCGTTCCGGGCTGGCTCCGGGAACACGCCGTCGGTGCTCGCGGCGGGTGCCGACGACGCCGGGGCGTTCGACTCGGATGCCGGCTCGGACGGGCTCGTCGCGGGCGGCTCGGCCGGCGAGAACGCGCGGAGCAGGCTGGCGACGCCCGCCGCGAGGTCACCGGCGCCGGTCGCGAGGCGTTCGGCGAATTCCGGACTCGGGTCCCGCAACGCGGCGATGCCCCGACAGACCGGGCAGACGCAGCATTCCGCCGAACCAGTGGCGAAAGCACCGCTGGTGCCGGAACGCCCGTCCGGGCCGGCACTGTGACCGAGGACACCAGACAGCAGCCCGCCCAACGAGCCGAAGGCGCCTCCCGCCGAGCCTGCGGAGGCCAGTCGCGCCCCCGCGAGCAGGGTGGCGACCAGCCGCTCCGCCTCTTCCCGGGCCGAACCCGGTTCCGTTCCGCCCACCCTCGGCTCCTCTACCGTGTCACCGGACACGTCATTGCGCCGCACCGGTTGCTTCTACCCGGCGCTTGAGCTGCTTCAACGCGGTGTCCATGATCATCTTCTCGGCCTTGCGCCGAAACATCCCGAGCATTCCCACCGACAGCTCGACCTCCAGCGTGTAGGTCACCGAGGTGCTGCCGTCCGGGTTACCCACCAGGTCGTACGAACCGCGCTGGGTCTTCTGCATCTTCGAGGGGGTCACCAGGTGCCACTCGATGCGGGACAGGTCCTCGGCGTACTCGTAGGCGAGCACGTACTCGTCGGCCATCACCCCGGCGTCGATGGTGAAGTGCACCTGACTGGCGTACCCGTCCTCGTACTCCTCGACGACCTCGGCGCGGCGTATCGCGTCGGTCCACTCCGGGTAGCGCGCGAAGTCGCAGATGACCGCCGTCACCCGATCCGGTGCGGCGCCGATGATGATCGACTGGGTGGAGGAGTCCGCCATGGGGGGAGGCTACCCGGCGGGTACCGCCCCCACGTCGCGCCGCCCCCGCCGCACGGGGCAGCGGGGCTCGGCACCCCCACCGGCAGCGTCGGCCCAACCGCCACGAAGTCCCACCGGGCATCCTGCCTACTCCGCCTGGACCGCCCGCCGGGTAGGTTTCGAGACAGCCGACACCCTCACGGTGACGGCCAGCCCGACCAGTGCGAGCACGAAGGAGTGCAGGTGCGCGAGTTCTCCGTCCCGCCGATCGTCACCGTTGGCGACGCGGCCAACCTCACCGATCCGGTCTGGGACAACGCCGAGGTCGCGCCCGACGCTGTCCAGTTCGCCCGCCCCACGCCGGGCACCGAGGGCACCGCCACCACCTGGGCCGAGGTGACCTGCCTCCAGTTCCGTGACGAGGTCGCCGCCGTGGCCCGCGGGCTGGTCGCCGCCGGCATCGAGCCGGGTGTCCGGGTCGGGCTGATGAGCCGTACCCGCTACGAGTGGACGTTGCTGGACTACGCCATCTGGACCGTCGGCGCGGTCACCGTGCCGATCTACGAGACCTCCAGCCCCGAGCAGGCCGCGTGGATCCTCGAGGATTCCAACGCGGTCGCCATCGTGGTGGAGACCGAGGCGCACGCCGCCCTGGTCGCCGGTGTCCGCGACCGGCTGCCCGAGCTGGACCACGTCTGGCAGATCGACCTGGGCGGGGTCGACGAGCTGGTCACGACCGGTGCCAGCGTCGAGCTGGCCGAGGTCGAGCGGCGGCGCAAGGCCGTCCGCGCCGACGACCTGGCCACGATCATCTACACCAGCGGCACCACCGGCCGACCCAAGGGCTGCGTGCTCACCCACCGCAACATGTACGCCGACATCGCCAACGCGGTGCCGGTGCTGCCGAACCTGTTCAACGCCGGCGCGTCCACCCTGCTCTTCCTGCCGCTGGCGCACGCCTTCGCCCGGCTGATCCAGATCGGCGTCGTGCAGACACGGGCCACCATGGCGCACTGCGCCGACACCAAGAACCTGGTCGCCGAGCTGCAGGACTTCCGGCCGACCTTCGTGCTCTCCGTACCCCGGGTGTTCGAGAAGGTCTACAACGCGGCCAAGCAGAAGGCCGAGGCCGACGGCAAGGGCGGCATCTTCGCCCGCGCCGAGCAGGTCGCCATCGCGTACAGCGAGGCGCTGGAAACCCCGCGCGGACCCGGCCTGGCGCTACGCGCCCAGCACGCGGTCTTCGACCGGTTGGTCTACGGCAAGCTGCGTGCCGCGCTCGGCGGTCGGTGCCGGGACGCCATCTCCGGCGGCGCCCCGCTCGGCGCCCGGCTCGGTCACTTCTTCCGCGGCGTCGGGGTGACGATCCTGGAGGGCTACGGCCTGACCGAGACCTCGCCCGCCGCCGCGGCCAACCTGCCCAGTGGCACCCGGATCGGCACCGTCGGCCGCCCGCTGCCCGGCGTGGCCGTGCGGATCGAGGACGACGGCGAGATCCTGATCTCCGGTGAGCTGATCTTCCAGGGTTACTGGCGCAACGAGGCGGCGACCGCCGAGACGATCAGCTCCGACGGCTGGTTCCGTACCGGTGATCTGGGCCAGCTCGACTCCGACGGCTACCTGACCATCACCGGCCGCAAGAAGGAGCTGATCGTTACCGCCGGCGGCAAGAACGTCGCCCCGGCGGTGCTGGAGGACCTGGTCCGGGCCCACCCGTTGATCAGCCAGTGTGTCGTGGTCGGTGATGCGAAGCCGTTCATCGCGGCGCTGGTCACCATCGACGAGGACGCGCTGCCGACCTGGCTGGAGAGTGCCGGGCTGCCCGCCGACACCTCCCTCGATCAACTGCGCGAGCACGAGGGCCTTCGCAAGGAGATCCAGACCGCGATCGACACCGCGAACCAGGCCGTCTCGAAGGCCGAGGCCATCAAGGTGTTCCGGGTCCTGCCCCGCGACTTCGCCGAGGCGACCGGCGAGTTGACCCCGTCGCTCAAGGTGAAACGCCAGGTCGTCCACAAGACGTACGCGGCGGAGATCGCCGATATCTACCGGGGCTGACTACCATCCGTCACGTGCCCGCATCCACAGCCACCGCACCGCACCCGCATCCCCTCGCCGCGGCCGCCCGCCTGGTGATGCTGGCGCTGGTCGCCATCCTGACCCTGTTCGCCACCCGCGACGTCGCCCAACTGTGGTGGATCGCGCTGCTGGCGGTCGCCGGGCTCCCGTCCCTGTTGGCCCCGCAGCACCGGCTGATCGGGCCGCTGAGCCGGGTGGCCGAGGTGGTGGTGCTGGGGCTGGCCGCGAGCCACGTGGCCGCGGTCGCGTCGATCGGCGGCACGGTCGACGGACTGGGCGCGTCGGCGATGCTCCCCTACCTGGCGGTCCCGGTGACCGTCACCGCGCTGCGCCGCCGCTTCTCCGAGGGCGCCGCCCTGCTCGCCGTCACCGCCGCCACCCTGCTGGTCAGTGGCGCGGTGACCGAGGTTGGCGGAGGGCTCCAGCTCGGCCAGCCGGGTTACCTCGCGGTCTGCGCGCAGTGGCTGATCCTGGCGGCGCTGGGGCTCTACGCCGCCGGCACCCTGCACCGGGTCATGGCGGTCCGCGGTGAGGGCAAACCGCAGCCGTACGCCGAGGCGACCCGGCTGCTGACCCAACTGCGTACGGTGGCCCGACAGCTGCCCGGGGCGACCCTGGACCCGGGCGGCATCTCCGAGCACCTGCTGGAGGAGTTGCGCACGGTGGCCCGGGCGGACCGGGGCGCGGTGCTGTCGGCCAGCGGCGGCGGTCGGCTCGTGGTGCTCGCCCAGGCCGGCGTCGACCGGGTGGACTGGGAGACGACGCTGGACGCGGACTCGGCGATCGCCGACGCCTGGGCCAGTCAGCAGGCGCAGACCGCGGCGCGATCGCAGTCCCGCACGCACCGTGGCGGCGACGTGTCCGCGCTGATCGTTCCGCTGGTCGCCGGGGTGCGCACGGTGGGGCTGGTGGTGCTGGAGGCGGACGTCGCCCACGCGTACCCGCCGCCGGTGGTGTCCCGGGTGACCGCGCTGACCCACCCGGCCGCGCTGCGGCTGGAGGCGGCGCTACTCTTCGACGAGGTGCGCTCGCTGGCCACCAACGAGGAGCGGCAGCGGCTGGCACGGGAGATCCACGACGGGGTGGCGCAGGAGCTGGTGATGGTCGGCTACGGCATCGACAACGCCCTGGCCACCGTCTTCGACGACGCCGACGAGACCGCCGAGGCCCTGCGTACGCTGCGCGGCGAGGTGACCCGGGTGATTCAGGAGCTGCGGCTGAGCCTCTTCGAGCTGCGCAGCGAGGTGGACCGGCAGGGCGGGCTGGCCGCGGCGATCGCCGAGTACGCGCGCACCGTGGGTGCCTCCGGTGGTCTGCGGGTGCACCTCTCGCTGGACGAGTCCACCGCCCGGCTGCCGGCGGCCACCGAGGCCGAGTTGCTGCGCATCGCGCAGGAGGCGGTGACCAACGCGCGCAAGCACGCTGGAGCCTCCAATCTGTGGGTCACGTGTGAGGTCGACCCCCCGTACGCGCAAATAGAAGTGTCGGATGACGGTCAGGGGATGGCTGACCAGCGCCCCGACGGACGGTACGGTCTTGCGATCATGGCCGAGAGGGCGGAACGTATCCGGGGCCGGTTGGAGATCAGGCCGCGGCAACCCAGCGGCACAACCGTGGCGGTGGTTCTCGGCACCTCGTCCCGGCGCGATAACGTGCGCGACAGCGCAGCACCTGAAGGGAAGTAACCCGAGGATGACCACAAGTCCGACACCGGCCGCCCGCACCAAGGTCCTCCTTGTTGACGATCACGACCTGATTCGCAAGGGCCTCCGGCACGCCTTCGAGCGCGACCGTCAGTTCGAGGTCGTCGGTGAGGCCGCCACGGCGGCAGAGGGGGTACGCCAGGCCGGCGCCCTGCAGCCGGACGTGGTGATCATGGATCTGCGGCTGCCCGACGGCAGCGGCCTGGAGGCCACCCGCGCGCTGCGCAAGTCCAGCGCGTCGATGGGCATCGTGGTGCTGACCATGTACGCCGGCGACGACCAGCTCTTCGGTGCCCTGGAGGCTGGCGCGAGCGCCTTCGTGCCGAAGACCGCCCCGGCCGACGAGGTGGTGGCCGCCGCACGGCATGCCGCCTCCTCCCCCAGCGCGTTCACCGCCGCCGACCTGGCCGAGGCGATGAAGCGCCGGCTCGCGCCGTCGGGTCCGCAGTTGTCTCCCCGGGAGGGGCAGGTGCTGCGGCTGCTCGCCGACGGGATGAGCGTGGCGGGCATCGCCAAGCAGTTGTTCGTCAGCGAGTCCACGGCCAAGACGCACATCTCCAAGCTCTACGAGAAGCTCGGAGCGGCCAACCGCGCTCAGGCCCTGATGACCGCGCTCCGGCTCGGCCTGCTCGAGGCACCGGACGCCCCGAAGTTCTGATCTGCCCCCGCTCGTCGAGCGGGATGTCGCGACCGACGGTCCGTGCCAGCTTCGGCAGGCGCGGACCGTCGCGTATCGACCGACGTCGGCGGGCAACCTTCGGCGCGCTATGGTCTGGCGTGCGTGGCGGGTGCACAATACCCGCGCGGGCGACGACGCCCGCGTCGCGGACTCAAGGGGTTAACGCATGCAGCGGCCGGACTGGGCACCCGACACCATCGACATCGAGCGCCCGAGCGTCGCGCGGATGTACGACTACTACCTCGGCGGCTCGCACAACTTCGCCGCCGACCGGGCCGCGGCGCAGGCGATGGTCGCGGCGGTGCCCGAGGCGCCGCTGATGGCCCAGGCCAATCGGGCGTTTCTGCGCCGGGCCGTGCACCACCTCGCCGAGGCCGGCATCCGGCAGTTCCTGGACATCGGCTCGGGCATCCCGACCGTCGGCAACGTGCACGAGATCGCCCAACGGCGCGACCCGGAGTCGCGGGTGGTCTACGTGGACGTCGACCCGGTGGCGGTGGCGCACAGCCGCGAGATCCTCGCCGGAAACGACCGAACGGCGGTGGTGCAGGAGGATCTGCGGCACCCGGACAAGATCCTGACCCATCCGGACGTCCGCAAGCTGCTCGACCTGAGCCAGCCGGTCGCCGTGATGATCGTGGCCGTCCTGCACTTCGTCTCCGACGACGATCGACCGGCGGAGCTGCTGCGGACGCTGCGCGACGCGTTGGCCCCCGGCAGCTACCTGGTGCTGTCCCAGGCCAGCGACGACGGGCGCAGCGACGACGAACGCGCCGAGGCGGAGCGGGTCTACCGCCGTACCGACAACCCACTGTGGGTGCGCGGCCGCGCCGAGCTGACCGCGCTCTTCGACGGGTTCGAGCTGATCGACCCCGGCGTGGTCTGGGTGCCGCAGTGGCGACCGGACACTCCGGAGAGCGCGGAGGACGCCGAGCGCGCGGTCTTCATGGGTGGCGTCGGGCGACTCGGTGCCTGAGTCGCCCGGGGCGGCCTCCTACCCGGGCACGTTCGCGCGGGCCTGGGCGAAGGCCGTCTCCGGCACCAGCTACCTGCCGATGACCCAGGCCCAGCTCGAGACCCTGCTGGACCGGCTCACCGGGGACCTGGCTGGCGCGCTGCTCACCGAGCCGTTCGACCTGCGTGCCGGGCATCGGGTCGGTGCCGAGCTGGTCGCCGCGCACATCGCCTCCGCCGAAGGGCTGGGTCGTACCGTCGAGGTCATCCAGCTCCGGTTGGTGCGCGACCTGGGGTTGGTGGCCGAGGACGTCGAGGACCGGATGGCCCGGCTGCTGGCGGCCGTGGCGACCGGCTACGCCCGCGCGCTGCGCGACCGGACGCTCGACCAGCAGGAGTCGATCCGCCGGGCCGCCATGAAGGCCCGTACGCAGGCCGAGCGGGCGCTGCGAGCCAGCGAGGCCCGCTTCCGGCATCAGGCCACCCACGACCCACTCACGGGTCTGCCCAACCGGACGCTGTTCACCGAGCGGCTCACCGCCGCGCTCAACGAGCCGGGCCGGGGCGCGCAGCGGGTCGGGGTGTGCTTCCTGGACCTGGACCGGTTCAAGGTCGTCAACGACACCCTGGGGCACCAGGTCGGTGACCGGCTGCTGGTCACGGTGGCCGAACGGCTGTGCCAGGCCATGGGTGAGCACCTGGTGGCCCGGCTCGGCGGGGACGAGTTCGTCATCCTGGTGGAAGACACCGGCGGCACCGACGACATGGTGGCGGTGGCCGAGACCGCGCTGGCCGCCGTACGGGCACCGGCGCTGGTCGACGGGCACGAGCTGCAGATCTCGGCGAGCATCGGCATCGTCGAGCGCCAGGTGGCCGGTGCCAACCCCACTGACCTGATGCGGGCCGCCGACAGCACCCTGCACTGGGCGAAGTCCGCCGGTGGGGCACGCTGGGCGCTCTACGACGCCGAGCGCAACCAACGTGAACTGGCCCGGTACGCGCTCTCCGCGGCCATCCCGGCCGCACTGGAGCGGGGCGAGTTCTACCTCGACTACCAACCGCTGACCTCACTGCGCGACGGCAGCCTGGTGGGCGTCGAGGCGCTGGTCCGCTGGCGCCACCCGGAGCTGGGGGTGCTGCGGCCGGACAGCTTCATCGGCCTGGCCGAGGAGACCGGCCTGATCGTGCAGCTGGGCGGCTGGGTGCTGGCCGAGGCGTGCCGCGAGGCGGAGGCCTGGTCGGCCGGCGGCGCTGCGGCGCCGTTCGTCAGCGTCAACCTGGCGGTACGGCAGGTCCACCGACCCGGGCTGGTGCAGGAGGTCCGCGCCCTCCTGCGGCAGACCGGCCTGCCGCCGGAGCGGCTCCAACTGGAGATCACCGAGAGCACGATGATGAGCACCGCCGAGGAGCCGGTACGCGCTCTGCGGGTGCTGGCCGACCTCGGGGTGCGGATCGCCATCGACGACTTCGGCACCGGCTACAGCAACCTGGCGTACCTGCGGGACCTGCCGGTGACCGAGCTGAAGGTGGCCGGGGAGTTCGTGGCCGGGCTGCGATCGCCTACGGTCGGGCGCACCGACGAGCGGATCCTCGCCTCGCTGGTCTCGTTGGCGCACGCCCTCGACCTGACGGTCACCGCCGAGGGGGTGGAGACCGCCGGGCAGGCCGAGCGGTTGCGGGCGATCGACTGCGACGCCGCGCAGGGCTGGCACTTCGGTCGCCCGGCGCCCGCCGACCGCATCCTGGCCCGCATCCGCTGAACGATTCATGACGGCGGTTCATCGCAGACGGTCCTCAGCGAAGGGAACACATGCGGGCACGTGTGATTCTGGCGTTCGTGATGGCAGGTGCCCTGTCCAGCTGCACCGAGGCACCCGCCCCCTCCACACCTCGCTCGTCCGCTTCCACGGGCAGTGCGAGAACGACAACGGCAACGGCCCTACCGCGGACGGCAGCCAGCATGCCGACGCTCGATCGGGTCGACGGGGCGCGCGAGCTTCTTGACGTTTCCGACATGGTGGGAAGCGGAATCGTCGGCCGTGTCACGGTCACGAGAGGCACCCTCTGGGTCTCGGTGGTCTGCCGAGGCGCGGGGACCATCAACCTCTCGTACGAGCCCCTGGGTCAATTCGAGGTGCCCTGCACGTCGGACGGAACCCCCCACACCCTGAATAAAATCGAGCTGTATCAGAGCTATGAGCTGAGTGTCACCGTCACTGACGATGCCGGGGACAACCGCTGGTCGGTGCTCATCCAGGAATAGCCACCTGGCCCGCTGCACAGCGCGCTGCGTAGACAGCGTCTACGCCTCCTGGTAGACAGTGTCTATGAGCGTGGAGGAGGCAGGCGTCCGAACGCGGCTGGTGGCCGCCGGGGTGGACCTGGTGCTGCGGGAGGGCCAGTCGGCGGTGTCACTGCGGGAGATCGCCCGCCACGCCGGGGTCTCGCACGGCGCACCGCGCCGCTACTTCCCCACCCACGTCGACCTGCTCTCCGCCATCGCACGGGAGGGCTTCATCGACCTCACTGCCCACGTCGAGGCGACGATGCGCGACGCCGGCCCGAGCCCGCGTACCCAACTGGCCGCGCTGGCCCGGACGTACCTGGACTATGCGGCGGCCCACCGGGGCATGTTCGAGTTGATGTTCCGCCACGACCTTCTGGACAGCGGCCGGCTACGGTTGCGTGAGACGAGCCTGCCGTTGTTCGCCGTTCTGGCAGATCTCGTGGCCCAGGTACGTCGGCCGACCGACGCGCCCGCACCGGTGCTGGCCGGCGCGCTCTGGGCCAACCTGCACGGCATCGCCCAGCTCTGGGCCTGGGGCAGCCTGCCGCTGGCCACCGGCGCCGCCGACGACGACGCCCTGCTGCGCGCGGTGCTCGACGTCCATCTCGGTCCGACGCTCGCCTGAACCCCCGATCCCCGGAGAACACGTGCCCCTGCTGTACGACCTCACCAAGCTCACCGTCCGCACCACACTGCGGCTGGGCTGGCAGCCCCGGGTGGAGGGGCTGGAGCACATTCCCCGGCACGGCGGCGCGATCCTCGCCGGCAACCACCTGTCCGTCGCCGACGAGTTGTTCCTCGTCAGCGCGACGCCCCGACACGTGACCTTCTGGGCCAAGACCGAATACTTCACCGGCCGAGGTCCGGGCGGCTGGCTCAATCGGCAGATCGTCTCCGGCATGGGCGCCATCCCGGTCGACCGCGCCGACGGCCGGGCCGCCCTGCGCGCCCTCGACGCGGCCGTACCGGTACTGCGCGGCGGCGGCCTGGTCGCCGTCTACCCGGAGGGCACCCGTTCCCCGGACGGGCGGCTCTACCGGGGCCGCGTCGGAATGACCCGGCTGGCCCGCGACGCCGGGGTGCCGATCATCCCGGTCGGCGTGCTCGGCACCGCCGAGGTGCTGCCGGTCGACGCGCGGCTGCCCCGTCGACATCCGATCACCCTGCGGTTCGGCGCGCCGATCCCGGTCGCCGAACGGATCAACGGGCCACGCGACATCCGGACGGTCACCGACGAGGTGATGGCGGCGATCCAGAAGCTCACGGGCCAGGAGTACGTGCCCCGCTACGCCCCGGTACGCGCGGACCCCGTCGACTGAGCGCGGGCGGCGGTCAGCCGGCGAGCAGCGCTGCCATCCGTTCCGCCTGCGCCTCCCAGCGCCACTCCCGCTCCACCCACGCCCGGCCGGCAGCGCCCATCTGGCGGGCCAGGTCACGATCAGCCAGCAGCCGGGCCACCCGGTCGGCGAGCTGGGCGACGTCGCGGCCGCGTACGACGTAACCGGTCTCCCCCTCGCGGACCGCGTCCGGAGCACCCCCGGAGTCACCGGCCACCACCGGCAGGCCGGTCGCGGACGCCTCCAGGTAGACGATGCCCAGCCCTTCCACATCCAGCCCCCGGTTGCGGGTGCGGCACGGCATCGCGTAGACGTCGCCAGCCGCGTAGTGCGCCGGCAGCTCGGCCGACGGCACCGAGCCGGTGAACACCACGTCCCGTTCCACACCGGTCTGCCGGGCCAGCTTTTCCAGGGTCGCCCGGTATGGCCCGCCGCCGACGATCAGCAGCGCCGCGTCGGGCACCCGGCGGCGGATCTCCGGCAGTGCCCGGATCAGCATGTCCTGCCCCTTGCGCGGCACCAACCGGGACACACACACCACCACCGGCCGGTCGGTCAACCCGAGCCGGGCCCGGACCTGCTCACCGTCCACCGTCGGGTGGTAGGTGTCCACGTCGACCCCGGGCGCGAGCCGGCGCAACTCGGTCACCCCGTCCAGCACGCGGGCCAACCGGCTGCGGGTGTACTCACCGAGATAGGTGGTGACATCCACGCCCCGACCGATCCGACGCAGCGCCGGCCGGGCGGCCGGCAACGCCGCCCACCCGACCTCGTGGCCGTGGGTCTGCGCCACCACCCGGTGTACGCCGGCACGCCGTCGCAGGCCCGCGGCGAGTAACCCCAGTGGGGCCGCCGCGCCGAACCACACCGTGTCGCAGTCGTACGCACGGGCCAGCCGGGCCGCCCGACGGGCGATCAGCGGGGTAGGCAGCAACACGCGTGTGCGTTCCCGGATCACCTCGAACGGCTGGTCGGCGTCGAACTTCGCGGAACCGCGCCAACTCGACGCGTACACCACCACCGAGCCGGCCGGCTGACGCACCGCGAGGTTGTGCACGAAGGACTGGATTCCGCCGGGGCGGGGCGGAAAATCATTGGTGATCAGCAGCGTGCGGCTCATCGGCCGGCCTCCCGGGCGTACGCGCGGGCGGCGGCCATCCGCTCCACGGTGGACGGATGCGAGGCCGAGTAGAGGTATTCCCAGCGGGGCGGGTCGGGGTCGCCGAGGTTGACCGAGCCGAGCCGGCGCTGCATCGACTCGAAGGCAACCGGGTCACGGGTGAGCGCGAGCGCGTGCGCGTCGGCGCGTGCCTCCACGCGACGCGACATCAGCGCCTGCACCGGGGCGGCGACCAACCCGGCCACCGTGACGAGGGCGAGCAGCAGTGGGAACGCACGCGGTTGGGCGACCGAGTCGACGCCGGCCAGCCGCAGCAGCGGCCCCCACGAGCCGAGCAGGTAGAGCGCCACCACGGCTGCCGCTGCGCCCAGCGCACCGGTCAACGTGCCGACCGCCACGTCGGAGTCCTTCGCGTGCCCCAGCTCGTGGGCCACCACGGCGGTCACCTCGGCCGGGGTCGCCTCGTGCAGCAGCGTGTCGTAGACGACCACCCGCCGGGTCGGACCGAGACCGGAGACGTACGCGTTGACCGCCTTGGTGCGGCGGGAGGCGTCGGCGACCAGCACGTCGCGCACCGGCACGCCGTCGCGGGCGGCCATGCTCATCAGCTCGGTGCGCAGCGGGCCCTGCTCCATCGGGGTGAACCGGTTGAACACCGGCTCCACCAGCACCGGCAGCACGAACGACAGCAGCACCACCAGCAGGGCAGCGCCAGCCGCGCCGAACGCCCACCACCAGCGCGGCGCGAACCTGATGACCGCGTAGAAGCCGACCAGCGCCACCGCGCCGATCACCGCGCTGACCGCGTACGACTTGAGCAGGTCGACCGCCCAGCCGCTCCAGCCGTTGGTGCTCAGCCCGTAACGGGTGAGTACGCTCTGGCGCCAAGCGGCGAACGGAAGCGTCACCAGGTCGGCGACGAGCACCACGGCCAACCCGCCGAGCACCGCCTGCGCGGCCCAGTGCCCGCCGAACGGCCGGCCCACCAGCTCGACCAGGCGACTGCCCAGCGGGGTCAACCCGAGGGCGAGAGCGACCAGCAGCCCGATCGCGAGCGCGGTGTAGCCGCCGGGACGCAGCGCGGCGCGGAACTCCCGCCCCTTGGCCACCTGCTCGGCTGGCAGGTCACGCAGCGCGGCCAGTTGGTCGGCCCGAGGTGCCGGCGGTCGGTGCCACGGAATGAACAGCGCGGCGATCACCAGCAGCGCGACGGTCAAGCCGGCCAGGGTCAGCAGCGCCCACCCGCGCGGGGTCACCGGGGCACCGCCGTGCTCGCCGCTCGGCGAGCTTTCCCGCCACTGCCGGCGGGCGTGCCACTGCCGGCGGGCGTGCCGTCGTCGCGTCGTACCCCGCTCATCTGGCCGCTCCTCCCGCCGTGACCGCCCATCCTATGGCCCGCGAAAAGCCCGCTTCGGGTGCGGTGTGGCGGTCAGGCCACGCGACGTGGCGCGCGCTGGCGGGCGGCCCCGGGACGCGCGGGCGCGGCCAGCACCTCCACGTCGAAGCCGGCCCGGGCGAGCACCTCGATCGCCTGAACCTCGGCAGCGACCAGCCCGGCCGCCGGGGACGTCTCGTCGAACAGGGCGGCCACCAGGCAGCCGGAACAACCGCCACCCTGGGTCGGGCACCCCTCGCAGTCGATGAGCATCACGCCTCCTGATCGGCTCGGCAGATGCCCGGCCCGCGCCTTGTCGTCGCGACCCGAGCACCGTCGGTCACATCGACGCTAACCACCGGGTACGACAGAAACCCCACCCGACCGACCGTTGGGGGCGAGATCCACTCCAGATCAGCGATATCGGGGTATCCCGACCGGCCGGACACCCCTACATCGCCGACCTCGTGTCGATCACGGCCTGCGGTCGGGGTGTGGTCAGGATCGGGCGAGCCGCCGCAGCAGCGAGTCGGCACCCAGCGGGTAGGCCCCGTGCCGGCGTACGCCGTCCGCGACCTCACGGTCGGAGGAGACCACGACCACCGGGCGCCCCGACGGCTCGGCGCGGACCAGCCGCCGGATCAGCTCGTCGGCGGTCTCGCCCTTGCGGGAGAAGAGCACCCGTACGCCGCGCGGCGCGGGCGGCAGACCGTGCATCCGCTCGGCACCGTCGAAGACCACCGTGACCTCGTCGCCGGTCTGCGCGGCGATCCCGCCCAGCCCGGTGATCAGGCGTTTGCGCTGCTGCTCCAGGGACATCTCGCCGAAGCCCCGCTTGGTGACGTTGTAGCCGTCCACCACCAGGTGTGCCCTGGGCAGGGCGAGCAGCTGGTCGAGCCGGGCCGGGTCGTCGGTGTCGCGGGCCCGGGCGGACGGGCCGGCCGGGGCGGTGCCCGGCTGCTCGGCGAACGCGTCGGCGACGAAGTCGGCGGGGAGTTTGTCGACCGGGTCGAGCGCCAGCTCCCGGCGCAGCCCGACGGCGGCCTGGCCGATGGTCTCCAGCAGCAGCCAGAGCCGGGCGTCGTCGACCGAGCGCGACTCCTTGGCGCTGGCACGGGCCACACCGGCGGTGGCCTCCGCCTCGGCCAGCCGGGCCCGGGCACGGCGTAGCTCGGCGTCCACGTCGGCGCTGGCGCGCGCGGCCCGGCCGCGCTCGGTGGCCAACAGCTCGGTGGCCTTGCGCTCACGGGCCTGGGTCTCCCGCAGGGTACGGGCCACCTGCCGGGACTCCTCGCGGAGCTGACCCAGCTCCTCACGGACGCGGGCCAGCTCGTCGCGGAGCTTCTCCGCCTCGACCCGGGCCACCGCCCGGTCGTGCTCGGCGCGGGTGGCTCGCTGCTCGGCCTCACGGACCAGCTCGGCAACGACCGCGCTGTCCGCCTCGGCGCGCACGGCGGCACCGCTGGCCTCGATCAACTCTCGCCAGCCGCGCGGCCGGGTCAGGTAGGCCAGCGCGGCGACCTCGACCGGGTCGGCGGCGGCGGGCGCGGTGCCCTCGACGACGGCAGCACCGAGGTCACCGGCGTCGGCCAGGACGCGGGCGGTGACCCGCTGCCGGAACAGCGGGTCGGCGGTGAGCTGGGCGGCGATGGCCGGCGCGCCCAGCCGGGCCCGCCGGTTGGGGGCGAACTTGGCCACTCGGCGCAACGGCACCGGCACCTCGTCGGCGGGCAGGGTGGGCAGCACCGCGGCGGTCAGCGCCACGATCCGCTGCCGGACCGGCTCCGGCAGGGTCGGCTCCGGCTCGATCGCGGGCCCGTCGCCCGCTGCCGTCGGGCCGAATGGGCCTGATGTCTGGCTGACTACGTTGTCGTCCGGGTTGCCCGCAGCACCATCGCGCGCGACCAGATCCTCCTGCGGGAGGTGGTCGTCGTTCGGCTCGGTGAGGGGCATGTGGCAAGTCTCCCACCGCGAACGGGCCCACCGCCCGGTGGTGAGCCGATCTCTCATCCTAGCCCCATGCACACTGGTGGGGCCGCTGTGACGGGAGTGTCGGACCGGCGCGCTAGCGTGCCGCCGATGGCACAGGCGGAGTACGTCCAGGAGTCCCTCGCTGGTCTCGACCCGGCGGTGGGCGGGGTGGACCCGGCGCTGCCGCTCTACGCGACCACCTTCGTGGTGGTCGACCTGGAGACCACCGGCGGCGCGCCGGACGGCGGCGGCATCACCGAGATCGGCGCCGTCAAGGTGCGCGGCGGCGAACAGCTCGGCGTGCTGGCCACCCTGGTCAACCCGGGGCAGCCGATCCCGCCGTTCATCACCGTGCTGACCGGGATCACCCAGGCGATGCTGGTGCCGGCGCCGCCGATCGAGCAGGTGCTGCCGAGCTTCCTGGAGTTCATCGCCGACGCGGTGCTGGTGGCGCACAACGCCCCGTACGACGTGGGCTTCCTCAAGGCCGCCTGCGCGAAACACGGCTACCCCTGGCCCAACCCCCGCGTGCTGGACACGGCGGCGCTGGCCCGCCGGGTGCTGACCCGCGACGAGGTGCCCAACCGCAAGCTGGGCACCCTGGCCGCCTACTTCCGCACCGCCGTCCAGCCCACCCACCGTGCGCTGGACGACGCGAAGGCCACCGTCGACGTGCTGCACGGGCTGATCGGCCGGCTCGGCGGGCACCAGGTGGACACGGTGGGCGACGCCATCGAGTTCGCCCGGGCGGTCACCCCGACCCAGCGCCGCAAACGGCACCTGGCCGAGGGGCTGCCCAAGGTTCCCGGGGTCTACATCTTCCGGGCCGCCGACGACCGACCGCTCTACGTGGGCACCTCCGTCGACATCGCCACCCGGGTGCGCAGCTACTTCACGGCCGGTGAGAAGCGGGCACGCATCTCCGAGATGCTGGCCGCGGCCGAGCGGGTCGAGGCGGTGGAGTGCGCGCACTCGTTGGAGGCGGAGGTCCGCGAGCTGCGGCTGATCGCCGCGCACGCCCCGCCGTACAACCGGCGGTCGAAATACCCGGAGCGGATGGTCTGGCTCAAGCTCACCGACGGTCCGTACCCTCGGCTCTCGATCGTCCGCGACCTCTCCCCCACCGACACCGCCTACCTCGGGCCGTTCACCTCCCGGCGGGCCGCGGAGCTGGCGGCCGCCGGTTTCCACGACGCGGTGCCGCTGCGCCAGTGCACGCACCGGCTCTCGCTGCGCACCGTCACGCCGGCCTGCGCGCTGGCCGAGCTGGGTCGCTGCCCGGCGCCCTGCGAGCACAAGATCACCCCGCAGGAGTACGACGACAGCGCCGCCGCGCCCTTCCGCACCGCCACGGCCAGCGACCCACAGCCGGTGGTGGACGCGCTGCTCGCCCGGATCGACGTGCTCTCCCGCGACCAGCGTTACGAGGACGCCGCGGTGGTGCGGTCCCGGCTGGCCGCGGTGCTGCGGGCCACCGTGCGGATGCAGCGGCTGGCCGCGCTCACCGGGATCGTCGAGCTGGCCGCGGCACGGCCGGCCGCCAGGGGCGGCTGGGAGCTGGCGCTGGTGCGGCACGGCCGGCTGGCCGGCGCGGGGGTGTCCCCGCCGGGCGTCCACCCACGGCCCACGCTGACCGCCATCCGGGCCACCGCCGAGACGGTGTCGGGCGGGCACGGCCCGGTGCCGGCGGCCACCGCCGAGGAGTCCGAGCGGATCCTGTCCTGGTTGGAGCGACCGGAGACCCGACTCGTCGAGATGTCCTCCGGTTGGTCCTCCCCGGTGGGTGGCGCGGGGCGGTTCCGTGACCTGCTGGCGAAGGCCGAGAACGCCTCGTCCCACCAACTCTCGACCGAACGCTCATGACCAACTGACCGATCGGACTACGTCGGCTCGCTTAGGCTGTTAGAGAAGTGCAGTCCTGCCCGATTCGTGGGCCTGCTCCCCGCCGCCGGTTTCGGCGACGCGGAGCCGGGGTGAGGAGGTGTCCCTCGTGGACGTCGACGCCGGACACGGCGCCGCCCTGGGGGGCGCCCTTCCGACCCAGCCGGGTGAGCTGCCGCTCGCCCGTCGGCTGCGGTCGTTGCTCACCTGGCCGACCACCGACTCCGACCCGGTCACCCAACTGGTTCGCACCCACCGGGGCATCCACGCCGGCACCGATCCCGCGGTGCTGCGCCGGGCATACACCATCGCGGAGAACATGCACCGCGGGCAGTTCCGCAAGAGCGGGGAACCGTACATCACCCATCCGCTCGCGGTGGCCCAGATCTGCGCCGAGCTGGGGATGGACACCACCACCCTGGTCGCGGCGTTGCTGCACGACACCGTGGAGGACACCCGCTACACCCTCCAGGCGCTCTCCGAGGACTTCGGCGGCGAGGTGGCCCACCTGGTCGACGGGGTGACCAAGTTCGACAAGGCGTTCTACGGCAAGGCCGCCGAGGCGGAGACGATCCGCAAGATGATCGTCGCGGCCGCCAAGGACGTCCGGGTGCTGATCATCAAGTTGGCCGACCGGCTGCACAACATGCGCACCCTCGGGGTGCGCTCCGCGTCGTCGCGGGAACGGATCGCCCGCAAGACCCAGGAGGTGCTGGTCCCCCTCTGCGACCGGCTGGGGATCCAGACCCTCAAGCGTGAGCTCGACGACGTGGTGCTGCTGCACCTGGAGCCCGACGAGCACGCCCGGCTGGCCCGGCACGTGCACGACCGGCCGGGGTGGGACGCGTACCTCGACTCGGTGGTCACCCGGGCGCGGGTGGCGCTGAAACGCAGCCGAGTCGACGCCGAGGTCAGCCCTCGCCCTCGGCACCTCTACTCGATCTGGAAGGACACCATCGCCGGAGAGCACACCGCCCCGTACGATCTGCCCCGCATCGTGGTGGTGGTCGACGGCCCGCCCACCGACTGTTACGCCGCGTTGGGCGCGATCCACGGCACCTGGCGACCGATGCCCGGCCGTTTCAAGGACTTCATCGCCTCACCGAAGAACAACCTCTACCGCTCGCTGCACACCAGCGTCTGCGGCCCACAGGACCGCACGGTGGAGGTGCTCATCCGCACCGAGGAGATGCACCGCTCGGCCGAGTACGGCATCGCCGCCGACTTCCGCTTCCCGCGCTCCGGCGGCATCGGCAGCGCGGCGGCCCGCGCCGAGCAGTTGGACTGGCTGCGCCGGGTGCTCGACTGGGAGCCGGACGCCGCCGACCCGGCGCAGTTCCTCGAGTCGCTGCGCTGCGACCTCGCCGAGGGCCAGATCCAGGTCTTCGCCGACGGGCGGCAGGTCATGCTGCCGGCCAATGCCACGCCCGTCGACCTCGCCTACGAGCTGGGCAACGAACGGGGCGACCACTGCCTCGCCGCCCGGATCAACGGTCGACTGGCCCCGCTGAGCTCGGAGCTGGGCGAGGGCGACGTGGTGGAGATCTTCACCGAGAACGACGGCGACAACGGCTTCGAGGCCGGTGTGGCGCCGCGCGGCCCCCGCAAGGAGTGGCTGAGCTTCGTCAAGTCGCCGAACGCGCAGATGCAGATCAACCGGTGGTTCGCCGAGCACACCGAGCCGGGCATCACGATCAGCGACAAGGTCCGCCTCGGCCGGGCCACCATCGGGCTCACCCTGCGTCAGCACAACCGAGGCCTCGCCAGTGACCTGCCGCTGCTGCGCCTCTCCGAGGAACTGGGCTACCCCGACCTGGAAACCCTGCTGGTCGCGGTCTTCGACCGGGTGATCGAACCGGACACCGTGGTACGCCAGCTCATCGACCTGGTCGACCATCGACAGTGACTGGGCGGGCCCCAGCGCGTCCGAAGAACATTCGTGACCACTAGCCTGGAGTCATGATCCCCCGCTCCCGCGCCACCGGTCGGGCCATGTTCTACCAGGCCTTCTACCGGCTGCCGCTGCCGGTGCGTCGACGCCTGGTCCGGCTGGCCGTGCCCAAGTACATCGTCGGCGCGGTCACCCTGGTCCGCGACGCCGAGGCGACGGGCGCGGGCCGGTTGCTGATGCTGCGCCAGCCGCCCGGCAAGGGCTGGTCGCTCCCCGCCGGCCTGCTGAATCGCGGCGAGGCCCCGGTGGTCGGCGCGGCCCGCGAGCTGTTCGAGGAATCCGGCATCCGACTCCCCCCGTCCCGGCTGCGCCCGGCATTGCCGAACGCGATCGTGCACGCCAAGGGCTGGGTGGACATGGTCTTCGAGACGGAGGTGCCGGCGTCCAGCACCGAGCTGGCGGTCGACGGCGCGGAGGTCTTCGAGGCCGCGTGGCACCCGCTGGACGACCTGCCCAAGCTGACCTGGCCGACCGCCCGGCTGCTCGCCTACTACGACATCGGGCCGCTGGCCGGGCAGTTCCCGCCACCGGTTCCTGACAACACGCCATGACCGGCGCGGCTGGCGTGCCTGCGGAGCTGTGCGCGGTGGTGCTCGCCGCCGGCGAGGGCACCCGGCTGCGCCCGCTCACCGAACGGGTGCCCAAGGCGCTCTGCCCGGTGGGCAACGTGGCACTGCTGGACCGGGCGTTGGCCCGGCTGGCCGGGCTCGGCCTGGTCGGTCCCGCCCGGGTCGCGGTGAACGCCTGCTATCTCGGCGACCAGGTGGTCGCGCACGTCGGCGACCGCGCGCACCTGTCCGTCGAGCCGGGCGACCCGCTGGGCACGGCGGGCGGGGTGGCCAACCTGCGGGACTGGATCGACGGGCGGCCCGTGCTGGTCGGCAACGCCGACGCGTATCTCGCCGACCCGGCGGCTCCCCCGGGCCCGGACGTGGCTGCTCTGCTCGACGGCTGGGACGGGCACACCGTACGCCTGCTCGGCCAACCCGCCCCGGACCCGGCGGCACCGGGCACCTTCGCCGGGCACTGCTTCACCGGCTTCTCGCTGCTTCCCTGGCGACTGGTCCGGGACCTGCCGGTCGTCGTCTCCGACCTGGTCCGAGCCCTCTGGCGCCCGGCCGAGGCGGCGGGCGCCCTGGAGGTGGTGCCCTACGCGGGCACCTTCTACGACACCGGCACGCCGGCCGACTACCTGGCGGCCAACCTGCACGCCGCGGCCGGCGGTGTCCTCGTCGACCCGTCCGCCACGGTGACCGGTCGCTGCGTGGAGTCGGTGGTCGGCGCGGGCGCGCGGGTGGCCGGCGACGTATGGCGCACCGTGGTCTGGCCGGGCGCGACCGTGCGCGACGGCGAGCGGCTGCGCGACGCGATCCGGGCCGGGGACGACCTGACCGCGCACGGCTGAGCCCCGACCACTCCCGACTCCAGGCCCAGGCGGAAACATCTAGCATGGGCGACGACGCCGACGAACGGAGAAATGCCCCGTGATCACCGCGATCGTGCTGATCGACTGCGCCACCGACGCGATCCCCGAGGTGGCAGAGAACCTGGCCAACCTTCCCGGCGTCAGCGAGGTCTACTCGGTGGCCGGGCACGTCGACCTCATCGCCATCGTCCGGGTCCGCGAGTTCGACCAGATCGCCCAGGTCATCGCGGGCAGCATCTCCAAGGTCCCGGGCGTGCTCAACACCGAGTCGCACATCGCGTTCCGGGCCTACTCCCAGCACGACCTGGAGGAGGCGTTCGCGATCGGCCTGGCCAGCGCCGACTGACCCCGATGGCCGCGCCGACCGCCTGTCGGCCGGCGCCGGACGCACAGCGGCCGGTCCACCGTGCGGGTGGACCGGCCGTCTGCTGCCGCTATGTCAGCTCTCGCTGGGAGCTGGCGACTCGGTGGTGCCGCCGCCCGGAGCCGGGGACTCGGTGGTGCCACCCGGAGCCGGAGACTCGGTGCCAGTGCCGCCCGGAGCCGGCGACTCAGTGCCAGTGCCACCCGGGCTGGGCGTACCGCTGGCGCTGGTCTGCGGAACCGGGATGCCCAACTGGTTGGCGAGCTGCACCAGCTCGTCGTAGTGCGCCTGCAGGATCGGCAGGGCGGTCTGAGCCAACTGGACCACCGACTGCTCGGAGCCCTGCGAGATCTCCGTCTGGGTGGCCTGGATGGCCTGGACGTGACCGGCCAGCTCACTGGTCACCCAGAGCCGGTCGAACTCCGCGCCGCTGGCGTTGTTCAACTTGTCGATGACCGCCTGCTGATCGGCGCTGGGCTCGTTCGGCAGTTCCACCCCGAGCTGGGACGCGGTCTGCTGCACCGTCTGGTCCAGCTGGGTGTGGTCGGTCTTCAGCATCGCGCCCAGGTCCTTGACCCCCTGGTCCTGACCCTTCTGCTGGGCCAGGTCACCGGCGGTGATCTCGAACAGGTTGACCTGGTGTACCGCCTGCAGGTACTGGGTGTCCTGCGTCGACGGCTGTGCCGCGGCCTGCGCGGCCGCGGCCGGCGCGACACCGACCAGTACCAGCGCGGCCAACAGGCCGAGGCGTTTGATACCCAACATGCTTCCCCCCCTTGAGACGTTGGACCGCACGGATACCCGGCTCACCGGGGTTATTCCTGCGATCGCCCGTCGCGCGGGGTCGACCGGTCCCACCGTGGCCGTCCGACTCCTGGTCGGATGGGCGGTGGGTACGGATACGACGTGGCGCCCGCCGGATTTCCGGCGGGCGCCACGTAACGGTGCGTTTGGGCGGTCAGCGGCGACTCTCGCCGCTGCCGATCTCCTCGCGCTCGGGCCGGGCTTCGACCGGCGGGTGACCCGGGGAGACCGGCGCCTCGACCGGCTTCTCGATCGGGTAGAAGAAGCCCCGGATGGCCGGGCCGAGGGCCCCCAGCCGGTTCATCTTCTTCGGTACGACCCAGCCGACGTACTCCAGCTCGCCGTGACCGTCCGCGTGCCCGTTCGACGCGCTGAGCGGCTGGTGCACCTCGACGAACCGGCCGTCCGGCATGCGCCGGATGATGCCGGTCTCCACGCCGTGTGCGAGCACCTCCCGGTCGTGCTGCTGCAGACCCAGGCAGAGCCGGTACGTGACGTAGTACGCGATCGGCGGGACCACCAGCAGACCGATCCGGCCAGCCCAGGTCATCGCGTTCAGGCTGATCATGAACTTGTCGGCGATCACGTCGTTGGCGCCGGTGAGCGTCAGCACGATGTAGAAGGAGACGGCCATGGCGCCGACCGCGGTCCGGGCCGGGACGTCGCGGGGCCGCTGGAGCAGGTTGTGGCTCTTGCGGTCCTTGAGGTGCCGGGCTTCCAGGAACGGGTACATCGTCGACAGGCCCACGAGGATGCCGGGCAGCACGACCGTCGGCCAGAACAGCGGCGGGATGACGTACCCGTCACCGAGCGGGATACTGATCTCCCAGGCCGGCATGAGTCGGGTCGACCCGTCGAGGAACATGACGTACCAGTCGGGCTGGCTGGCGGCCGAGACCACCCACGCCTCGTACGGGCCGAACAGCCAGATCGGGTTGATCTGGAACAGGCCGCCCATCAGCGCGATGACGCCGAAGACGACCATGAAGAAGCCGCCCTGCTTCAGCGCGTACCGCGGGAACATCCGCTCGCCCACGACGTTGCCGTTGGTCCGGCCGGGGCCGGGCCACTGGGTGTGCTTCTGCTTGAAGACCAGACCCAGGTGCACGCTGATCAGCGCAACCAGCAGACCCGGAATGAGCAGCACGTGGGCGATGAAGAACCGGCTGATGATGATCGTGCCCGGGAACTCGCCACCGAAGATCGAGGACGTGACCCAGGAACCGATCACCGGGATGGACAGCATGATCGCCGAGGCGATCCGCAGGCCGGTGCCGGATAGGCCGTCGTCCGGCAGCGAGTAGCCGGTGAAGCCGGCCAGGAAGCCGACCCAGAACAGCAGCGAGCCGATGATCCAGTTGGTCTCCCGCGGCTTGCGGAAGGCGCCGGTGAAGAAGACCCGCAGCATGTGCACGACGATCGCGGCCATGAACAGCAGCGCCGACCAGTGGTGCATCTGCCGCATCACCAGGCCACCACGGACGTCGAACGAGATGTCCAGGCTGGAGGCGTAGGCGGCGGACATCGGCGTGCCCTGCAGCGGGGCGTAGCTGCCGTCGTAGACCACCTCGGTCATCGCCGGCTCGAAGAAGAGGGTCAGGAACACACCGGTCAGCAGCAGCACGACGAACGAGAACAGCGCGATCTCGCCGAGCAGGAACGACCAGTGGTCCGGGAAGACCTTGTTCAGCAGCTTGCGCAGCGGGGTGGCCACCTGGAAGCGGTCGTCCACTCCCACCGCGGCCTTGCCCGGCGTCGCCGCAAGGTCAAGCTTTCGACGCTTCATGGCCGCTCCCAGAAATCAGGCCCGACGGTCTCGGTGTAGTCGGACTTCGCCACGAAGAAGCCCTCAGAGTCCACCTCGATCGGCAACTGCGGCAGCCGCCGGCTGGCAGGGCCGAAGACGGGCTTGGCGTTGTCGGTGATCAGGAACTGGGACTGGTGGCACGGGCAGAGCAGCCGGTTGGTCTGCTGCTCGTACAGGCTGGCCGGGCAGCCGGCGTGCGTGCAGATCTTGGAGAACGCCGCGTAGTTGCCCCACATGTAGTCGCCGTGGCCAACCCGCTCGTTGGCCTGGCGCGAGGTCAGCGCGTCGGAGTCCCGCAGGTGGATCAGCAGCGTCGGCGAGTCGGCGTGCCTGTTGCTCACGCCGTGCTCGATGCCCGGGAAGACGGTCAGCTGACCACCGGCGCTGATGTCGGCCGGGCGGATCGGCCGGCCGTCCTCGCGGACCAGCCGGATCTTCTCGCCGGTGTTCGCAGCGGCGAAGCCGGTGCGGAACATCTGGTTGTCCTTGTGGGGGTTGGAGATCATCCCACCGACCAGCGGCGCCGCGACCACCGCGCCGACCGGCGCGAGACCGGCCAGCAGCGAGATGCCGAGCAGCGGGCGACGCTTCACGCCCAACTCGTCGGCCATGTAGAGCATGGTCTGGCCGGTGATGGTGCGGCCTTCGGAGTCCACCGCACCTTCGTGCCGGTCCTGGATCGAGACCTCCTTGGGCAGCAACTTCTTGCCCCAGGTCAGGATGCCGAAGCCGACGGCGAGCAGCGCCACGCCGAGGGTGAAACCGAGCAGCGGGGTGTAGAACTTGTCGCCGCCACGGCCCGGCTCGTACTGCCACGGCCACCAGATGTAGATGGCCAGGAACGCGGTCGCCGCCAGGCCGGTGATCAGGAAGAGCCCGGCCACCACCCGGGTCAGCCGGCGCTCGGCCTTGGTGCCAGGCAGCACCTGCGGCTCGTAGTGGACGATTTCGATGTCGTCCCGGCGCGCGCCCTCACGGACGATGTCGAAACGGGTCACCCCGGGCGCGTTCAGATCGAGCGGCTCCTGGCCCTGCGGGGCCGGGTGCTCGGTGTGGGTGCTCATGCCGTCACCTCGCTACGGGTGGCGCCGAGCGGCACCACAGCACTGAATCGGATGATCCGCTCGGTCACGACTTGCCCGCAATCCACAGGCTGGCGAAGACGAGCGCCACGATGCCAACCAGGAAGATCGCCAGGCCCTCGGTGGACGGGCCGTACCGCCCGAGGTTGAAGCCGCCCGGGTCCTGGTCGTTCTTCAGCGTTTCCTGGATGTAGGCGATGACGTCGGCCTTCTGCTCCGGCCGAAGCTGGTTGTCGCCGAACACCGGCATGTTCTGCGGGCCGCTCAGCATCGCCGCGTAGATCTGGCGGTCCGTCGCGGGGTGCAGGCTCGGGGCGAACTTGCCCGAGGAGAGCGCACCGCCGCCACCACCGAACGCGTGGCACTGCGAGCAGTTGATCCGGAACAGCTCACCGCCGGACGCGACGTTGCCGCCCTCGCGGAGCTCATCGCCCTCTGGGACGACCGGGCCGCCGCCGAGCTCCTGGACATACTGAGCCAGCTGACGGGTCTGCTCGTCGGTGAAGAGCGGGGGCTTGCGGTGCGCCTGGGCCTCCTGGCGGGCCATCGGCATCCGCCCGGAGCTGACCTGGAACTCGACCGAGGCCGCGCCGACGCCGACCAGGCTCGGCCCGCGGCCCTCGACACCCTGGGCGTTACGGCCGTGACAGGTCACGCAGCTCACGTCGAACAGCGCCTTGCCCTCGGCGGCGGCGCCGGTCAGCTGCGGGTTGTCCTGCGCCTGGGCACCCGGGGCGAAGACGGTGTAGGCGCCGCCGGCGAGCATCAGCGCGGCGATCAGCCGGACCGCGGCGCCCAGCCGGCGGCGGCCCCTGCTGCGCGCGGCCGGCCGCGCGCGCAACCGCGCGAGCAGACCGCGTCGGCGGTCGTTGTCAGAAGTCATGAGCGGTGTCCTTAACCGGTTGGACCTGTCTCAGGGGACGGAGCAGCAGCGCGGAATGTGACGCGCAAGATCACTGGAGCCAGTAGATCATGGCGTACAGCCCGATCCACACGACGTCGACGAAGTGCCAGTAGTACGACACGACGATCGCCGAGGTCGCCTGCGCCGGAGTGAACCGGCCCATGGTCGTACGGACCATGAAGATGATGAAGGCGATCAGGCCGCCTGTCACGTGCAGGCCGTGGAAGCCGGTGGTCAGGTAGAACACCGACCCGTACCCGTCTCCGTTGATCTTGACGCCGTCGGCGACCAGGTGCCGGTACTCGTTCAGCTGGCCGAGCACGAAGATCAGGCCCATCACGAACGTGACGGTGAACCAGCGCCGTAGCGCGTGGACGTCGCCCTTCTCCGCCGCGAAGACGCCGAGCTGGCACGTCACCGAGGACAGCACCAGGATCACCGTGAAGGTGGTCGCATACGGAATGTTCAGCGCCTCGGTGTGCTTCTCCCATTGCTCCGGCGCTGCCGCGCGGATCGAGAAGTACATCGCGAACAGCGCCGCGAAGAACATGAGTTCACTGGAGAGCCACACGATCGTCCCGACGCTGACCATGTTCGGTCGGGTCAGAGAGTGGATCCGGCTCTTGTCAATGGCTGGGGCCGCGGTCACGCCGTCATTATTGCCCCTGACCGGGGCCGGCGATCAGCGGGGTGGCAAACCTGCGCCTTCCGTGGCCCCACCGTCAGGGTCCGGTTCGCCTGGCCTAGCCTGAAAAGCGTGCTGCACGTCGATCCGATCTTCGCCGCCACCTCGGCCCCGCCGCCGTTCACCGTCGGCGCGGTGCTGACCGAGACCCGGCTGGACAGCTGGCTGGCCCTCGGGCTGGTGCTCGCCGCCGGCCTGTACCTCTACGGGGTGCACCGAATGCGCCTGCGTGGCGACCGGTGGCCGATCGCCCGCACCGTGTTCTTCCTCGGCCCCGGGCTGGGCGGCATCGCGCTGGTCACGGTCAGCGGGCTGCACGCGTACGACACCGCACTGCTGTCCGTGCACATGATCCAGCACATGGTGCTGTCCATGGTGGCGCCGATCTTCCTGGCGCTGGGCGCACCGATGACCCTGGCCCTGCGGACCCTGCCGGTCGGGCCGCGCAAGCGCCTGCTGGCGATCGTGCACAGCCGCGTCGCCCGGGTCTACAGCTTTCCGCTGGTGGCGTTCGCCATCTTCGTGGTCAACCCGTTCGTGCTGTACTTCAGCGACCTGTACCGCTTCACCCTCGAACACGCCTGGGCGCACGAGCTGGTGCACGCGCACTTCATCATGACCGGCTGCGTGTTCTTCTGGCCGCTGCTCGGCCTCGACCCGCTGCCCGGCCGCTGGCCGTACCCGGCGCGGGCGCTTTTGATGCTGCTCTCCGTGCCGTTCCACACCGTGCTCGGCCTCACCGTCATGCAGAGCACCACGCTCTTCGGCGGCGACTGGTACCCGTCACTCAACCTGGGTTGGGTCGACCCCTGGGCGGACCAGGTGGTCGCCGGCGGCATCCTCTGGGCAGGTGGTGAGTTCGTCAGTGTGACCATGCTCGCGGTTCTGGTGGTGCAGTGGATCAAGCAGTCCGAGCGGGAGGCCCGCCGGGTCGACCGCGAGCTGGACCGCCAGGAGGCCCGCGACCGCGCAGCCGACGCCGCGACCGCCTGAGCTGCGCGGACGGCACGCCGGACGGGTGGCGACGGGCGGGATGTTGGCTGCATCACGCCGACCGGTACGATCAGCGGGCAGCTACGAGGTGGAACCGGAGTGCCGGAATGAGCGATCGTCTTTGCACCGTCCTGCTCTACAGCGACGACCCGCAGGTCCGTGATCGGATGCGGTTGGCCGTCGGCACCCGACCCGCGCCCGGGTTGCAGATCGAGTTCGTCGACGCGTCGACCTACGCCGAGACCATCCGGCTGGTCGACGACTACGAGATCGACCTGCTGCTGCTCGACGGTGAGGCCAGCCCGGGCGGCGGCATCGGCATCGCCCGGCAGGTCAAGGACGACCGGGACGACGCTCCCCCGACCTGCCTCGTGATCGCCCGCGCCGCCGACCGATGGCTCGCCGCGTACGCCGAGGTCGACGCGACGCTGGTGCACCCGCTCGACCCGGTGACCACCGGCGGCACGGTGGCCGAGCTGCTGCGGACGCACGCACCCGCCTGACGTCCCCAAGCTCTCCGGCACCGTCACGGCGCCGGATCAGTCGGCGCCCGTTCCAGCCCACCCGCATTTCGCACGCTCGGGAGGCCCCCATGGGCGATCGGACCTGGCCGCACCTGCTCAATTCGCTGCTGCGCGGCGAGGAGCTGTCCACCGCCGACACCGCCTGGGCGATGGGCGAGATCATGGCCGGCTCGGCGGGTGCCGCGCAGGTCGCCGGCTTCGCGGTGGCGCTGCGGGCCAAGGGTGAGACGTCGGCCGAGCTGGCTGGGCTGGTCGAGACGATGTTGAGCCGGGCGGTCCCGGTCGACCTCCCCGAGGAGCTGCGTTCCACCGCGCTGGACGTGGTGGGCACCGGCGGTGACCTCGCCCACACGGTCAACATCTCCACCATGGCCGCGTTGGTGGTGGCCGGCGCCGGCGTCCGGGTGGCCAAGCACGGCAACCGGGCTGCCTCGTCCTCCTGCGGCACGGCCGACCTGTTGGAGTTCCTCGGCGTCCCGCTCGACCTCGATCCGGATGCGATCGTCCGCTGCGTCACGGAGGCCGGCATCGGGTTCTGCTTCGCGGCCCGGTTCCACCCGGGGATGCGGCACACCGGCCCGGTTCGACGGGAGTTGGGCGTGCCCACCGTCTTCAACTTCCTCGGCCCGCTGACCAACCCGGCCCGACCCCGCGCTGGCGCCGTCGGCTGCTTCGACCCGCGGATGGCCCCGGTGATGGCCGATGTGTTCGCCGCCCGCGGTGACTCCGTCCTGGTGATGCGTGGCGAGGACGGGCTGGACGAGTTCACCACGGCCGCACCGACCCGGGTCTGGGCGGCCCAGGGCGGCACCGTACGCGAGGCTGTGCTGGACGCGGTGGACCTGGGGGTACCCAGGTCCACCCTCGCGGACCTGCGGGGCGGTGACGCCGCGTACAACGCGGGCGTGGCCCGTCGCCTGCTGGCCGGCGAGACTGGCCCGGTCCGGGACGCGGTGCTGGTCAACGCCGCCGCGGCGCTGGCCACCCAGGGCCCGCTCGACGGCGACCTCATCGAGGCGCTGCGTGCCGGCCTGGCTCGCGCGGCCGAGTCGATCGACTCCGGCGCGGCCGCCGCGACCCTCGACCGCTGGATCGAGACCGCCACCGCCTGACCCCCGCCGCTCAGCAGGCGTGGGTGGGCGCGACTCGGGGCCCTCGATGCTGTCCGGGGTCGACGGCGCGCGGGGATTTGTCGGACCCGCGTGGGAAACTACAGCCGAGTAGTTCTCCGTTTCCGTTGCGCGCTGCTGTCGCATCCGGAGGCGGTTCGCCTGGAGTGAGATGAAGGAGACGCCTGTGTCGCACCGCGAGCTCTACTGCGACGTCTGCGAGGGCGTAGCACCGTTCGAGGCGCCGCCCTGCGTCGACGGCCACGGCACCGACTGTCCCGAGCTGGTCTGCACCGGTTGCGGCGCCGCCGTGGTGATCGCCACGTTCGCCTTCCGCGTCACCCGGTTGGCCGACCGCCGACGCCGCCAGCCGAGCCGCCGCCACGCCGCCTGAGACCACCACCCGGGTCGTGCAGCGTCTCGGTCACCTCCAGATCGTCGACGTTGCGGCATCCCGCCGCGTTATCACCCCCCACCTCGCCGATGTGGAGTCGATCACCCGGCGCGAGCGCAGCGCCCCACACGTCCGAGCCCCACACGGACCGGGGCACGACGAAGGCCCGCTCCCCCAGTGGGGATGCGGGCCTTCGTGACGTAACGGTCGGTCGCGTCGGCGACCGGGTGGATCAGTGCTCGGCGGTACGTCGGGTGCCGCTGTAGTACTCGAACAGCAGCCCGCAGGCGGCGAAGATGACCGCCAGCAGACCGGCGCCGATCAGCCAGTACTGCCAGAACACCAAACCGAGCGCGGCGAGCGCGGCGGCCAGCGCCAGACCGAACGGCCAGTAGCTGCCCGGGCTGAAGAAGCCGACCTCACCGGCACCGTCGGCGATCTCGGCGTCCGGACGGTCCTCGGGGCGCAGGTCGATCCGGCGGGAGACGAACCAGAAGAAGCCGCCGCACATCGTGCAGAGCAGGAACGACAGCAGCAGGGCGACGGTGCCCACCCACTCGACGCCGCCCGACTCACCGTGCGTCCAGGCGCCGTAGAGGATGGTCGCACCGAGGAGGAACCCGGCGATGATCAGGAAGATACGCCACTCGGTCTTCATGCGGCTGCCTCAGCTTCCCGTGCCGGCCGGAGCGTCGTCCGGGTTGAAGTTGGACTGCGTCCGCCGGGTGTCGAACGGCCGCGTGGTCTCCGCGTACGGCTCCTGACCGATCTCACTCAGGGCGTCCTGGGTGGACTTGCCGCCCTGCTTGGCAGCCAGGAACTGGTCGTACTTCTCCGGTGAAACCACCCGCAGCTCGAAGTTCATGAACGCGTGGTAGCTGCCGCACAACTCGGCACAGCGCCCGACGTATGCGCCCTCGGCGTCGAGGCTGGAAACCTCGAACACGTTGCGGATCTTGCCCGGCATGACGTCCCGCTTGAACAGCAGCTCCGGCACCCAGAACGAGTGGATGACGTCGCGGCTGGTCTCCTCGAACCGGATGGACCGGTTGGTCGGCAGCACCAGCACCGGGATGACCTCGCTGGTGCCGAGCGTCGACGCGGTGGTGCGGGCGTCGGGGCCCTGGCCGTCGCGGTAGTTGAACTGCCAGTTCCACTTGAAGGCGACGACCTCGACCGTGACGTCCGGGTTCTTCGACAACTTGTCGACGTCGGTCTGCACGATCGCCGTGTAGTAGAAGAGCACGGAGACGATCAGGATCGGCGCGATGGTGTAGAGGAACTCCATCGGCATGTTGTAGCGGGTCTGCACCGGCAGCGCGTTGCCACGCTTGCGGTAGCGCACGACGCACCAGAAGATCAGGCCCCACACGAAGACGCCGACCGCGAGCGCGGCGACGCAGGAGGCGATCCACAGGTCGTACATCCGCCGGGACTCCGGCGAGATGCCGCCCTGCGGCCAGCCGAAGCCGTCAAACGTCTGACCAACATCACAGCCCGTGAGCAGGACCAGCAGCGCCACGCCACCGAGACCGAGCCCGGCCACCCGACCAGCACCACGCCCCCGGCGTCCACCGACCCCTGGGTAAGCGCTGTGCCGTACGGCCGACGGCCGTACCTCCGAACTCCTTGCGACCACCTGGTCCTGCCTCCCTAGCGCGCCGCGGTGCGTCTTTCCTCAGCACCGGCGGCAAAGGCGTCACCGACGGTCGCAGATTACTCGACCATGACGGACTCGACCGTGGTGGGGTCACTGTCCGCCCCCCATCGGGGGGATCCTAGGCATACCGCCGCGATAGCGTAGGGATCTGTGAGTGCGAGGAGTGAGCCGGGTCTGCGAGCCCCACAGCCGCGAACAAAAGGCAACCCTGTGAGTGCGAGGAGTGAGCCGGGTTTGCGAGCCCCACAGCCGCGAACAAAGGTGGCACCGTGAGCGCATCCCCGGTCTACCTGGACGCGGCGACCGCCGCGCCGATGCATCCGGTCGCCCGGCAGGCGCTGCTGGCCGCCCTCGACGACGGCTGGGCCGACCCGGGCAAGCTCTACGCCCAGGCCCGCCGGGCACGACAACTGCTCGACGCCGCCCGCGAGGCCACCGCGCTGACGCTCGGCGTCCGCGCCGACGAGGTGTCCTTCACCCCCAGCGGTACGACCGCAGCCCATGGCGCGGTGCTCGGAGGCCTCGCGGGGCGGCGCCGGATCGGGTCGACACTGGTGCACTCGGCGATCGAGCACTCGGCGGTGCTGCACACCGCGGAGCGGCACGTCGCGGCGGGCGGGGCCGCCACTGCGGTGCCGGTCGACCGGTTGGGCCGACTGGACCTGGCCGCGTGGTCGGCCGCCGTTCGGGCCCCCGGGGTCGCACTGGCCGCGCTGATCACCGCCAGTCACGAGGTGGGCACCGTGCAACCGGTCGCCGAGGCGGCTGCCACCTGCGCCGATATGGGGGTGCCGCTCTACGTGGACGCCGCGCAGTCGGTCGGCCGGGTGCCCCTGCCGGCCGGCTGGTCGGTGCTCACCGCCAGCGCTCACAAGTGGGGCGGCCCACCCGGGGTGGGAGTGCTGGCGGTCCGCAAGGGCACCCGCTGGGAGTCGCCCTGGCCGGCCGACGAGCGGGAGGGTGGGCGTACCCCCGGGGTGGTGAACCTGCCCGCGGTGGTGGCGGCGGCGGCGAGCCTGCGGGCGGCGGCGGCCGACGCTGCGGTCGAGGCGACCCGGTTGGGCCCGTTGGTGGACCGGATCCGGGCGCGGGTCGCGGCGGAGGTGCCCGATGTGGAGGTGGTCGGTGACCCGGTGCTCCGGCTCCCCCACCTGGTCACCTTCTCGTGCCTGTACGTCGACGGCGAGGCGCTGCTGCACGCACTGGACCGGCGGGGCTTCGCCGTGTCGTCCGGCTCGTCCTGCACCTCGTCCACGCTGCGCCCGTCGCACGTGCTGGAGGCGATGGGGGTGCTCTCGCACGGCAACGTGCGGGTCAGCCTGCACCGGGAGACGACCGAGGCGGACGTCGAGAGGTTCCTCACCGAGTTGCCCGGGATCGTCGCCGACCTGCGCGCCGAGGCCGGGGTGGTGGGGCTGTGACGATGCCGGACGAGGTGCTCGACTGCCGGGGCCAACGCTGCCCGCTGCCGGTGATCGCGGCGGCCCGACGAATGCCCCAGGTGCCGGTCGGCACGGTGGTCCGGGTGCTCGCCGACGATCCGGCCGCAGCGGTGGACATCCCCGCCTGGTGCCGGATGCGAGGCCAGGAGTTCGTAGCCGCCATCAAGGGCCCCGATGGCCCCGCCTACGACATCCGTCGCACCCACTGACCCCGTCAACCCCGCCGATCATGGAGTTGTGGTGGGGTACAAAAGCCGCGTACAGCGGCAATCAGGCCACCACTACTCCATGATCGGCGTATGGGGTTACGGGGTTACGGGGTTACGGGGTTACGGGGTTACGGGAGGAGGTGGGGGCGGATCTCGTCGGCTGCGGTGTCGCCGTAGGACTCCGCCAGGCGCTTGACGAACAGGTCGCGGCGGACGTCGTACTCCTGGGTCCCCACCGTCTCCAGGACCAGCGTGGCGAGCAGCGAGCCGACCTGGGCGGCCCGCTCCAGGCCCAGCCCCCAGGAGAGCGCCGTGAAGAAGCCGGCCCGGAAGCCGTCGCCCACCCCGGTCGGGTCGACCGCCCGGATCTCCCGCGCGATCGGTACGTGGATCGGGTCGATGCCACGCCCGGCGATCTCGACACCGTGCTTGCCCAGCGTGGTGACCCGCACCTTGACCAGGTCCAGCAGTTGGTCGTCGCTCAGCCCGGCCTTGCTCTGCAGCAGCGACTTCTCGTAGTCGTTGGTCATCAGGTACTCGGCGCCTTCGATCAGCGCCACCACGTCCTCGCCGCCCATCCGGGCGAGCTGCTGGGACGGGTCGGCGGCGAACGCGTACCCACGGGTGCGGCACTCGGCCGAGTGCCGCAGCATCGCCTCGGGGTCGTTGGCACCGACCAGCACCAGGTCCAGACCGCCGAGCCGGTCGGCGACCGGTGCGAGCTCGATGTTGCGCGCCTCGCTCATCGCACCGGCGTAGAACGACGCGATCTGGCACATGTCCGTGTCGGTGGTGCAGACGAACCGGGCGGTGTGCGCCACCTCGCTGATGTGCACCGAGTCGCAGTCCACGCCGTGGCGCTCCAGCCAGGAACGGTAGTCGGCGAAGTCCGCCCCCACCGCGCCGAGCAGCACCGGGCGCAGCCCGAGCTGACCCATGCCGAAGGAGATGTTCGCCGCCACGCCGCCGCGGCGGAGCACCAGGTCGTCCACCAGGAAGGAGAGGGACACCTTGTGCAGTTGATCGGCGATGAGCTGGTCGGCGAAGCGACCAGGAAAGCTCATCAGGTGATCGGTGGCGATCGAGCCGGTGACGGCGATCTTCATGTGAACCCTCGGGGTAGGGAGCAGAGCGCGGTCAGCCTACCGGCCCGGTAACTCGACGGTCACCGGTCGGTCGGACAACGGCAACCGACCCGCCAGGGCCACCCCGGAACCGCTCCCAGTGATACGACGACGGGGCCGTCCCGAAGGACGGCCCCGTCGTGCTGGTGTGTGGTGTGACTCAGTTGAACGAGTCACCGCAGGCGCAGGAGCTGCCCGCGTTGGGGTTGTCGATGGTGAAGCCCTGGGCGTCGATCCGGTCGGCGAAGTCGATCGTCGCGCCGGAAAGGTACGGGGCGCTCATGCGGTCGACGACGACCCCGACACCACCGAAATCGGTGACGACATCACCGTCGAGCGAACGCTCGTCGAAGAAGAGCTGGTACCGCAGGCCGGAGCAGCCGCCCGGCTGCACGGCGACGCGGAGCCGCAGGTCGTCGCGGCCCTCCTGCTCGATCAGGGCCTTGACCTTCTCCGCGGCGACGTCGGTGAGGACGACGGAAGTAGGGGCCTGGGCCTCGGTCGACTCGGTCTGCGCTGGCGTGGTCACGTGGAAGTCTCCCTGCGCGGTTTGGGTCCGGACGCACTGGCCAACGCCGCGCGCCGTCCAGTGATTCCCGGTTGTGGTCCTCTGCCGATCGTACGCCGCCCCGGCCGGGCTCACCCGCGTGCCGTGACCGCCGCCGCAGGTCGGCCCGGTCCCAAGCGGGTCGGCCGTGCGGCCGAAACGCTCAGCGGCTCCACTGCCGGGCCAGCCGGGCGCCCAGCTCACGTAGCCCTTCCGCGGGCCGGCTCAGCGCGGCGTCGAGCCCGCCGCGCTCCTCGCCACCGAAGTGCTCAACCAGGCTGTACGCGTCGGTCACCCCGGCCGAGGCGGCCTCCCGCCGGCCGGTGCTCACCTGCCCGGCAACCACCACGCAGGGAACTCCCCGGTCGCGGGCTGCGCCGGCCACCCCGGCGACCACCTTGCCGCGCAGCGACTGGTGGTCGAACGACCCCTCACCGGTGATCACCAGGTCGGCGGTGTCCAGGGCGGCGTCCAGTCGGGTGGCCCGGGTGACGAGGCCGATGCCCGACTCGCACCCGCCGCCCAGGGCGAGCAGCGCCGCGCCGATGCCACCGGCGGCACCGCCCCCGGGCAGCGTGCCGAGCCCCGCCGGGCAGCCGGGCAGATCCCGTTCCAGCACTGCCGCGAAGCGCTCCAGCGCGGCATCGAGCAGCAGCACGTCAGCGCGGTCGGCGCCCTTCTGCGGGCCGAACACGTTGCTCGCGCCGTGCAGGCCGAGCAGCGGGTTGTCCACGTCGGTGGCCGCGACCAGCCGGACGCCCCGCAGCCGGGGCGCGCCGTCGAGGGCGTCGACCAGGGCCAACGCCGCCCCGCCGTACGGCAGCGCGGCGCCCGTGGCATCGAGCGGGGTCACGCCCAGCGCGGCGAGCATTCCGGCTCCGGCGTCGTTGGTGCCGGAGCCGCCCAGCCCGATCACCACCGTCCGGGCACCGCTCTCCACCGCGGCGGCCACCAACAGGCCCAGCCCGTACGAGGTGGTGGTCTTCGGGTCGCGTTCGGTCGCGGAGAGCAGGTGCAGCCCGCACGCCTGGGCGCTCTCCAGATAGGCGGTCGCCCCGTCGGCGGTGAGCAGGATCTCACCGGCCGCCGGCCGGCCCAGCGGGTCGACCGTCGACACCGGCACCAGCCGGCCGCCAAGGGCCTCGGCGAGCACCTCCACGAAACCCGGCCCGCCGTCGGCGAGCGGCCGGATCAGCAGGTCGTCCTCGTCGGTGACGGTGCGCCAGCCGGCGGCCACCGCGGCGGCCACCTCCGGAGCGGGCAGGGTGCCGGCGAACTTGTCCGGGCAGAGCAGCACGCGCATGCCGAGCAGTGTGGCAGCCCACACCGAGCGAAGCTGCGTCGCGCTCGCGTTGTGGGACCATGGGCTACGTGACTTCGACCTGGGTGGAACCCTCGAACACGGCTACCGCTCTGCTGCTGCTCGGTCGGGGCAGCGACCCCGACACCGAGCGCGGCGTCGAGTGTCCGGGCGACCTGCCGGCGCCCAGCGATCCGGATCTGGTGGCCCGCGCCACGGCCGCGAAGGCGAAGCTGGGGAGCAAGGTCTTCGTGTTGGGGCACCACTACCAGCGCGACGAGGTGATCCAGTTCGCCGACGTGACCGGCGACTCCTTCAAGCTGGCCCGGGAGGCCGCGGCGCGTCCAGACGCGGAGTACATCGTCTTCTGCGGTGTGCACTTCATGGCCGAGAGCGCCGACATCCTCACCACCGACGCCCAGCGGGTGATCCTGCCCGATCTCGCGGCGGGCTGTTCGATGGCGGACATGGCGGTCCTGGGCCAGGTCGAGGCCGCGTGGGACACGCTGACCGAGCTGGGTATCGCCGGCGAGACCGTGCCGGTGACGTACATGAACTCCTCGGCCGACATCAAGGGCTTCGTGGGCCGCAACGGTGGCGTGGTCTGCACCTCCTCCAACGCCAAGCGCGCCCTGGACTGGGCCTTCGAGCAGGGCTCGAAGGTGTTCTTCCTGCCCGATCAGCACCTGGGCCGCAACACGGCGGTGCTGGAGATGGGCCTGTCGCTGGACGACTGCGTGCTCTACGACCCGCACAAGCCCGGTGGCGGGCTCACGCCGGAGCAGTTGCGCGACGCCAAGATGATCCTCTGGCGGGGGCACTGCTCGGTGCACGGCCGGTTCACGCTGGACAGCGTCAACGACGTACGGGAGCGGGTGCCCGGGGTCAACGTGCTGGTCCACCCGGAGTGCCGGCACGAGGTGGTCACCGCCGCCGATTACGTCGGCTCGACCGAGTACATCATCAAGGCCGTCGAGGCGGCTCCGGCCGGCTCGGCGTGGGCTCTGGGCACCGAGCTGAACCTGGTTCGCCGGCTGGCGGTGGCACACCCGGACAAGCAGGTCATGTTCCTGGACAAGGCCGTCTGCTACTGCTCGACGATGAACCGCATCGATCTGCCGCACCTGGTCTGGGTTCTTGAGGAGCTGGTCGCGGGCCGGGTGGCCAACCAGATCACGGTGGATGTCGACACCGCGCACCACGCCCGGGTCGCGCTGGACCAGATGCTCGCCCTGCCCGGCGCGGACACTCCACCACCGGCGGCGCCCTGATCACGATCCGTAGCGCTCTTGGTACGCAAAAGTGCCGGATCACCGATTAATGCCACACACGCCGATGTGACCGAGTCCTTTTTCGTCACCGAGGGCTATGCTGCCGGAGCGACGACACACGCGGGCCGTTTCGATATGGCCGCATCCGGGGTAGCGACAACGTTCACGGCTCCCCACCAATCAACACGGCAGCACCGACGCGCTGGAGGTTGCGTTGACCGACGACGTCCTGGTTGTGCACGGAGGCACTCCGCTCGAAGGGCGGATCCGCGTGCGCGGCGCGAAGAACCTGGTTTCGAAGGCGATGGTCGCCGCACTGCTCGGCGACAGCCCGAGCCGACTGTTCGACGTGCCGAAGATCCGCGACGTCGAGGTGGTCCGGGGTCTGCTCGGCCTGCACGGCGTCAAGGTGACCGACGGCGCCGAGGACGGCGAGCTCGTCTTCGATCCCGCGAACGTCGAGAGCGCCAGCACCGACCAGATCAACGTGCACGCCGGCTCCAGCCGGATCCCGATCCTGTTCTGCGGCCCTCTGCTGCACCGGCTCGGGCACGCGTTCATCCCGGATCTCGGCGGCTGCCACATCGGCCCCCGCCCGATCGACTTCCACCTGCAGGCGCTGCGCGAGTTCGGCGCCACGGTCGAGAAGCGGCCCGAGGGGCTGCACCTGTCCGCGCCGAACGGGCTGCACGGGACGAAGTTCGCCCTGCCGTACCCGAGCGTCGGCGCCACCGAGCAGGTGCTGCTGACCGCGGTGATGGCCGAGGGCGTCACCGAGCTGCGCAACGCCGCGGTGGAGCCGGAGATCATCGACCTGATCTGCATCCTGCAGAAGATGGGCGCGATCATCAAGGTCCACACCGACCGGGTGATCGAGATTCAGGGCGTGCCGAAGCTGCACGGCTACACCCACCGGCCCATCCCGGACCGGATCGAGGCGGCGAGCTGGGCGGCTGCCGCCCTGGCCACCCGTGGTGACGTCGAGGTGCTCGGCGCACAGCAGGCCGACATGATGACCTTCCTGAACGTCTTCCGCTCGGTCGGCGGCGAGTACGAGGTCACCGACGCCCGGCCGCCGAAGCTGGGCGACCTCGGCCAGGAGGGTGGCATCCGGTTCTGGCACCCGGGCGGCGAGCTGAACGCCGTGGCGCTGGAAACCGACGTACACCCCGGCTTCATGACCGACTGGCAGCAGCCGCTGGTCGTGGCGCTCACCCAGGCCCGTGGCCTGTCGATCGTCCACGAGACGGTCTACGAGCAGCGGCTGGGCTACACCGAGGCGCTGAACTCGATGGGCGCGAACATCCAGGTCTACCGGGACTGCCTCGGCGGCACCCCGTGCCGCTTCGGCCGGCGCAACTTCAAGCACTCGGCGGTCATCGCCGGGCCGAGCAAGCTGCACGCCGCCGACCTCGTCATCCCGGACCTGCGGGCCGGGTTCAGCCACCTGATCGCGGCGCTCGCGGCCGAGGGCACCTCCCGGGTGTACGGCGTCGACCTGATCAACCGGGGCTACGAGGACTTCGAGGCGAAGCTCGCCGACCTGGGCGCGCACACCGAGCGTCCGTAACCTCGACCACCTCTCGTTCGCTGCGACAACTCCAGCTCGGCTGGCGGCCACATAATTCGGCCTCCGCGCCTCAGGCGGTGCTCCGGACCGAATGAAGGCCGGCCTGACGCCGCGCTGCGATCTGAAGCCGTTCGGGCCCGGTGCACCGCGATGTGCACCGGGCGCGGACCGTTGGCTACCCTTGCCGGGTGCCGTCGCTCTTTCGCCGCAAGTCCACCGACCTCGTCGACGAGGCCGTCACCTCGGTGACCCCCGAGGACGCCGCTGAGCGTTCCCGGGGCTATACCCCGGCCAAGGGTCGGGAGACGCCGAAGCGGCCGACCGCCGGCCGCCGCCCGGCCGGCCCCACCCGCCCCCTCACCAAGGAGGAGGAGCGGGAGCGTCGCCGCCAACTGCGCGCCGAGTCCGCGTCGGAGTTCCGCCGCGAGGGTGGCCCCCGCGACCGTGGCCCGGAGCGGCTACTGGCCCGCAACGTGGTCGACTCCCGGCGTACCGTCGGCACCTGGTTCTTCGGCGGCGCGCTGATCGTGCTGATCGGGTCGAACGCGGCCATGCCTCCGCTGGTCCGGTTGATCTCCAACGTGCTCTGGGGCGCGTTGGCGCTGGGCGTCGTCATCGACTCGGTGCTGATCTGCCGCAAGATCAGCAAGCTGGTCCGGGAGCGCTTCCCGAAGACCGGTCAGCGGATGGGCTCGCTCTACCTCTACGCGGTCATGCGCTCGATCACCTTCCGGCGGATGCGCGCTCCGGCCCCTCAGGTCAAGCTCGGCGACAAGGTCTGACCCGGCAGGCCAGGCCGGCACGCACGGCCGTCATGGCCGCTCCGAGGGCAAGCACGTCGCGAATCATCCGGACGTCGGGCTGTTCGTTGTACCGTACGCATGGGTCGTCTTGCTGAACAGGCTGTCGCTGTTCGTCAACCCGAACGTTGATCCCATGGGAGCGAACGCATGCCTCCGGAACCGGCTGCCCCGCTGGTCACCATCGCCGCCGCCCTGCGCCGGGAGCGGGAACGGGTCGGGATCTCGCTGACCGAGCTCGCCCGCCGGGCCGGGGTGGCCAAGTCCACCCTCTCCCAACTGGAGTCGGGCACCGGCAACCCGAGCGTGGAGACGCTCTGGGCGCTGGGCGTCGCACTCGGCGTGCCGCTCAGCCGGCTGGTGGAGCCGACCGACGAGGGCGTACGGGTGATCCGGGCAGGTGACGGGCCTCGGGTCCGCTCCGAGCAGGCCGACTTCACCGGCACACTGCTCAGCGCTGGCCCTGCACATCTGCGCCGGGACGTCTACCTGATCGAGTTGGAGCCGGGCGCGGTCCGAGCCGCGGACGGGCACACCTCCCGCAGCGTCGAGCACGTGGTGGTCGCCGCCGGCCGACTGCGGGTGGGCCCTGAGACGGCTCCGGTCGAACTCGGCCCCGGTGACTACGCCACGTTCCCCGGTGACGCCCCGCACCGCTACGAGGCGCTCGCTCCGGGTACGTTCGCCGTCCTCATCATGGAGCATCCCTGACCGAGGGCGGCGGTTCCGCCCGGACCGGGCAGTCTTCGGGGTGCGATATGTCGGACACCAGATTCGGTTATAGGACTAAATGTCCGAAACCAATGGGATAACGTTTGCGCCCATGGGCAGCGCCACAGTGGCGGTGAGCGAGCCCACGCCGTTACCCTCCATCCGCAGCCACGCCCTGCCGGAGCGGGCGACCTGACCGGCACGCGAGGCCCCAGCGCGACAATTTGCAACGAGGTGACAACGCCGTGAGCGAGCGGACGCGAGCCGGCCACTGGGGCGTGGCAGGCGGCGACCGGACGCCCGGCGGTCACTCGGTTGCGGTCGCGGAAAGCTCACCTCCGGCGGGGATCGGCCGAGCGGTCGGGTGTGGCGACGGGCTCGGCGGATGAGCGGCCGCTACACCGACCGGTGGTCCGACCCGAACGAGCCGTCCTGGGTGGTCGAACCGACCACCGAATGGCACGCCCAGTTCCCCGGCCAGCGCTACCCCGGCGACATCGGCATGCCCCACCAGCCGCCACCGCGCGGCCGGGCGACGGTGACCGGCCGAGCCGAGGTGCCCCCGCTCGCGCCCACCCGCCCGGACGGCACGTACCTCGGCCGGTCCTGGGCCGACGAACCGCCGGCAGAGCCGGCACCCCACAGCCGGTCCTGGGTGGACGACGAGCCGGGAGAGACACCAACCTACGGTCGGTCCCGCAGCGAGGAGCGTTCGGCCGACGCGTCCGCCTACGGCCGGCCCGAGAGTGCGGACTCCCGCAGCTACGACCATGAGCCGTACCGCCGGCCCCTACCCGAACCGCCCCGGCGCGACGATCGCCGCTCCCCCGAGTCGGACCGGCGTACCGCCTGGTCCGACCGACGCCCCGCCGACGAGCGGGGACCGGCGCGGGAGGCCGCCTGGCACCGGGACCAACCCGCCTCCGAGCGGTACGACAGCCGCCGCTCGCGGCAGGAGCCGACCGAGCGGGACCGGGGTTACCCGGGCACCCCACCGGTCTCCCCCGCGCCCTCCTCCCCCGCGCCCCGGTCCGACTCCGGCTGGGTGCCGGAGCCGGACGAGGCGCCGCGTCGGCGCGGCTCGCAGGAGCGACCGGCCGCTGGATACGAGCGGCACCCCGGCGACGGTTACGGCGGACGGCCCACCCGGGACCACGACGGTCGAACGGCCGACGACCGGGCCCCCGACGGGGCCGACCAGTGGGCGCCCGTGGACGGCCGCGCGCGGTACCGCGCCGACGGATACCCGGACCGGACCGCCGACGACGTCCGTCGCCCGGAGCGGCGCTACCGCGCGGACGAGGGAGTCGGCGCGGCACAGTCGCCCAACGATGGACGACGGCGCCGGCCCGAGCCGGAGATGCCGGATCAGCCCCGCCGCGACGACGATCGGCGTCGACCCGACACCGACCCGCACTGGCAGCAGCCCCGTGAGGCGGCGGCCCGTGCCGAGGCGTACCCGGACCGGCGTACCCGCGAGGAGGCCCAACCCGACGGATACCGCCAGGACGGGCACCGCGAGAACGGACAGCGCGACAACGGGCACCGCGAGGACGGATACCGCGCGCCTCGGCCGCAGCCGGGCCAGCGCCCGGACGGCGGCCTGCCCTGGCCGCCACCGGGTCCGGTGCGCCCGGACCGCACCCGGGAGCCGGGCCATCGCACCGCCGACCCACACCGCACCGCGGACCCACATCGCACCGCCGAGCCACACCGCACCGCCGAGCCACATCGCACCGCAGACCCACGCCGCAGCGCCGAGCCGGACATGCCGTCGCGGCCGGCCGCCCGGCCCGAGCGGCCGGCGGCCACCCCGTCCCGCTACGAAGAGCGGCCGGCGGCCACCCCGTCGCGGTACGACGAACGACCGGTACGCCCAGCAGCGACAGCTCCGCCGACGCCGGCCACGTCAGGCCGGGCCGCGCCAGTCCCACCGGTCGCCCCGGAGCGACCGGTGTCGCCTGCACCCGTCTCCCCCGCCGCACCCGGCCGGGACCGGCCGGTGTCCGCCGCCCCGGTTTCCCCGGCGACGGACGTGCCCGTCTCGGGTCCACCAGCCGCACGGCTGCGGCTGGAGTACCTGCCCGCGCCGGTGGACCCGCCGATCTCCGACGATCGGTCGGATGCCCCGCTGTCGCCTGAGCGCCGGACGCCGATCGAACCGGCACCGGCTGCCGGGGCGCACCCCACCCCACCGCCGCGTTACCCCGGCCCGGACACCGGAGACCGTCCGGTGGACCAGCAGCGCGGCGGGGAACCGCACGCGGACCGCCATCGGACCGGCGACCCGCTGGGCAGCACCGCGCCGACCGACCGCCGCCCGCCCTCGCCGGACCGTCCCCACTCGTCGGAGCGGCCGCCCTCGCCGGACCGTCCCCACTCGCCGGAGCGGTCGACTCCGACAGAGCGGCCCCCCTCGCCGGAGCGGTCCCACTCGCCAGACCGACCCCTCTCGGCGGAGCGGTCGACTCCGACGGCGGACGCACGCCCGCCGGTCACGCCGCCTCCCGCCTGGCAGGTCCCGGCCCCACCGGCTACGCGGGCCGCCCCGACTCCCACGACCCAGCAGCCTCCGGTGGAGAACGCCGAACTGGCACTCCCGCTGGCGCCTGGCACACCGCGTCGCTACGTACCTCCGCCGCCCTCGGAGGGGCCGGTGGCTCCCTCTCGCGAGCCAGACGCGGTTCCTGTCACCCGCGGGCCGGACGCGTGGTTCAGCCCCGCTCAGCCGGTCGAGTCCGACCAGAGCGAGCCGGCGTCGGACCGGCAGTCGTCCGACTCGGCCGACGGTGGGTCGACGGCCAGCGACCCGTACCTCACCACCGCACCGGCCATAGCGGACCGGGCCCCCTCGACACCGACCGCCGACGTCCGCCGCGACGTGACCGACGAGCACTCGGACGGATGGACACCTACCGACTCCCCCGAGCCGGTCTCCGCACCGCCCGCACGCCCGGTCTCCGGCGCCCCCCGTACCTGGGCGGACGACCTGGTCGACGATGCACAGCCAGCAGCTCCCGAGCCGGCATCGGTGGAGCGTGACCGGCCCGTCTCCGGCGCACCTGGCACCGCGATGCGGCACCACCAGACCGAAGCCGCCGCCGACGCCGAGGCCGAGCAGCAGCCAGTCACCGCTCGGACCATTGGTGACATCGATCCGGTCAAGCACGACCCGACGGGCGAGGCCGCGCCGCACGACCGATCGTCGGACGCTGCGGACGGTCGGAGCACCGCCGCCCCGATGGCTGGTTCGCGAGCCGACGACTGGTCGGTCGCCGCCGCGCTACCAGCCCTGCCCGTAACGTCCGACGACGCGGACCCTCCCGTTTCGGCAATGCCCGTTTCGGCAATGCCCTTCTCGGCCCGGCCGGTCTCTGCTCCCCCCGCGCCGCCGGTCTCGGCACCGCCCGTGGCACCCATCTCCGCGCCGCCAGCGCCCGCGCCGCCGGCCTCCGCACCACCCGTGTCCGCACCACCCGTGTCCGCACCACCCGTGGCAGCAGCACCCGCGGCAGCAGCGCCCGCGGCAGCAGCGCCCGCGTCGGCAATGCCCGTGTCAGCACCGCCCGCCTCGGCACCGCCCGCCGTGGCACCGCCCGCCTTGGCACCGCCCGCCTCGGCACCGCCCGCCTCGGCACCGCCCGCCTTGGCAATGCCCGAGTCCACACCACCCGCGTCGGCAGCGCCCGAGTCCACACCACCCATCTCCGCGCCGCCCGCGCCGGCCCCACCGATCGCCCCAGCGCCCGTCTCCGCACCACCGACCTCCCCAGCACCCGCGTCGACAGCCCCCGTGTCCGCGCCGCCCTCGTCGACCCCGCCCGCGTCCGCGCCGCCCGCCTCAGCCGTTCCCAGCCCGAGGACCAGCTCGGACGGGGAGAGCATGCCGGTCTCGGCACCACCCGGCGACGCACCACCCAGCGACGCACCACCCAGCGGCGCACCGCCGGCGGCGACCCGTCCGTCGCTGGCCGACGAGGGCGATCCGGAGCAGGTGCTGGCGGCGTACCGCTGGCGGTTGGACCCGGTCACCCTGCGCGAGGAACTGACGGAGCCGGACAACCTGCGGGCCATCCGGCGGCGGCTGACCGCGAAGTTGGGCTCGGCCACCGACAACCGCGCCCGGGCCCGGTTGCTCAGCCTGCGGGCGGTGGCCTCGCGGATCCTCGGCGACCTGGACGACGCGCTGGCCGACGGTCGGCTCGCCCTCACCTACGCCGAGGCCACCGGCGAGCTGCGCCGGACGGCGCTGGCCCAGGCCCGGCTCGCCCACGTCCTGCGCTGGCGCGGCGACTTCGCCGAGGCTGACCAACTCTTCGCCCAGGCCAACTCGGTCGAGCTGCCCGACCGGTTGCGAGCCGCACTGCACGAGCACGCCGGGCGGTCGTGTTACGACCAGGATCGGCTGATGGAGGCGTGCCAGCACTTCGAGAAGGCGCTCGACCTACGGGGTGCCGGTGACGCCGAACTGCTGGACCGGATCCGGGTGGCCCTCGACGCCGTCACCGCCCGGGCCACGGCGGGCGGCTTCGGGCCGTACCCCCGGGGTCGGGACCAGGTGCTCGACCGGGACCGGCCCCCGCTGCCGGACCGGGACGGGCCGCTGTGGGGCTACACCGGCCAGGACGGCGACCTGGTCATCCCCGCCCGGTACGCCGAGGCTCAGCCGTTCCACGACGGGTTGGCCTGGGTCCGCCGGCCGGACACCGACCGGTGGTCGCTGATCAACCCGCTCGGTACGACGGTGATCCCGCCGTCCTACCGGACAGCGCGCCCGTTCAGCGACGGCCTGGCATGGGTGGTCGGCGAGGGCGGTTGGACGGCGATCGACGCGACCGGCGAGGTGCAGGTCGCGCCCAACTTCGCCGAGGTACGACCGTTCCGCCGTGGGCTGGCCGCGGTTCGGCGCGAGGGATGGGGGGCGGTCGACCGGACCGGCCGGATCGTCGTACCCACCCGCTACCACGGGTTCGTCACCGAGTTGGCCGATGGCCAGCAGGTCGACGGTTTCACCGACGAGGGGCTCGCCGTGGTCGACGTGGCCGGGCGACGTGGTGTGGTGGACCGCACCGGCGCGGTGCTCGTCCCGCCGACACATCCGATGCTGGTCATCCACCCGGTGGCGTTCCTGGTCGGCAATGGCACCGGCCGGTGGGGTGCGCTGGACCGGGGCGGCGAGCCGCTGATCGACCCGGTGCACCGTGATCGCGCCGAGGTGCTGGCGGAGATCGACCGGCTGCTCACGGACGCGAACCCGGTGCTCTGAGCGGCCGGTCAGCGCTGTTAATCCGCCGGGGCTAGGGTCGGTACATGGAATTCCGACACCTGGGCCGTTCCGGCCTGATGGTCAGCGAGATCTCGTACGGCAACTGGATCACCCACGGTTCGCAGGTCGAGGAGGACGCCGCGTTCGCCTGCGTGCGGGCCGCCCTCGACGCGGGGATCACCACCTTCGACACCGCCGACGTGTACGCCGGCACCCGGGCCGAGGACGTGCTCGGCCGGGCGTTGCAGAACGAGCGCCGCGAAGGGCTGGAGATCTTCACCAAGGTCTACTGGCCGACCGGGCCGGGCCGTAACGACCGTGGTCTGTCCCGCAAGCACATCATGGAGTCGATCAACGGCTCGCTGCGCCGGCTGCGCACCGACTACGTGGACCTCTACCAGGCCCACCGCTACGACAACAGCACCCCGCTGGAAGAGACGATGGAGGCGTTCGCCGACGTCGTCCACTCCGGGAAGGCGCACTACATCGGCGTCTCCGAGTGGACGGCCGCGCAGCTGCGCGCCGCCCACCCCCTCGCCCGGGAGCTGCACATCCCGCTGGTCTCCAACCAGCCCCAGTATTCGATGCTCTGGCGGGTCATCGAGACCGAGGTCGTGCCGGCCAGCGAGGAGCTGGGCATCGGGCAGATCGTCTGGTCGCCGATGGCGCAGGGCGTGCTCTCCGGCAAGTACCTGCCGGGGCAGCCGCCGCCGGCCGGTTCCCGCGCCACCGACGAGAAGTCGGGTGCGGGCTTCATCTCCCGGTTCATGACCGACGACGTGCTCACCCGGGTCCAGCAGCTCAAGCCCCTCGCCGAGCAGGCCGGGCTCAGCATGGCCCAACTCGCCGTGGCGTGGGTGTTGCAGAACCCGAACGTCTCGTCGGCGATCATCGGCGCATCCCGCCCCGAGCAGGTGCACGACAACGTGAAGGCGGCCGGGGTGAAGCTCGACGCCGAGCTGCTCAAGGCGATCGACGAGATCGTCGAGCCGGTCACGGAGCGGGACGCGGCAAAGACCGAGTCCCCGGCCCAACGCCCGTAAGGCCCACCCCCGCCCCGCCCCGCCCCGCGCCCCCGCGCGCGCCGCGCCCCCCGGCCGCGTTGATCTAGGGCATATCACTGCTGACGGAGATCAACACGCAGCGATATGCCCTAGATCGACGGGGACAAGGGGCGAGGGCGGGGACAAGGGGCGGGGGCAGGGGCAGGGGGCGGGTTAGCTTTGCCAGAAGCGGATTAGGTCTAGGCCTGTCGCGTAGAGCCACGACGGCAGGCCGAGCAGATCACCGACCGCGAAGACCGCGTCGAAGAACCAGCCGCCGATGCGCGGGTTCCACAGCAGCGCGAACAGCAGAATGAAACCGTACGGGGCGAACAGGTCGTACATCTTGCGCCACTGCGGGTTGAGCCACGGCTGGATCATGTTGCCGCCGTCCAGCCCGGGCACCGGCAGCAGGTTCAGCACACTGGCGGTGAGCTGCAGGAAGGCGAGCAGCGCCACCCCGGCCCAGAACTCCACCGGGCCACCCGACTGGGTGCCGATCCGCACCACCGCCACCAGCACCAGCGTGAACAACACGTTGGTGGCCGGGCCGGCGAGGCTGACCAGGGTGTGCCGCAGTCGACCCGGGATGGCGTGCCGGTCCACCCAGACCGCTCCGCCGGGCAGGCCGATGCCGCCGAGCAGCACCACCACCACCGGCAGCACGATCGACAGCAACGGGTGGGTGTACTTCAACGGGTTGAGCGTCAGGTAGCCGCGGTGGGCGATGTCCCGGTCGCCGGCCCGGTAGGCCACCACCGCGTGGGCGTACTCGTGCAGGCAGAGCGACACCAGCCAGCCGGACACCACGAAGAGGAACACGTTGAACCGGACGCTGCCGTAACTGTTCCAGGCCAGCACCCCGCTTGCCGCGAAGAGGGCGACCAGGCCGAGGAAGACCGGGCTGGGCCGAAACGCCGCCCTGGGTACGCCGAGGACCAGCCCGTCGGCGCCCGGCCGGTCGTAGGCCATCACTCGGCCGTTGGCAGCAGGCTCATCCGGTACTCCACGCGGTCGTCCTCCAGGAGCGCGACCGAGGTGACGCCGGACGCCGCGAGCTCCCGCCAGCTCTGGCCGATCCAGGATTCGGCGTCGGCCTGGCTGCTGAACGACTCCGCCGGTCCCTCGATCGTCTGGCCATCCGTGCCCTCGTACCGCCAGCTCCACGCCATGCCGCGTCTCCCCTCGCCGCTGAAGTCCCCGTGGGACGAACCCTCGCCAGCGTAGTCGGCCCGGCGCGCAACGGCCGCTCGCTCACCCTCGGCCGCGACCCACGGGTTGATCAATCTTCGTCGGCACCGGCCGGTACGGTGGCCCGGTGCTGACACGGGGAGTGCTGCTCGGCGACCGGTACCGGCTGGGCGAGAGGGTGGCGACGGGCGGGATGGGCGCGGTCTGGCGCGGCACGGACGTGCTGCTGGAACGCGAGGTGGCGGTGAAGGTGCTGCTGCCCTCGCTGGTCGCCGACCCCGAGTTCACCGCGCGGTTCCGGGCCGAGGCGCGGATGCTGGCCGCGCTGCGGCATCCCGGCGTGGTCGCGGTGCACGACGTCGGGCAGGCCGAGCTCGCCGACGGCAGCCGGGTCGACTACCTGGTGATGGAGTACGTCGAGGGCGAGCCGTTGTCCGCCCGGGTGCGCGCGGCGGGGCGGTTGGACCCGGCCACCACCATGTCGGTGTTGGCTCAGGCCGCGGACGCGCTGCACACCGCCCACCTCGCCGGCATCGTGCACCGGGACGTGAAGCCGGGCAACCTGCTGGTCAAAGCCGACGACAGGGTGGTGCTGGTCGACTTCGGCATCGCCCGGTCCCGCAGCATGGCCGGGCTCACCGCCGCGAACATGGTGCTCGGCACCGCCTCGTACATGTCCCCCGAGCAGGCCACCGGGCAGCCGGTCTCGGCCGCCACCGACATCTACGCGCTCGGCGCGGTGGCGTACTTCTGCCTCGCCGGGCAGCCGCCCTTCCACGGCGACAACCCCCTCGCGGTGGCGCTGCGCCACGCTCAGGAGGAGCCGGCGCCCCTGCCGCCGGACACCCCACCGGCGGTCGCCGCCCTGGTTGCCCGCGCGCTGGCCAAGCGTCCGGCGGACCGGTTCGGCAGCGCCGCTGAGTTGGCCGCTGCGGCCGCCGATGCCCGTGACGCGACCCTGGCCAGCATCCCGGTCGCCGCCCGCCCACCGTGGGCGGTGGCCGCACCCACCCCCGGGACGCCGCCCTCGGCCCTTCCGGCCACCCCGGCCGCTACGCCGCCCGTTCCGATCCCCGCGCCGCCGGCCGCATCGACGCCCGCAGCCGGGCCGAGGCCGGCCGGGCAGCCCGCGCAGATCGGGGCCGCCGCCGTGCGCGCGCCGGCGGGCTTCGCGGCCTCGTCGATGACGGAGCCGGGGTCGACCCGAGAGGACCCGTTGCAGACCGGATCGGCCCGGCGGCGACGCGGGCCACTGCTGGTCGGTGTCGGTGTGGTCGTCCTCGTCGCGCTGGTCGCCGGGGCCGTGGCGGCACTGCAGCCCGACGGGGAGCCTGGCGGTACGGACCGTCCGCCGGCACTGGCCGGCGAGTCGGCGTCGGCTGCGGACGTCCCGCCGCCGGTCGGGGACGCGGCCACCGGAGGGCCCCAGCCCAGCGGTACGCCGGTCGCCAGCCGCACCCCGTCTGCCGCGCCCACCGGCACTGGCGTCCAGCCCGGCGCGCCGGTCAGCGGTGACCCGGTCCCCCGCACCACGGCACCCGGGAGCACGCCGACAGGGCCGGCCAGCAGCCGACCGACGCCCACCGGCAGCGCGGCCGGCCGGCCCAATCCGTACACGGCGGCGGAGGCGTGCGGCAGCGGCTACCAGATGATCGACTCGGCGACGCTGACCGGCGGTGACGGCCACCGCAGGGGCCGGGTCTTCCTGATGTACCACTCGGGCACCGGCAACAACTGCGTGGTAACCCTCAAGGACACCGCGGTGGGCACGAAATCGGCGGCGTCGGCCTACCTGGAGGTGCAGGGGCGCGCTCGCAGCACCGACAAGGGGTCTTTCGACTACTACGCCGGGCCGGTGCGGGCCAGTGCCGCCGGGACGTGCGTGAAGTGGGGCGGCGCCACCGGCGGGGTCAGTTACGGCAGCGGGTTCGAACACTGCGACTGAACAACGGCGAGCACCGGGCCGGCAGGCACCGGAACCTCCGGCGGCCTTAAGGTACGGGCATGTCCGTAGACGGGTGGAACACGGTCCTGGTGCTCGGCGGTATCCGGTCCGGCAAGTCCGAGTTCGCTGAGTCCCTGGTCGCCGACGCGCCGGTGGTCCGCTACCTCGCCACCGCGCCCGAGGGCGACCCGGAGGACACCGAGTGGGCGACTCGGCTGGCGGCGCACCGCGCCCGACGGCCGGGCAGTTGGACCACCGAGGAGACCGCCGCTGAGCCGCGGCGGCTGGCCGACGTGCTCGCGTCCGCCGAACCCAACGAGACGCTGCTCGTGGACGACCTGGGCGGCTGGGTGACCGTGCTGCTCGACCCGGATCACCAGCCGGCCGACGACGTGGCGACGATCGCGGAGCTGGGAGAGGCGATCCGCACCTGCTCGGCGCGGGTGGTGCTGGTGAGCCCCGAGGTGGGGCTGTCTCTGGTGCCGACCACCCCTCTGGGTCGGGCGTTCACCGACGCGTTGGGCGCGGCCAACCGCACGGTCGCCGACGCCTGCGACGCGGTGGCGCTGGTCGTCGCCGGCCAGCCGGTCTGGCTGAAGCCGGTCGCCACCACGACCGTGTCGGCGGCCCCCGTTGCGGCGACCGTGCCTTCGGCCCCCGTTAGGACGACCGTGCCTTCGGCCACCGCGACCGCACCGGTCGTCGCGAGCCTGGGCGACACCGAGCCCACCCCCGAGGTGCAGCTGCCCGACGTGCTGACCCACACGCCGCCGGCCGCCCCGAACCAGGAGCCCGGCAACCCCTGGGCCGCGCCGACCATGGCGCTGCCGATGGTGTCCACCGGGCTGGTCATCCAACCGGGCATGGAGCTGCCGATGCCCGACGAGTACGCGGGCCCGCAGGCGGTGGACCGACTGGCCACGCTGGACGTACCGGGCGCCGGGCTGGGCGTGCTGGACCGGGTGGTCGGCTTCGCCGCCACCACCCAGGGCACCTCGACCCCCCAGGCCTGGGGCTCGGTGCGGGTGCTGCTGCTGCACGGCGACCACGCCGGTGGGGCGTCGGCCGGCACCGTCGCCGGTGAGTCGGCGCGCCGGGCCGCGCAGGCCCGCGCCGGCCAGGGCGCGTTGGCGCGGCTGGCCGCCGAGAGTGGCGCCAGCCTGCAGGTGGTGGACACTCCGGCCGCCGCGCCGATGGAGGACCAGCCTGCGCTCTCGCTTGAGCAGGTGGAATCCGCGCTGCGCTACGGCTGGCGGCTGGCCGAGCAGGCTGCCGACGCCGGCGTGCAGCTGCTGGTGCTGGGGGCGTGCGGAGCCGGCACCGAGGCGGCGGCAGCGGCGGTGCTCGCCGCGACCGCGGGCGCGGAGCCGCCCGCCGTGCTGGGCCGGGTGATCACCGAGTCCGGTGAGATCGACGACGCGGCGTGGATGATCCGCTGCGCGGCGGTACGCGACGCCCTGCACCGCACCCGCCGCTCGTCGCGCGGCGCCAAGGACATTCTGGCCGAGTTGGGCGGCGGCGATGTGGCGGTGGCCACCGGCGTGCTGCTCGGCGCCACCGCCCGCCGGGTGCCGGTGCTGCTCGACGGCCCGGTCGGGGTGGCCGCCGGCATGGTCAGCCGCGACCTGGCCGGGCAGGCACGGCACTGGTGCCTGCTCGCCGACCATGGCGGACACCCGGCGGTGCGGCTCGCCGCCGACGTGCTCGGCCTCACCCCGCTGTTCGACCTGCGGCTGGATCTCGGCGAGGGCGCGAACGCGCTGGTCGCGCTCCCGCTGCTGCGCTCGGTGCTGGCGCTGGCCGCCGCGCTGCCGGTTCACCCGTCGCTCGGTGGCGACGGGGAGCCGGACCAGGCCGCCGACGAGCCGGAGTCCACCGAGCCGGGCTACCCGGACCCGGGCTACACCGACCGGGAGTACGCCGAGCCGGGCTACGCCGACCCGGAGTTCGCCGAGCCGGAGCCGGCCGGGCCGGGACCGGCCAGCACCGGGGCGGACGAGCAGCCGGCGTCGGGCTGGCGTGCCGGCTGAGTCGCGGTTCCTCGCGGGAACCCGGCTGGCGGTCACCACGTTCACCACCCTGCCGGTACGGGCCGGACGGATCGATCGCCCGGTGGCCGGCACCGCGATGGCACTCGCCCCGGTGGTCGGCGCGCTGCTCGGCGCGCTGCTGGCCGGCGTCCTGCTGCTGGCCGGCGCGCTCGCTCCTCCGCTGGTGGCCGCCGGCGTGACGGTCGGCGCCGCCGCGCTGTTCACGCGAGGGCTGCACCTGGACGGGCTGGCCGACACCGTGGACGCGCTCGGCTCGTACCGCCGGGGTGCGGCCGCTTTGGAGATCATGAAGAAGCCGGACGTCGGCCCGTTCGGGGTGGTCGCCCTGGTGGTCGTACTGCTGGTGCAGGCGGCGGCGCTCGCGGACCTGGCGGGGCGGTCCTGGCCGGCGTGTCTCGCGGCGGTGGTCGCGGCGACCGCCGCCGGGCGGTTCGGCGTGACGGTGGCCTGCCGGCGGGGAGTGCCGGCGGCCCGACCGGACGGGCTCGGCGCGCTGGTGGCCGGCACGGTCGGCCCGGTGGCACTGGCCGCCGGCGCGGTCGCCGGCGCGCTGCTGGCGGTGCCCGCGGTGCCGGGCCGCCCGTGGCAGGGGCCGCTGGCCGTCGCCGTCGCGCTCGCCGTCGCGGTGCCGCTGCTGACCCACGTGGTACGCCGACTCGGCGGGATAACCGGCGACGTCCTCGGCGCGACCGTCGAGGTGGTCACCACGCTGGTCTACCTGGGTCTGGTGCTGTCCGGCTGAACCGGGCGCGACGGGCCGGGTAGCGTTCGGCTCGACAGCACCGGCACGGCCACCGGGGGACCCCAATGCTCATCACGGACGACTTCCTGCCCGTACCGGTGCCGGAGTCGCTCAGCGCGACCTACCTGGTGCCGATGGCGGGGCTACCGAAGGTCAGCGCGAAGACCGCGGTGGCGGCACTGACCGGCCGGCTGGCCGAGCCGGTGCACGGGCTGGCTCGGCAGATGCTGGACAGCCCGCTGATGAGCGTGGACACACGTCCGATCTCCGAGTTCCCCGAGCTGCCACCGGACCTGCTCACCGCGTTCGGCGCCACCGAGGAGCAACTGGCCCGGTTGGCCGCGGCGACCCACCTGGTGGTCGTGCAGGCCGAGTACCGGCCCGGCTGGCCGCCCGCGCACGAGTGGGCGGCCCGGGCGGTCGCGGCTGCCGTGGCGGAATCCGTCGACAGCGACGTGGTGGACGTCTTCGGCCTGCAGTTCCTCGACCCGGCGACCGCGCTGCGGTCACTCCCCGACGAGCAGGGCCGCATCCGGCTGGTCGACTGGGTGCTGGTGCCGTACTCCTCGGACACCGAGGGGTTGTGGTTCACCACCAAGGGGCTGCGCCGCTTCGGGCTGCTGGAGTTGCAGACCCAGGGGGTGCCCGACCACCTGACCCGCGCCTGGGGTGCGGTGATGACCGGTGCGGCACGCCGGCTGCTGCGGGACTGGACCGACGGGCTCACCGGCGAGGAGGTGCCGGCGTTCGTGCAGCTGCCGGTGCTGGCCACGGTCACCGGGCACGACATCGCGGTGGCGTACGGCAACCCGGAGCAGCACGGCGCCACCGCCCCGGTGCTGCTGCGCCTGGAACTGGACCCGGCCACCGACCCGGAGGCCGACTCGTTCCTGAGCCTGCGCCCGCCGGTCGGGCACCCGGGTCCGGACGGGCGCTACTACGCCGCCGCCTGCGCGACGTTGTTCTCCGGGATCCAGCCGGACGTGCGCTACGCCCGCGTCGGCGACGCGATGAGCCGGGCGGTCGCCACCGCCCGAGCCGCGCTGGATGACGCGCGGGCCCGGTTCGTCGCCGGCCAACTCCCCGCGGAGTCGCAGCTGGTGGTCAAGTACGGCCTGCCCGGCGACGACGGCCCGGAGTACGTCTGGGCGGGCGTCACCTCGTGGGAGACCTCGGAGCGGATCGTCGGCGTGAGCGCCAGCGACGCCGCCACCGACCCGGCGGTCCGGATCGGCGCCCCAGTGGTGGTCGAGGCGACCGAGGTGGTCGACTGGGCGGTGCTGGACGCCACCGGCGTCATCGAGGGCGGCTGGACGCAAGCGGTCCTGGACTCCGGCGAACCCCCAACCCCCAAAACCCCCTAACCCCGCACCCCCACCCAACCCACCCTCACGCGTTGATCATGAAGTTATTGCCACCGCCATCGGCGTGTCACGGCAATAACTTCATGATCAACGGGGTGGGGGTGGGTTGGGGGTGTGGGGTTACTTGACTGAGGGGTTGACGAAGGGGGGTTTGGTCAGCTTTAGGGGGGCTCGGCGGCCTCGGATGTCGATCTCGACCTCGTCGCCGTCCGCCAGGTTCGCGTCGGTGTTCAGCAGGGCCAGAGCGATGCCCTGCTTCCTCGTCGGGCTGAAGGTGCCGCTGGTTACCGTGCCGACCTGGGTGTCGCCGACGTGCATGGTCATCCCGGGCCGCGGAATGGCCCGGTCGACGGCCACCAGGCCGCGCAGCGTACGCCGAGGGCCGGCGGCCTTCTCGGCGAGCAGCGCGTCGCGCCCCCAGAAGGCCGGCTTGTCCCAACCGACCGCCCAGCCGGAGCGGGCCTGCACCGGGCTGATGTCCAGGGACAGGTCCTGCCCGTGCAGCGGGTAGCCCATCTCGGTACGCAGGGTGTCCCGTGCGGCCAGCCCGCAGGCCCGCAGCTCGAACGCCGCACCGGCGGCGAAGAGCGCGTCCCAGACGGTCACCGCGTGCTCCGCCGGCACCACCAGCTCGTAGCCCAGCTCACCCGTGTAACCCGTTCGACAGACGGTCAGCTCCACCCCGGCCAGGCTCGCGGCGGAGAAGCTCATGTAGCCGTGGTCGGTGGGCAGGTCGAGGGCGGCCAGCAACTCGGCCGAGCGGGGGCCCTGCACGGCGAGCACCGCGTACGCCTCGTGCTCGTCGGTGACGGTGACCTGTGCGGGCGCGGCGGCACGCAACCGGCGCACCACCTCGGTGGTGTTCGCCGCGTTCGGGATGAGGAAGACGTGGTCGTCGGCGTACAGGTAGGCGATGATGTCGTCCACCACGCCGCCGGTGGCGTCGTCGCAGCAGAGCGTGTACTGCGCCCGGCCCGGGCCGATCCGGCCCAGGTCGTTGCTGAGGCAGGCGTTGACGAAGTCGGCCGCGCCGGGGCCGCTCACCCGGGCCTTGCCCAGGTGCGACACGTCGAAGACCCCGACCGCGCCACGCACCGCGGTGTGCTCCTTGAGCACCCCGCCGCCGGCGTACTCCAGCGGCATTTCCCAGCCCCCGAAGGGGGCGAACTTGGCGCCGGCGGCGATGTGCCGCTCGTGCAGCGGGGAACGGCGCAGCCGGGTCGCGGCGGCGTCGGAGGTCACGTCGGTCATGGGTGGCAACTTACCGGGGGCAACGTAGCTGGTTAGCATCGGCGGGAGCCCGCTGGCGCTGTCGGCGGGACAGCCATGACGTCCGGCGGGTAGGTTCCGCCGGAGACCTTCACCGCTGGTACGCGACGCCGCGACCGGCCCGGCCCGCCCGGAGTAGCTTCAGTGACATCACCCCGCACCACCAACCTGAGCCTGGTCGACACCGACCCGGCCGAGCTCGCCGTCGACGCGATCGTGATCGGCGTGCACAGCCAGACCGGAGAGCAGGGCGCCACCAGCGGCCTCGCCGGCACCCTGCTGCTCGCCAGCGGCGCGGAGAGCATCGCCGTCGCGTTCGACGGCAAGCTGACCGAGACCCTGGCGCTGCTCGGCGCGACCGGTGGGCCGGGTGAGGTCATCAAGCTGGCCACGCTGGGCACCGTGACCGCCCCGCTGGTCGTCGCGGTCGGGCTCGGCCCGGAGCCGTTGGGCGCCGCCCCGGCCCCGGAGACGCTGCGCCGGGCCGCCGGTTCGGCGATCCGAGCCCTGGCGGGGGCGCCGAAGGTCGCGCTGGCCATGCCGCTGCCGGACGACGCCGACGCCTCGGCCGCGCTGCGCGCGGTCGCCGAGGGTGCGCTGCTCGGCGGGTACCGGTTCGCCGGCTACAAGACCCGCCCCCAGCCGACCCGGCGGGAGCCGGTGGCCGAGGTGCTCATCGCGGTGCCGGACGCCAGCGACGCGGGCGCCCTGGCGGAGGTCACCCGGGCGCAGGTGGTGGCGGGCGCGGTCCGGCTCAGCCGGGACTGGGTGAACACCGCGCCGAACGAGCTGCGTCCGCCGTCGTTCGCCGACGCGGTCGCCGGCGCCGCCCGTGACGCGGGCCTCGACGTCGAGGTGCTGGATGAGGCGGCGCTGGCCGCTGGCGGGTACGGCGGCATCGTCGCGGTCGGGCAGGGCTCGGAGGCCCCGCCGCGGCTGGTGAAGCTCACCTACACCCCGCAGGGTGGCGGCAACGGCAAGCGCGTCGCGCTGGTCGGCAAGGGAATCACCTTCGACACGGGCGGCATCTCGATCAAGCCGGCGCAGGGCATGTGGGAGATGAAGTCCGACATGGCGGGCGCCGCTGCCGTGGGCGCCGCCATGCTGGCGATCGCCGCGCTGAAGCCGGCGGTGGCGGTCAGCGCCTACCTGCCGATGGCGGAGAACATGCCGTCGGGCACCAGCTACCGGCCGGGTGACGTGATCACCATGTACAACGGCAAGCGGGTCGAGGTGCTCAACACCGACGCCGAGGGCCGGATGATCCTGGGCGACGCCATCGCCCGCGCCTGCGAGGACGGCACGGACTACCTGTTCGAGACGTCCACGCTGACCGGCGGTCAGGTGATCGCGCTCGGCAAGCGGATGGCCGGCGTGATGGGCACCCCGGAGCTGTGCGAGCGGGTCCGGACCGTCGGCGACTCCGTCGGCGAGCCGGCCTGGCCGATGCCGCTGCCGGACGACGTGCGCAAGGGCATGGACTCCGACGTGGCGGACATCTCGCAGGTCAACGCCGGGATGGACCGGGCCGGGCACATGCTGCAGGGCGGGGTGTTCCTGCGCGAGTTCGTGGCCGATGACGTGGCCTGGGCGCACATCGACATCGCCGGGCCGGGTTACCACTCCGGTGAGCCGGCCGGCTACTGGACCAAGGGCGGCACCGGCGTCCCGGTCCGCACCCTGGTGCAGCTCGTTGAGGACGTCGCCGTCAACGGCTGACGGACGTGCGGAGGGCCCCCGGCGTTGACGCCGGGGGCCCTCCTTGCAATCTCAGTACCGGTCGGGGCGACGCTTGCGGCGCTCGTTGAAGTCGCGCATCCGCTGCGGGTAGCCCATCAGCCGGACGTCGTACACCGGGATGCCCATCCGGTACGCGAATCGTCGGGCACCGTCCGGACCGTCGATCCGGCGACGGGTCCACTCCCCGTCGTCGGCGATCAGGATCACCGTCGTCTCCGTCACCGTCGTGCGCGGCTCGATGAACGCCTCGACGCCACGCCGGCTCCGGATGAAGTTCTCCAGATGGTCGAGGTCGCCTCGATCGGCCGCACGGTCATGGCTCGGCACACCCGCCTGTTTGCGGCGCCGGAACAACCCCACAGACCTCTCCCCCACGTTGCGTCATCGACAAGGATGCCAAGGGTACGTGTCGATGACGTGTCGTTGGGCACCTCAGTACGCACCCTGTGCCCAGTGGTGACAAGATGACCGAGGTGGGGTGTGTCCGTGTTACACCTCTGTGACCCCCGATGCAGCGACGCGACCTGGGAGTTGGACGTGAGCGAGCCGAACGAAGCGACCTTCGACATCGTCATTCTCGGAGGTGGCAGCGGCGGCTACGCGACCGCGCTGCGCGCCGTCCAGCTGGGCCTGAAGGTCGCGCTGGTCGAGAAGGGCAAGCTCGGCGGCACCTGCCTGCACAACGGCTGCATCCCGACGAAGGCCCTGCTGCACGCCGCCGAGATCGCCGACCAGGCCCGCGAGTCGGAGCAGTTCGGCGTGAAGGCCGAGCTGATCGGCATCGACATGGCCGGGGTCAACTCGTACAAGGACGGCGTGATCGCCCGGCTCTACAAGGGCCTGCAGGGCATGCTGAAGGGCAACAAGGCGATCACCATCGTCGAGGGCCACGGCAAGCTGGTCGGCAAGAACGTGGTCGAGGTGGACGGCAAGCGTTACACCGGCCGCAACATCGTCCTGGCTTCCGGCTCGTACGCCAAGAGCCTGCCCGGCCTGGAGGTCGACGGCGAGCGGATCATCACCAGCGACCACGCGCTCACCATGGACCGGGTGCCGTCGTCGGTGATCGTGCTCGGTGGCGGCGTGATCGGTGTCGAGTTCGCCAGCGTGTGGAAGTCCTTCGGTGTGGACGTGACGATCGTCGAGGCGCTGCCCCGGCTGGTCGCCGCCGAGGACGAGGAGTCGTCCAAGGCGCTGGAGCGGGCGTTCCGCAAGCGGAAGATCAACTTCAAGGTCGGCAAGCCGTTCGAGAAGGTCGAGAAGACCGAGAGCGGCGTCAAGCTCACCATCCAGGGCGGCGACACCGTCGAGGCGGAGCTGCTGCTCGTCGCCGTCGGTCGCGGCCCGAACACCGCCAACCTCGGGTACGAGGAGCAGGGCGTCAAGATGGACCGCGGCTACGTGCTGACCGACGAGCGGCTGCGCACCAGCGTGCCGAACGTCTACGCGGTCGGCGACATCGTGCCTGGCCTCCAGCTCGCGCACCGCGGCTTCCAGCAGGGCATCTTCGTCGCCGAGGAGATCGCCGGGCAGACCCCGGCCGTGATCGACGAGGTCGGCATCCCGCGCGTCACCTACTGCGACCCGGAGCTGGCGTCCGTGGGTCTGACCGAGGCCAAGGCCAAGGAGCAGTACGGCGCCGACAAGGTCAAGACGTACAACTACAACCTGGGTGGCAACGGCAAGAGCCAGATCCTCAAGACCACCGGCTTCGTGAAGCTGGTCCGTGTCGAGGACGGCCCGGTGGTCGGCGTGCACATGATCGGCGCCCGGGTGGGTGAGCTGATCGGTGAGGCGCAGCTCATCTACAACTGGGAGGCCTACCCGGCGGAGGTCGCCCAGCTCGTGCACGCCCACCCGACCCAGAACGAGGCCCTGGGCGAGGCGCACCTGGCCCTCGCCGGCAAGCCGCTGCACGCGCACGCCTGATCATCCAACCGCGGCGTCCGGCGACGGGCGAAGATCCCACCAGGGGAATGAAGGAGTCTCAGAAAATGCCGGTATCGGTCACCATGCCCCGGCTCGGCGAGAGCGTCACCGAGGGCACCGTCACGCGCTGGCTCAAGCAGGAGGGCGACACGGTCGAGGTCGACGAGCCCCTGCTCGAGGTCTCGACCGACAAGGTCGACACCGAGATCCCGTCGCCCGCGGCGGGTGTGCTGAGCCGGATCGTCGTCGGCGAGGACGAGACTGCCGAGGTCGGCAGCGAGCTGGCCGTCATCTCCGGTGAGGGCGAGTCGACCGGCGGTGGCGAGGCCGCCCCGCAGGAGGAGGCCCCGGCCGAGTCGGTCGAGCCGGCCGCCGAGCCGACGGCCGCCGCCGAGGGCACCGCCGACCAGGTGGCCCAGGACGACGTGGCCCAGGATGAGGCCCCGGCCCCGGCCGCCGCCGGTTCGGGCGAGGGCACCGCGGTGAAGATGCCGGCCCTGGGTGAGAGCGTCACCGAGGGTACGGTCACCCGCTGGCTCAAGCAGGTCGGCGAGACCATCGAGGTCGACGAGCCGCTGCTGGAGGTCTCCACCGACAAGGTGGACACCGAGATCCCGTCTCCGGTCGCCGGCACGGTGCTGGAGATCAAGGTCGCCGAGGACGAGACCGCCGCGGTCGGCGCCGACCTGGCGATCATCGGCGTTGCCGGCGCGGCCCCCGCACAGACGAAGCCCGAGCCGAAGCCTGAGCCGACGGCGGAGGCCAAGCCGGCGCCCAAGGCCGAGCCGAAGCCCGAGCCGAAGGTCGAGGAGCCGACGCCGGGCATGTCGTACAACGAGCCGGCCGCGGAGACCGAGAGCTCGTCGCAGCCGGTGAAGACCGAGCAGGCCTCGCAGCCGGCCGCGCCGGCCGCGACGCCGCCGCGCCCGTCCGCCCCTGCGCAGGGTGGCGGCGAGGAGGCCGCCGGGTACGTCACTCCGCTGGTGCGCAAGCTGGCCAGTGAGCACGGCGTCGACCTGTCCACGCTCAACGGCACCGGTGTGGGTGGCCGGATCCGCAAGCAGGACGTCCTCGACGCGGCCGAGAAGGCGAAGGCGGCCCAGGCCGCTCCCGCCGCGCCGCAGCAGGCCGCCGCCCCGTCGGCGGCTCCGGCCAAGCCGGCCGCGAAGCCGCAGCCGAGCGGCAAGCGGGGCACCACCGAGAAGCTGCCCCGCATCCGCAAGGCCATCGCCAAGCGGCTGCACGAGTCGCTGCACGAGATGGCGCAGCTCACCACGGTGGTCGAGGTGGACGTCACCCGGGTCGCCAAGCTGCGGGCGCAGGCGAAGGACTCCTTCCAGCAGCGGCACGGCGTGAAGCTGTCGTTCCTGCCGTTCTTCGCCCTCGCCGCGGTCGAGGCGCTGCAGACGTACCCGGTCGTCAACGCCCGGATGGATCTGACCGAGGGGACGATCACCTACCCGGACGCGGAGCACCTCGGCATCGCCGTGGACACCGAGCGTGGGCTGTTGACGCCGGTCATCCACAACGCCGGTGACCTCAACCTGGGCGGCATCGCCAAGCGGGTTGCCGACCTGGCGGAGCGGACCCGGACCAACAAGGTCAGCCCGGACGAGCTCGCCGGGGCGACCTTCACGCTGACCAACACGGGCAGCCGGGGTGCGCTCTTCGACACCCCGATCGTGCCGTCGCCGCAGTCGGCGATGCTCGGCACGGGTGCCGTGGTCAAGCGGCCGGTCGTGGTCAACGATCCGGAGCTGGGCGAGGTCGTGGCGGTCCGGTCGATGGTCTACCTGGCCATGTCCTACGACCACCGCCTGATCGACGGCGCCGACGCGGCCCGCTTCCTGTCTGCGGTCAAGGAGCGGCTGGAGGCCGGCAACTTCGAGTCGGAGCTGGGCCTGGCCTGATCTGACACCAACGCCAAAGGGCGCCCCGGTCGTCGACCGGGGCGCCCTTTCGTCTGCGAGTCTCAGCCCTTCAGCAGCGTGGTCGAGGCCTGCCAGAGCTGCTCGGCGGCCTCCGGGTCCAGCGCGTACGGTGCGACGCCCTTCCGCTCGCCGGGCTGAACCAGGCCGGCTTCCTGGTTGTCCTCGAAGTACCGACCACCCACCCCGTCGAGCAGCGGCGAGGCGGCGACCAGCACCGAGGTCGAGGCACCCTGCTCGACGTTCTTCCAGGCCGCCGCGTTGCCCGCGCGAAGCCGGTTCAGCTCCTCCTCGGTGACGTAGCGCTGCAGGTTGGTCTGGATCGCGCCGGGCATCAGCGCGTTGGCCGTGATGCCGTCGTCGGCCCAGCGCCGGGTCGCCTCCACGGCGAACAGCACGTTGGCCGTCTTGGACTGCCCGTACGCCTGCCACGGCTCGTACTCCCGGCGGTCGTACTGGATGTCCTCGAAGACCACCGGTGAGCGTAGGTGGGCGGCGGAGCTGACCGAGACGATCCGGGCCCCGTCGCCGGCGGCGAGCGACGGGCGCAGCCCGGTGGCGAGCGCGAAGTGCCCCAGGTGGTTGGTGGCGAACTGCATCTCCCAGCCCTGCGGGGTCCGGGTCAGGGGCGCCGCCATGATGCCGGCGTTGTTGACCAGGACGTGTAGCGGGCCGTCCCAGTTGGCCACGAAGTCGGCGACCGAGTCCTGGTCGGCGAGGTCGAGCGGGGCTACCAGGATGCGGTCGTTGCCGGTGGTGCCGGTGATGTCGTCGGCGGACTTCTGGCCGGCGTCGGTGTTACGGACGGCCAGGGTCACCTCCGCGCCGGCGCTGGCGAGGGCGCGGGCGGTCTCCACGCCGATGCCGGACGACCCGCCGGTGACGATCACCCGCCGGCCGCCGAGGTCCACGCCCTGGACCACGTCCATGGCGGTGGATTCGTGCGTGAACGGTGTGATGATCGGGTTGCTCGTCGTCATTGTCCATCCTTGTCCGGGGTGAGGCGGACCGACCGGCCCGCTGCTGGAGGCCGCGGTCTTGGTGTTTTCCCGTCCCGGGCCGGAGGTAACGCTCGGCAGCATCGCCATCGCCGTTCGTGCCTCCGACCAGGCCGGACGCTGCCAGAGTGGGACGGTGGGCGGCTACCGGCGGGGTGGACAGCTGGGACCGGCCGTCCCGATCGCTCCCGGCGCCCGGGTGGACAAGTTCGAGGTCTTCTTCGACCTGGTCTTCGTCTTCTCGTTCTTCATCATCACCCGGGCGACCGCCGCGAACATCTCCGGACGGCAACTGCTGCACGCCGGCCTGGTGCTCGCCGTGCTCTGGTGGATCTGGGTGGTGCACAGTCTGGTCGCCACCCGGGTCCGGCTCGGCGAGGGCTACGTCCCGGTGCTCATGGTGATCGCGATGGCCGCCCTGTTCGCGTTCGCGCTGGCGCTGCCGCAGGCGTTCAGCGACCCGAAGGGGAGCGCCGGCGGCCCGATGCTGGTGGCCGTCAGCTACGTCGTGGTCCGCGCCGTCCACATGATCCTCTATCAGCATGTGGTACGGGACAGCCCGCAGGAGCGCCGGCAACTGCGGCGGTTCGCCCCGGAGTTGGCGGTGAGCATCGCGCTGCTGCTGGCTGCCGCGCTGATCCCGCCGCAGATCACCGACCCGGACGACGCCGCCATGGTCCGCGACGCGCTGTGGATCGCCGTGGTGGTGGTCCAGTACGCCACCGGCTTCATCGTCGGCACCTGGGGCTGGGGAGTGACAAGCGCTGAGCACTGGACGGAGCGCTACGACCTCATCCTGATCATCGCGCTGGGCGAATCCGTGATCTCCACGGGCGTGGGCGGCAACCTGCTCGGCAAGCCGGTCACCTGGCCTGCGGTGGCCGCCGCCACGCTCGGCATCGTGATCACCGCCGCACTCTGGTGGGCGCACTTCGACTTCATCGGGCCCGCCGCCCGGATCGCACTGCACGCGGCGGAGGGTGAGCCCCGGGTGGCGATGGCTCGCGACGCGTACGCGTACCTCTACCTGCCGATGATCGCCGGGGTGATCCTCTTCTCGATCGGCAACGAGGAGATCCTCCACAAGATCACCGAACCGGCTGGCGGAATCGCGGAACGGGTCGAGGGACCGGCCGTGCCGATGCTCTTCGGTGGGCTGATCTGCTACTTCACCGTCAACATGCTGTTCCAACTACGCACCCTGCACACCGTCAGCTGGACCCGCGTCGGCGTCATCGTGGTGCTCGCGGTGGCCCTCCCGATCGGTCAGCACCTACCGGCGCTGGGCACGCTCATCCTCGCGACCGTGATCTGCGTGGGGCTGGTGGCCGTCGAGGTGCTGGTGATGTCGAATTCCCGGCACGCGCTGCGGTCCGCCGTCTTTCAGGAGCGGACCACCCACGAAGCCCACGAGGCCGCCTGGCGTGCGCGCTGGCACGACGTCCGGGAGCCCGACGAGCCAACCACGCCGTGAGCCACCCGGATAGACTCCGGCGCAGCGTCGCGGTGCACCCGGCACGAAGGCCGTCGTGGGCATGGAGGCGCGGGGACAGCATGGGACAAACGTGCACCCAACCGATTCACCAGCCGGCCGGCTCGCCGCCGTCGGCAATCAGATGATCGAGATCCACCTCTGGCTCAGCGCGGAACTGGCCCGTCTCAGGGAAAGCCTCGACACCACGGGCGACGCACGCCCTTCCCGGGACCTGCGGGCGCACTGCCTGACCTTCTGCGCCGCCCTTGGCCGACACCACACCGGTGAGGACGGCGGGGCGTTCCGGCTGCTCGCCGACCAGGCCCCCGAGCTGCGCCCGGTCATCGCGAACCTGATCGTCGACCATGAGGTGGTGGCGGGGATCCTGGAGCGGGTCGAGGCGCTGCTCGCCGGCGACGCGGCAGTGCCGCTCGCCCAGGTGCGCGCCGAGCTGGACGGGTTGGCCGCGCTGCTGGAGTCGCACTTCCGCTACGAGGAGAAGCGACTGGTCACCGCGCTGAACGCACTCACCGGTCGACCCGGAACGGCCGAGGAACTCCTCGGCCTGACCGCGCCCGGCTGACGGCTGTCCCGTCAGGGGCTGGCCGCCGTCGGCTGCTCAGCCTCCGGCCCCGGGTCGGGGCTGGGCAGCCGCTCGTAGAAGCGGATCTTTTCCCGGAGGTGGTCGTACTGGCGCTGGAGCAGGCGCATCTGGTCCTCGACCCGCGCCGCGTGGTGTTGCAGCAGCTCACGCCGCTCGTCCACGGTGTGCTCGCCCTCGCGGGCCAGAGACGCGTAGCGACACATGTGGGCGATCGGCATCCCGGTGTCGCGCAGGCAGCGGAACAGCAGCAGCCAGCTCAGGTCGTCGTCGGTGAAGACCCGCTGCCCGCCCGCCGTGCGGCCGACATCGGCGAGCAGACCGATCTTCTCGTAGTACCGCAGGGTGTCCAGGCTGAAGCCGCTGCGGCGGGCGGCCTCCGAGGGGGCGTAACCGCTCATGCCCCGAGATGATAATGCTTGACCTGGAGCGCACTCCAGGTTGGAGGCTGGTCACCATGACGACGACACGGACGCTGGGACGCAGCGGCATCGAGGTGAGCGCGATCGGGATGGGGTGCTGGGCGATCGGCGGCCCACTCTGGGGCGACGACGGGCAGCCGTTCGGCTGGGGCGAGGTCGACGACGACGAGTCGATCCGCACCATCCACCGGGCGCTCGACCTCGGGGTGACCCTGTTCGACACGGCCAGCAACTACGGCGCCGGGCACAGCGAGCAGATCCTCGGCCGGGCCCTGGCCGGCCGGCGGGACAGCGCGGTGATCGCCACCAAGTTCGGCAACGTCAGTGAGGAGGCCACCCGGCGGGCACTCGGCACCGACGCCAGCCCGGCCTTCGCGGTGCGCAGCCTGGAGGATTCGCTGCGCCGGCTCGGCACCGACCACGTGGACCTCTACCAACTGCACATCAACAACCTGCCGGTGCCCGCCGCGCTCGATCTGGTCGGCACCCTGGAGGACCTGGTCGCCCAGGGCAAGATTCGCGCGTACGGCTGGAGCACGGACGACCCCGCCTCGGCGGAGGCGTTCGCGGCTGCCGGCCCGCACTGCGCCGTCATTCAGCACGACGAGTCGGTGCTGCGCGACAACGCGGCGGTGCTGGCGGTCTGCGACGACTACGACCTGGCCAGCCTCAACCGCGGGCCGCTGGCGATGGGCCTGCTCACCGGATCGACCCGGGCGGTCGGCGCGGACGACGTGCGCGGCCGGGCGCCCGAGTGGCTGGACTGGTTCACCGACGGCCGCCCGACGCCGCGCTGGGCGGCCCGCGTCGATCAGGTCCGGGCGGCACTCACCGCCGACGGGCGAACCCTTGCCCAGGGTGCGCTCGGCTGGTTGCTGGCGCGCAGCCCGCGTACCGTGCCGATCCCCGGCCTGCGCACCGTGGCCCAGGCCGAGGAGAACCTGGCAACTCTGACGCTGGGCCCGCTGAGCGCCGAGACGTACGCCGAGGTGGAGCGACTGCTCGCCGACCTGCGCCCGGCCCACGCGGCCTAACCCCACCCCTCGCCGATCTTGCAGTTGCTGTCACGACAGAACGGATTTACCTGGGCAGAACGGCGACACGAAATGCAAGATCGGCGAGGAGTGGGGCCGGGGCGCGTCCGTGGGCGGCGTTCCGGGCGAAGATGGGGGCATGCGGATCCTTCTGGCCGGTGCGTCCGGCTTCCTCGGCACCCGGCTGACCGACCAACTCACGGCTGACGGGCACCAGGTCACCCGGTTGGTTCGTCGCGCGCCGCGCGCGCCGCAGGAACGTCGGTGGGACCCCGCCGCCGGGCAGCTCGACCCGGCAGTGGTCGCCGAGGCGGACGCGGTGGTCAACCTGGCCGGCGCGGGCGTCGGCGACAAGCGCTGGAACGACGGCTACCGGCGTTTGATCCGCACCAGCCGGGTGGACAGCACCACCACACTGGCGACCACCATCGCCGGGCTCCCCGCCGCCGAGCGCCCCCGGGTGCTGCTCAACTCCTCGGCCGTGGGCTGGTACGGCAACACCGGCGACCGGGTGGTCGAGGAGGACGCGCCGGCCGGCGAGGGTTTCCTGGCCGACGTCTGCCGGGTGTGGGAGGCCGCGACCCGTCCCGCCGAGGACGCCGGGGTACGGGTGGTACGTCTACGCACCGGCCTGCCGCTGCACCGCGACGGCGGGCTGCTCAAGCCGCAGCTGCTGCCGTTCAAGCTGGGCATCGCCGGCCGGCTGGGCAGCGGCCGGCAGTGGCTGCCGTGGATCTCAATGGCCGACTGGCTGGAGGCGATCCGCTTCCTGCTGGACCGCGACGACATCGCCGGCCCGGTCAACGTGGTGGGACCGAACCCGGTGACCAACGCGGACTTCACGCGGGAGCTGGCCCGGCAGCTGCACCGACCGGCGGTCATCCCGATTCCAGGGCTGGCGCTCAAGGTGGCACTCGGCGGCTTCGCCCACGAGGCCCTCACCAGCACCCGAGTCCTGCCCGGCGTCCTGACCCGGGCCGCCTACCCCTACCGCCACCCCGACCTACCCAGTGCCCTCCAGTCGGCCCTGAACCCCTGAACCCCCTGAACCCCCTGAACCCCCTGAACCCCTGAACCCCTGAACCCCTGAACCCCCGTCGATCATGAAGTTATTGCCACTCATCTCGGCGTGTCGTGGCAACAACTTCATGATCGACAGGGGTCAGCGCCCGGGGTGGGGTGGGTGGGTTAGCAGCCGATTACCCAGTAGTTGGGGGCGGTCTGCTTGAGGGCGCTGGTGTAGAAGGTGTTGTAGAGGCCCATCCGCTGGTTGGAGCCGTTCGCGTAGGCGTAGCCGCCTGACTGGTACGCCCGGCCGGCGACGACGTGTGCGTAGTTGCTGGCCGTTACGCAGGTGGGCGGCGTGGTCGGCGTCGGGGTCGGGGTGGCCGTCGGGGTGGGGGTTGGGGTGGGCGTGGCCGTCGGGGTTGCGGTCGGGGTGGGGGTGGGGGTGGTGCCGCCGCTGTTCAGGCCGAAGAAGAGCGCGTCGCGGTACGTCGAGCAAATCGTGTCCAGGAAGTACGCGCCAGCGGTGCCACACTGCTCGGCCCCGGAGCCCGGGTCGACCGGGGTGCCATGGCCCATCCCGGAGACCCGGTAGAGCCGCACGTCGTCGTTGCCGTACACCTCAAGGCTGGTGTTGCCGGGCAGTGACGAGGTGCTGCTCGGGGTCTGCGAGACCCCGCGCACGTTGGTCCACTGGTCGCGGGACTCGGTGCCGTTGAGCGGGACGACCGTCGGGTCCGACGTGCCGTGCCAGATGGCCACGCGGGGCCGGGGGCCGCTGTAGCCGGAGTACGCGCCACGGACCAGGTCGCCCCAGGCTGCCGGAGTCTTGTCCGAGCCCGGGCTCATGCAGCTGAACGCGTTGACCATGCTGGTGGCGCAGCGGTACGGGATGCCCGCGATGATCGATCCCGCGGCGAAGACGTCCGGGTAGGTGGCCAGCATGACAGCGCTCATCGCCCCGCCCGCGGAGAGACCGCTGACGAAGACCCGGGATCCGTTCACCCCGAAGTTCGTTTTGGCGTGGTCGACCATCTGCTTGATCGACAGCGCCTCGCCCTGACCCCGGGCGGTGTCTCCGGCCTCGAAGAAGTTGAAGCAGGAGTTGGCGTTGTTGCCGGAGGGCTGCTGGGCAACGATCAGGGCGAACTTCCACTGGTCGGCGTACTTCTGCCACCCGGAGTTGGCGAAGTAGCCGGAGGCGTTCTGGGTGCACCCGTGCAGGAGGACGACCGCCGGGGAGTTGGCCGGCAGGCTGTCCGGTCGGTAGGCGTACATGGCGAGGTTGCCCGGGTTGGAGCCGAACCCGGTGACCTGGGTGAGGGTGGCCGCCTGGGCGGGTGCGGCGATGGCGACCGCGCCCGCTGCGGCGAGGACGAGCCCGGCGACCGCACCGATCAGCCGGGTGAGAGTGGACGAGGAGCGGCGCACGGACGGCCTCCTGAGGGGCGAACTGTGAACTGAGTCACGGTCGAATTGCCGTGACGTTACGACGATGTGTCGCCGCTATGACATGGGGCACAGTCACACATTTACGACCACCGTTGTGTACGCCAGACCATCGACTGTCAAGCAGGTGTCCCTCCTCTACCTCAGGCGATAACAGGGGTCCCCTCCTTGCATGTATGACCGGCCCGCCCAGGTCCGGTTGGTAACGTCCGCTGCGTGCCGTCCTCCCCGTCTTTGGCCACCGAGCCCGCACCCGGCTCACCGCCGCGCGTCGCCCGGGACCGCCGCGCCGACCTGATCGTCGCGCTGGTGGCGCTCGCGCTCGCCGTCTGGGTGACCAGTGGGCTGTGGCGGGACCCGAACACCCGGACCATCACCGTCAACTCCAGCGACCAGGCGCTCTTCGAGTGGCTGCTGGCCTTCGGCGGGCACGCGGTCACCCACGGGGAGAACCCGCTCTTCACGAACCTGATCAACGTCCCGGACGGCGTGAACCTCGCGGTCAACACCTCGATCACGGTGTACGCGGTGGTCTTCGCCCCGCTCACGTACCTCATCGGGCCACCGGCGACGTTCCTGGTGATCCTCACCCTGAACCTGCTCGCCACCGCGCTGACCTGGTACTGGCTGCTCTCCCGGCACCTGGTCCGCAGCCGGCTGGCCGCCGGGATCGGCGCCCTGTTCATCGCCTACTCCCCCGGCATGGTCTCGCACGCCAACGCCCACCTGAACTGGACCGCAGGCTGGCTGGTGCCGCTGCTGATCTGGCGGCTGTTCGCGCTGCGCCGTCCAGGGCACTGGCTTCGCGACGGAGTGATCCTCGGCGTACTGGTGGCGGTGGCCTTCTCGATCGCCGCCGAAGGGCTCTTCTTCGCCGCAGTGGCGCTCGGGTTGTTCGTCGCCATCTGGGCACTGCACCCGACCAACCGGGCCGAGGCACGCGCCGTGCTGCCCACCTTCCTGCGCGGGCTCGGGGTGACCGCCGTGGTGGCCGGCGTGCTGCTGTCGTACCCCCTGTGGCTGCACTTCGCCGGGCCACAACGGTTCCACGGCACCGGCTTCGACCCGCTGGTCCACTCCGAGGACATCGCGGCGTTCGCCGCCTTCCCGCGCCGCTCGCTGGCCGGCGAGGCAGGACTGGGCACCGCACTGGCGCCGAACCCGACCGAGGAGAACTCGTTCTTCGGCATCCCCCTGCTGGTGCTCACCGTCGTCTGCTTCGTGGCGCTCTGGCGGAAGGCCGACGCGAGCCGCCGGGCCACCCTCTGGGCGTTGGGCGCCCTCGCGCTGATCTTCACGGTGCTCTCCTTCGGCCCGGTCGCCAAGGTCGACGGGCGACGCACCGATCTGCCCATGCCGTTCGACCTACTCGCACAACTACCGGTGGTGAACGCCGCGCTGCCGGCCCGGCTGGCTCTGGTGGTCGCGCCGGTGATCGGGCTGTTGCTGGCGTACACCGTCGATCAGCTACGCGCCGCTCCGCCCCGGCACCGCTCCACGGAGCTGGCCTGGGCGCTCGGGTTCGTGGTGGCCCTGGTTCCGCTGCTGCCCACCCCGCTGCTCACCGACGAGCGGGAGCCCATCCCGCGGTTCATCACCTCCGGCACCTGGCGTGATTACGTCTCACCGGACGGGGTGCTCACCCCGGTGCCGCTGCCCGTGGACATCTACCCGGACGGCCAGCGCTGGCAGGCGTACGCGTTGTCGCACCGGCAGGGCGAGTTCTCCATTCCGGGCGGCTTCTTCCTCGGCCCCGGCGGGCCGGACGGGCGCGGCCGGATCGGCCCGGTACCGCGCACCCTGAGCGCGTTGATGGACCAGGCCGGCCGTACCGGGATGGTGCCGATCGTCACCGACGGGACCATCCGGGAGGTCCGCTCCGACCTGCAGCACTGGCAGATCGAGACGGTGGTGCTCGCCGACCAGGTGCACGGCGCGAAGTTCGAGGTCGACGAGGAGGCGCTCCGGCGTACCGCCACCGCCCTGTTCGGCGAGCCGCAACGGGTCGACGACGTCTGGGTCTGGCGCATCCCACCGGCCGACCGATAGGCGCGGCGCGGTCGACCGGGGCATCGAGACCGGCCCTCGTCGCGTTTAATCGGGTGATGCGAGAGACCGGCAGGCGACTGTGGCGCGGCGTTGCCGTCGGCGTCGCGCTGGCGCTCGTGGCGCTCAGCGCGCCAGCCGCCAGCGCGGCCTCCCTCAGCGCGCCAACCGCCAGCGCGGCCGGCGGTGACACGACCGGCGCGGTGCCGTCCCGGGTGCACGATCCGTGGCTGTGGCAGGCCACCGTCGGGCAGCGGCCTGCCGGCCCGGCCGCACTCGTGTTCTTCACCGACCGCACCCGCTACTTCGAGTCGACCGGGACGCTGGTCGACCGGGACGGCGCATACCGGCTGATCCCGCTGCACATCGGCGAGGGGCATGGGCTGCTCTCCCCCGACGGACGGCACTACCTGCGGCCACGCTCCGGCGAGTTGCTGGACCTCACCACCGGCCGGCAGCGCCGCACCATGAGCCCCGGGGTGGGCCCACTGGCGTGGTCGCCGGACGGGCGGCGCGTGCTCGGCACCCGTGACAACGACGACACAGTGATCACCTACGGACCGGACAACCAACAGCTCAACAACCCGGAAAAGCCCGACGACCTGCTCGTCGTCGACCCGTACCAGGGCACCGAGCAGGTCGTCGCGGCCGGCACCTTCGCCGCCCACCACGCGGCGGCCTGGTCGCCCGGCGGCGACGTCGTGGCGGTGACCGGTCCCCCCGACGTGACCGCGTCGCTAGCCGAACGACAGCGGCTGGTCGTCATCGACCCGGTCGGCGGCGGCATTCGCTGGCAGGTTGACCTGGGCGATCGGCGGATGCTGGCCGGCCCGGCCGCCTGGCACCCGGACGGCCGGCGGATCGCGCTCCTTGCCTTCGACGGCTGTGCGGGGCCCAGCTGCACGACGGAGCAGACGGTGGCGCGCACTATGCGGATCGAGTTCCTGGACACCACTACCGGCCGAGCCGTCGGCCAGCCACTGCCGGTCGCCGCCTCGACCAGCAAGGTCGTCGGTTGGCGCGGCGACGACCCGGTGGTGCAGGAGGTGAGCGGGACGGAGGCCGACACAGACCAGCAGGCCATCCTCGCCGCGCTGCTGCCCGGTGGCGGCCGAGAGGTGCTGGTGACCGCACCGCCCGGGTCGAACGACCTGGCGGTGCCGGGTGACCTGCTGACCCGGGCCGCGTTCGGCGGTCCGGAGCCCCGGCCGTCACCGTTCGCCGCCCCGCTCTGGCTCTACCTCGCGCTGGCCGTGCCGCCGCTGCTCGCCATCGCCCTGCTCGTCCGCCGACGGCATCGGCGTGGTTCCGCCGCCAACGCGGACCACGGCCTGACGCCCGACCCCGCAGCCTGACGCCGGCCGGGAACGGAGGCCCACGGCCAGGGTGGCCACACCCTGGTGAGACGGCTCACCAGCGATCATCGCCGGTCACGGGACTACGCTGAAGGACGTGACGACGAGGACCTCCGGCCTGACGGCCGTCCGTGCCGGCCTGCTCGACTACCAGGCCGCCTGGGACGAGCAGCGGCGCCTGCACGAGTCGGTGGTAGCTGGCGAGCGCGGCGACATCGTGCTGCTGCTGGAGCACCCGAGCGTCTACACCGCGGGCAAGCGCACCGAGCCGTGGGACCGGCCGACCGACGGCAGCCCGGTCGTCGACGTCGACCGCGGCGGCAAGATCACCTGGCACGGGCCTGGGCAGCTCGTCGGTTACCCGATCCTGCGGCTACCCGACCCGGTGGACGTGGTCGCCTACGTCCGCCGCACCGAAGAGCTGCTGATCGACGTCTGCGCCGAGTTCGGGCTGGCCGCCGGCCGGGTCGAGGGGCGCAGCGGGGTCTGGGTGCCCGAGGACGACCGGGGGCCGGCCCGCAAGGTGGCCGCCATCGGCATCCGGGTGGCCCGGGGGGTCACCCTCCACGGCTTCTCGATCAACTGCGACTGCGACCTGACGTCCTTCGACCGGATCGTGCCCTGTGGCATCCGGGACGCTGGCGTCACCTCGCTCACCGCCGAGCTGAACCGCCCGATCACCGTCGCCGACGTCCTCCCAGTGGTCGAGCGCCGACTGTCCACCCTGACCAAGGTCTAAGCACCCGCCGGCCCCGCCGCCCCGTCGCCCCGTCGCCCCGTCGATCTAGGGACTATCGTCGCTCGTTGATCTCCAAGCACGACGATCTGCCCTAGATCGACGGGGCGAGGGCTGCGCGGGGCGCGGGGGCGGCGGGGGCGGCGGGCGCGGGGGGCGGCAGGCGGGGGGCGGGGTTATGGGGTTAGGCGGTGTAGGTCTCGGGGGAAGGCGGTGACTTCCCGGATGTTGGTTGCGCCCACCAGGCGGGCCACGAAGCGTTCCAGGCCGATGGCGAAGCCTCCGTGTGGCGGCATGCCGTGCCGGAACGCGTCCAGGTACCCGGCGTACGGCTCGACCGGCTCGCCCCGCGCGGCCAGTGCCGCCAGGTAGTCGGCGTGCCGGTGCAGTCGCTGCCCGCCAGTGACCAGCTCAAGACCGCGGAAGAGCAGGTCAAAACCGTTCGAGTACGCGGGCTGCGCCGGGTCCGGGTGGGTGTAGAACGGCCGCTTCGCCATCGGGTAGCCGGTGACGAAGAGGAAGTCCGACCCGTGTTCGCGCAGTGCCCACTCCCCCAGTGCCCGTTCGTGGGCGGGCGCGAGGTCCGGCTCGTCGGCGGGCGCGCCGGCGATAGTCAGCGCCTCGGTGAAGTGCACCGTCGGAATTTCCGCCGGGACCTCCGGCGGCGTGACGCCGAGTGTCGCCAGGGCACCGCCAGCGCGCTCGCCGACGGTGCCCAGCATCCCGGCCAGGGTGTCGCGCAGCACGCGCATCACGTCGCGGTGGTCGACGACGAAGCCCAGCTCCGCGTCGAGCGACGTGTACTGCGCGAGGTGCCGGACGGTGTCGTGCGGCTCGGCGCGGAAGACCGGCCCCACCTCGTAGACACGTTCGAAGACGCCGACCATCAGCTGCTTGTAGAACTGCGGCGACTGGGCCAGGTACGCGGGCCCGCCGAACCAGTCCAGCGCGAACACGTTCGCCCCGCTCTCGGTGGAGGAGCTGACCACCTTCGGGGTGTGGATCTCCACGAAGTCGTGGGCGTCGAGCGCGGCCCGGAAGCCGGCCACCGCCGCCGCCGAGATCCGCAGCGCGGCCGACCGGGTGGGGTGCCGCAGCGCGGTGGGTGCGTTGTCGAGCTGGGTGGGCAGGCTCGCGGTGAGCGCCGGCCGGTACAGGTCGAACGGTGGCGGCACGGCGGGCGGCCCGAGCGGACGTACCGTCGGGTCGGTCAGCTCGACCCCGGCGGGCGCAGTTCCGTTCGCGGTGACCGTCGCGGTGACCTCGACGACCGTCTCCTCGGTGAGTTTCTCCAGCTCGGCACGGACGGCCGGGTCGGTGACGACCACCTGGGTCAGGCCGGCGGCGTCCCGCACGATCAGGAAGGCCACCGACTTGAGCATTCGGCGGCGGTGCACCCATCCGGCGATCCGCACGGTCGCGCCGACATGAAGGTGCAGTTGGTGGGACAGGGTTCGTTGCATGGCGGGCTGCTCCTCGGTCGATCGCCACGCCTTCGCCGCCCTGGGGTGGCGAAGCGTCGCATCAGCCCCAGGGAGGTGTGGGCGAGCGGGAACCTCGCGGTGCCACCACACCTTCGCTCCCGCCGAAGCGGGAGCCTCGTTCGTCGCCTGATGACCGGGGCCAGCCGGGCGGGCTCTACTGGGCACGGGGGTGACCCGCAACCGTTCTTCCCGCAGCTCAGGAGGGTCTTCGCGCACCGGCGCCAGACCGCCTCTCAGCACCGGCGGCTCTCTGCACTGGCGGGTCGGGGCGCTACTCGGCTCCGTCGTCGCTGTTGGCGGTGACCGTAGCACCGACGCCCGCACGTGTGACGCCCATTTTCGGCAGGCCGGTGTCGGGCGTCACAACATCTGCGGCGTGACGCCGGTCGCCTGGCGTACATAGACACCTGCCGTCGGGCGTAGGCTCGTTTTCGTGACGATCGAGCACTCCGCGCCGATGACCGGCCAGGCAGCGAGCACCGCAACGGCCGCCCCTGAGGGGCGTCGCCTGCTGCGGATCGAGGCGCGCAACGCCGAGACGCCGATCGAGCGCAAACCGCCATGGATCAAGGTCAAGGCCAAGATGGGGCCGGAGTACACCCAGCTGCGCGGGCTCGTCTCGCGCGAAGGGCTGCACACCGTCTGCCAGGAGGCCGGCTGCCCCAACATCTACGAGTGCTGGGAAGACCGCGAGGCCACCTTCCTCATCGGTGGCGACCAGTGCACCCGGCGCTGCGACTTCTGCCAGATCGACACCGGCAAGCCGGCCGAGTTCGACGCCGACGAGCCCCGCCGGGTCGCCGAGTCGGTGGTCTCGATGGGGCTGCGCTACGCCACCATCACCGGCGTCGCCCGTGACGACCTGCCCGACGGCGGCGCCTGGCTGTACGCCGAGACCGTCCGGCAGATCCACACCCTGCAGCCCGGCTGCGGCGTCGAGCTGCTGATCCCGGACTTCAACGCCGTTCCCGAGCAGTTGGCCGAGGTCTTCGGCTCCCGCCCGGAGGTGCTGGCCCACAACGTGGAGACCGTGCCGCGCATCTTCAAGCGCATCCGGCCGGCGTTCCGCTACGACCGCTCGCTGGACGTGATCCGGCAGGCCCGCGCCGACGGCCTGGTCACCAAGAGCAACCTGATCCTGGGCATGGGCGAGGAGCGGGCCGAGGTCTCGCAGGCGCTGCGCGACCTGCACGAGGCCGGCTGCGAGCTGATCACCATCACGCAGTACCTGCGCCCCTCCGCCCGGCACCACCCGGTCACCCGTTGGGTCAAGCCGGAGGAGTTCGTGGAGCTGCGCGAGGAGGCCGAGGAGATCGGCTTCGCCGGGGTGATGAGCGGGCCGCTGGTGCGCTCGTCGTACCGGGCCGGTCGGCTCTACCAGCAGGCCCTCGACGCCCGCGCGGCCACGTCGGTCGCCACCGCGGGCTGACTCCGCCGGCAGCGCCGCACGGGCCGTTCGGCGTCCGGATGCCATGATCGTGTGGTGACCGTCGGTGTACGCCAGCAGCCGCGCGGCGCGGGCACCCCGCGCCCGCGGCCCGGCGCGCGTCCCGGGTTGGTTGGCTGGCTCACCGGGTTGGCCATGCTCGCCGGGGTGGGTTACCGCCTCTGGCTGCTGGGGCACGCCGCGCCGCCGACGAACAGCGACGAGGCCACCATGGGGTTGGCCGCGCTGCACATCGCCCGGGGTGAAGGATTCCCGGTCTGGTTCTACGGCCAGCAGTACATGGGAACGCTGGAGGCGTACCTTGCCGCGCCGGTGTTCGCCCTGGCCGGAGGGCCGTCGCTGTTCGGTCTGCGGCTGCCCACGCTGGCGCTGTACGTGCTGTTCCTGCTGCTGGCCTGGCGGTTGACGCTGCGGCTGACCGGGGACCGGTGGTTCGGGTTGCTGGTGGTGGCGCTGCTGGCCCTCGGCTCCGATCGGGTGGTCAAGAACCAGTTGATCGCCGGCGGCGGCTATCCCGAGATGAACGCGGCCGGAGTGGCACTGGCCGTACTCGCCGTGGATCTGGCCACCGGGCGGCCGGGGTGGCGGCTGGCGCGCTGGGCGGCCTGGGGTTTCCTGGCCGGGCTGATGCTCTGGGTTGATCCGCTCGTGCTGCCGTACGTCGTGGCGACCGGGGCGGTGCTCGTCGGGTTCTGCCACCGGGAGCTGCGGGGGGCAGCCGGGGCGCTGCTCGGGGTGGCCGCCGTGCTGGGGGCGGCCCCGCTGTTGTTGCACAGCCTGGTGAACGGACGGAACCCGCTGCACGCGGTGCTCGCCGCCAGTGGTGCGAACGCCACCGCGGGCTGGGCAGATCGGCTGCACGGCGGCCTGCTGCTCGGCCCGCCGCTGGGCATGGGCTTCTGCGCTCCCGGGCAGTGCGCCACCTGGCAGCTGTGGTGGGCGCTCGCCCTGCCGGTGCTGCTGGTCGCCGCCGCCGCCACGGCCTGGCGGGCGCTACGCCGGCCGCCCGCCGCCCCAGCCGACGCCGCCTCTCCAGCCGACGCCGCCTCTCCAGCCGACCCCGCCGGCCCGGTGGATCTGTCGCCCCGGGTGGCGGCGGCGATCCGGCTGGCGCTCGTGCTGGCGGCGGTGGCCACCCTCGGCGCGTACACCGTGAGCAGTGCCGCCGGGCTCACCCCCGTGGAGAGTTCCCGCTATCTGTCCTGCCTGCTCATCTCGCTGCCGGGGCTGCTCTGGCCGGTGTGGACAGTGGCCCGGCACGGTCTGCGCCCGTCGATGACCGACCGGCGCGGTGTCGGGTCCACGCTGGCCCGGCCGGTCGCGCTGGTCGTTCTCGTCGCCACGCTGGGCACCGCCGCCCATGCCACCTGGCAGGCGGCGCAGACCGCCCCGGCGACCCGGGCCGCCGAAGCCCAGCACGCCGAGCTGGCGAGTACGCTGCGCCAGCTCGGCGTACGACACGTCCGCGCCGACTACTGGACCTGCAACCGGCTCACCTTCGCCAGCGCGGAGGACGTGGTCTGCGCCGTCGTCGACGACACGCTCCGCCCCGGCTTCGACCGCTACCCCGCGTACCGGCGGGAGGTGGAGCGCGCGGCGGCGCCGGCCTGGGTCGCGCCGGCCGGGTCGCCGCTGGCGGCCCGGCTCGACGAGCGGCTACGCGCGGCCCCGGGCAGCCTGGACCTTGTCACGATCGACGGCTGGCGGATCTACCTGCCGGGGTGATCTCGTCAGTCAGTGGGGCTGAGCAGGCCCAGGCGGTGGGCCAGGGCAGCGGCCTCCATCCGGTTGGTCACGGCCAACTTGGCGATGATCCGGGAGACGTGCACGCTGGCCGTCTTCGGGGAGATGAACAGCCGCTCGGCGATCCGGCTGTTGCTGTGCCCCTCGGCGACCAGCCGCAGCACCTCCCGTTCCCGGGAGGTCAGCAGGTCGGCACCGGGCCCGGCCTGGCCCGTCGCGCGCAGGCCGACCCGTCGCGCCAGGGTTGCGGCCGTCTCGGCCAGCGGCGGCGCACCCAGCCGCCGGGCGATCTCCGCGGCCTCGGTGACGGCAGCCGACACCTCGTCCCGCTCGCCCGCGGCGGCGGCTGCCTCGGCCAGCGCCACCAACGCCCGGCCGAGCGCGTACGGCTGCCCGTCGGCGCGCCACGCGTCCACCGCCGCCCGCCACGCCGGCAGCACCTGGTCACCGGCAGCCAGCAGGGCGGTGACCTGGGCGGCGTGCGCCCGCGCGGCTGGGTGGCGGGCCGGCAGGTCGGCGGCGAGCGCGGCGACGGCCGTGGCCAGTTCCTGGTCACCCAGCCGGGCGGCGGTACGAGCGACGGCGCTGAGCACCGGCCAGCCCTCGCGGGGCAGCTGCGGCAGCCACTCGTCGGCCACCGCCGCACGGGCCGCCCGAACCGCCTCGACCTTGTCGTCGGCGGCCAGGGCCGCCTCGATCCCCAGCTCGTGCAGGGGCAGCCGGTGGTTCGGCCACAGGTAGGGCCGGCCAAGGAAGGCCAGCGCCCGGCCGACCAGCTCGTCGGCGCCCGGGTGGGCACGGGCCAGCCGCAGCCCGGCGCCCAACTGGAGCCAGTGCAGCCCGGTGACACCGGACAGGTCGATCCGGGCGGCCTCCGCGCACACCGCCTCGGCCTCATCCCACCGGCCCAGCGCGATCAGCGCCTCGGCCCGGTTGGACAGCAGGTACGCCCCGGTCGAGCGGCTGATTCCCACCCGCCGCGCCTCGGCCACCCCGGCCTCGGCGGCCTCGGCGGACTCGGCGTAGCGACCCAGCTCGCAGAGCAGGTCCGACCGGAAAACCTTGGCGAGCACCAGGGCCGGGGTGTCCCCGGCCGCACGGGCGACGGCCTCGGCCCGGCCCAGCTCGGCCAGCCCATGCTCCAGGTCCCGCTCGTGGTGGCAGAGCAGGGCGATCCGGGTCGGCAGCAGGACCAGCTCCTCGCCGAGCGCCTCGGCGTCCACACTCGCCTCGGCGGCCACCCGGGCCGCCTGCTCAGGATCGATCTTGACCAGGTGGGCGGCGATGTCGGCGAGCAACCGGACCCGCTCCACGCCGGGCGGGCCGCCGGCCGCCAGCCGGTACGCCTCACCCAGCTCCCGGCTGCCGTCGCTCTTGCCGAGCAACGCCAGCAGCCGGCCCCGCTGGTCCAGCAGGCGGGCGGCGCGCAGCGGTGTGGCGTCGGCGTCCACTTCGGCCAGCCCGGCCCGCGTCAACGTGATGGCCCGGCTGAAGTCGCCGGCCGTGACGGCGGCGCCCAGGGTCTGTTCCAGCAGCGCCAGGTGGTCCATGCCGAGCAGGTCGGCGGCGTCGGGCACCAGCTCCCACAGCTCCAGCACCCGTTCCAGCAGCCGACGCTGCTCGGCGTAGGCGTACCGGTCGGCGGCGGCGCAGGCCGCGACTCGCGCGGCGACCAGGGCGCGCGGGTGGTCGTGCGCGGCGTACCAGTGGTGGGCGATCTCGGCCGGGGCGCGGCCGGCGGCCACCAGGTGCGGCTGGGCCTCGATCGCGGCGGCGAAGCGGGCGTGCAGCCGGGCGTGCTCGCCGGGCAGCAGCTCGTCGTGCACGGCCTCGCGGACCAGCGCGTGCCGGAACTCGTAGTCGCCGTCCGGGTCGGCCACCACCAGTTGGGCGGCGACGGCGGCGCGCAGCGCGTCCTCCAACTCGGCCTCGGGCAGCCCGGCGACCTCGGCGATCAGGTCGTGGGCGAACCGGGTGCCGCCGGCCGCGGCCATCCGCAGCACCCGCTGGGCCGGGTCGGGCAGCCGATCCACCCGGGCCAGCAGCAGGTCACGCAGCGTCTCGGGCAGCGCCGCGCAGCCGAGCGGGTCGCCGGCGACGGCCAGCTCCTCGATGAAGAACGGGTTGCCCTGGGTGCGGTCGTGGATGTCGTCGACGGCGCGAGGGGCCGGCTCGGCGCCGAGCAGGTCGGCGAGGATCGCGCCGGTGCCGTTGCGGTCCAGCCGGCCCAGCTCGAACCGCTCGACAGCGCGCGCCCGGTCCAGCTCGGCCAGGAACGGGCGCAGCGGATGGCCGCGCTGCAACTCGTCCGTGCGGTAGGTGCAGACCAGCAGCAGCCGGCCCGGCCGGGCCGCCCGGACCAGAAAGCCGATCAGGTCCCGGGTGGAGCGGTCCGCCCAGTGCAGGTCCTCGATCACCAGCACCAGCGGTCGGGCGTCGGCGAGCCGTTGGAACAGTTCGGCGACCAGGTCGAACAGGTATCCGCGGGGGGCGTCGTTCAGTGGGCCGGTGCTCGGCGCGGCCAGCGTCGCCGACGCGCGGCCCAGCTCCGGCAGCAGCCGGGCGAACTCCGCCTCGTAGCCGGCGAAGACCCCGGGGCCGTCGGCGCGGAGCACCGCGCGCAGGGCAGCGGCGAACGGGGCGAACGGCAGGCCCGCCTCGCCCAACTCCAGGCACTGGCCGACCAGCACCCGCGCCCCACCGTCGGTGGCCCAGCCGGCGAACTCCTCCAGCAGCCGGGTCTTGCCCACACCCGCCTCACCACCGACCAGCACGGTGGCCGGCTCGCCGGTGCGAGCCCGGCCCAGGGCGTCCCGCAGCCCCGCGATCTCGCGCTGGCGGCCGATGAGGACGGAACTGGCGGCACGTACGGTCACGGGACCGAGCATGCCATGAGCGGACGAGCCAGCGGCCAGGCCGATCCGCCGCCGGGCCAACGGTGGGGCGGCTGCCCCGGGCCCGCCCCGACCCGGCGGCGAGGCGGTTGACCCGCTCCCGCCCCGACCAGCGGGCGGAACGGGCTCCACCTGGTCGGTCGGGGCGAGCGGGGCCGGCGCGGTCACCGGCGGTCGTCGCTGGCGTGGCGAGCCTGCTGGCGGCGGCCCAACCAGGTGCGGCCGGCGGGACGCGGCAGCGACCGGGCGAGCCGTTCCGCTGCCGCCTCGGCGCGCAGCTCAGCGGTGTGCGTACGGTGCAGGGAGAGCAGGAAATCTACGTCGTTGCCGAACATGTCGGGCTCCTTCGTGGCGTCGTCGTCTTCTGTTGACGACTCTTCGCGCGAAGGCCCCACCCCGGCATGGGGACAGCGCCTCATCTTCGCGGGCGCCACCCTCCTTACCCGCCCGGTCCGGACCCGTACGGCGACGTAAGGTACTCAGCTGCGTCGGGACCCGGACGCGGATCAACGGGGCCGACGGCGACCACTAGACTCTGCGGCATGGCAAAGCCCCAAGAGAAGGTCTCGTTCGGCCAGCGGCTGAAGCAGATCGGGATGGTGTTCCAGTTCACCGCCAAGCAGGACCGGTGGTTCGCGCCCCTGGTCGCCGCCGCGGTGCTGCTCCCGCTCGCCCTCACCGTGGTCGCGGTCATCTTCTGGGGCTGGATCTGGCTGCCGCTGGGCATCCTGTTCATCCTGCTCGCGGTGTTGATCGTGCTCAACCTGCGGTCCAACAAGGCGATGATGAACGCCGCCGAGGGGCAGCCCGGCGCGGCGGCGCAGATCATGGAGAACATGCGCGGCGACTGGCGGGTGACCCCGGCGGTGAGCTCGACCACCCAGATGGACATGGTCCACCTGGTGATCGGCCGTCCGGGCGTGATCCTGCTGGCCGAGGGCAACCCGCAGCGGGTGCGCGGCCTGCTCGGGCAGGAGAAGCGGCGGCTGTCCAAGGTGATCGGCTCCGCTCCCCTGCACGACTACGTGATCGGGCAGGACGAGGGCGAGCTGCCGATCCGCAAGCTGCGGACGACGCTGCTGCGTCTGCCCCGCGCGCTCTCCGGCAAGGACGTCAACTCGCTGGACAAGCGACTCAAGGCACTCACCGCCCGGCCGCAGATGCCCAAGGGCGCGATTCCGAAGAACATGCGGCCGCCGGGCGCCTCCCGCCAGTCGCGGGGCCGCTGACCCTTTTTCGCGTACGCCTGGAAAGAGCCGGACCCGTGCGGGTCCGGCTCTTTCCGTTGGTGGCGGGTTCAGCCGCGCGGTGCGTCGACGATGACCGAGTCGGCGAGCCGGTCGTGCAGGCCACGACGGTGCTCGTCCATGATCAGCGCGGGGACGACGAGGGCCAGCAGCAGGCCCCGGATCAGCCCCCGGAGCAGCCCGATCCGGCCACCGTCGTGCCAGTTCACGCAGCGGACCTTCGTGATGTACATGCCCGGAGTCTGGGCGAACAGGCCGAGGAAGATGCCGTACACCAGCACCAGCACCAGCACCGGCGCCCAGCCGTCGCGCACCGGATCCGCGAAGAAGTTGGACACCAGCAGGCAGAGCACCCAGTCGATGATCAGCGCCCCGAACCGCCGACCGAGGCTCGGCGGGGTGAAGGTGGGGTCGGTGGCCGGCGCTGCCGGGGAGTGCGGATTGGTCACAGCGGTCAAGGGTATCCGCGCCGAGATGAGGGCTCGCCGGGTGCCGCCACCAGTGTGTGCCGAATCGGGCCAAAGGCATCAGATGCCATAGACTGGCACAGCCGGTGCGGCCTTCGCGGCGGGCCGAGGCGTGAACATGAGCGTCGCTGACGCTCCGCGAGGGACGTAACACGGCAGAAACAACGGAGACACGGCCGGGCAACCGCTTGGCCATAGCGTCGCCAGAAGCCTAGCCACCCCGTGGACGTGCCAGGAGGATGTGTGTTCGCCAATCCCGAGGAACTGCTGCGATACCTCAAGAACGAGGACGTGAAGTTCGTCGACGTACGTTTCTGTGACCTGCCCGGCGTGATGCAGCACTTCAACCTGCCGGTCGAGTCCGTCAACGACGACCTCTTCACCGATGGCCTCGCGTTCGACGGTTCGTCGATCCGCGGTTTCCAGGCGATCCACGAGTCGGACATGCTCCTGCTCCCGGACGTCGCCACCGCGTTCATCGACCCGTTCCGCGCGCAGAAGACGCTCGCGCTCAACTTCTTCATCCACGACCCGTTCACCCGCGAGGCCTACAGCCGCGACCCGCGCAACGTGGCGAAGAAGGCCGAGGCGTACCTGGCGGCGAGCGGCATCGCCGACACCGCCTACTTCGGCGCCGAGGCGGAGTTCTACATCTTCGACTCGATCCGCCACGAGACCTCGGCGCACCAGTCGTTCTACTACATCGACTCGATCGAGGGCGCCTGGAACACCGGCCGCGAGGAGCCGGGCGGCAACCGCGGCTACAAGACCGCGTACAAGGGCGGCTACTTCCCGGTGCCGCCGGTCGACCACTACGCCGACCTGCGCGACTCGATCGTGCGTCGGCTCGTCGACAGCGGCTTCAACGTGGAGCGCTCGCACCACGAGGTGGGCACCGCCGGCCAGTCCGAGATCAACTACCGGTTCTCGACCCTGCTGCACGCCGGTGACCAGCTCCAGCTCTTCAAGTACATCGTGAAGAACGAGGCCTGGGCCAACGGCAAGACCGCGACCTTCATGCCCAAGCCGCTGTTCGGCGACAACGGTTCCGGCATGCACACCCACCAGAGCCTCTGGCTCAACGGTGAGCCGCTCTTCTACGACGAGACCGGCTACGCGGGCCTGTCCGACATGGCCCGCTGGTACATCGGCGGTCTGCTGCACCACGCGCCGTCGCTGCTGGCCTTCACCAACCCGACGATCAACTCGTACCGTCGCCTGGTGCCGGGCTTCGAGGCGCCGGTCAACCTGGTCTACTCGCAGCGCAACCGCTCCGCCTGTACCCGCATCCCGGTGACCGGCAGCAACCCGAAGGCCAAGCGCGTCGAGTTCCGCGTTCCGGACCCGTCGGCCAACGTCTACCTGGCCTTCTCGGCCATGATGATGGCCGGCCTGGACGGCATCAAGAGCAAGATCGAGCCACCGACGCCGATCGACAAGGACCTCTACGACCTCCCGCCGGAGGAGTGGGGCGACGTCAAGCAGGTGCCGGGCTCGCTGTCGGCCGTGCTCGACTCGCTCGAGGCCGACCACGACTACCTGCTCGACGGTGGCGTCTTCACCCCGGACCTCATCTCCACCTGGGTGGACTGGAAGCGCGCCAACGAGGTCGACCCGGTGCGCCTGCGCCCGACCCCGCACGAGTTCGCCATGTACTACGACTGCTGAGCTGTCGCTTCAGCACCGGCCGGGCCGGCTTCGCGATTCGCGGAGCCGGCCCGGCCGCTTCGTAGCGCGCCCCGCGCCCCGCGCCCCCCGCCCCCCCCCCCCCCCCCCCCCCCCCCCCCCCCCCCCCCCCCCCCCCCCCCCCGCACGGGGGAAACGAGGGGGGGGGGGGGAA
>NZ_JBEXGR010000019.1:0-135095 GCF_040607415.1 Micromonospora sp. NPDC005291
CTCCACGCCGGGCACCGGCGGCACGAACGCGTACGACCCGGTGGCCAGCACCAGCTCTCGACCATCTGGCTGAAGGTCTGCTCCCGTTCCTCCGAGGTGGTCTTCTCGCCGGTCTTGATGTGGTCGCTGACGGTCAGCACGGTCAGCGCGCGGGCCTTGAACCGGGCGGCGATCGTGTAGAGCGCCGCCGACTCCATCTCCACCGCCAGCACCCCGTAGTCGGCGAGCGTGTCGTAGAGGTCCGGCCGGTCGGTGTAGAAGGCGTCCGCCGCCAGGATCGGCCCGACGTGCATGGTGATGCCGCGCCGCTCAGCCACCTCGACCGATGTACGCAGCAGCCCGAAGTCGGCCACCGGGGCGTAGTCGATCAGACCGTCGAAGCGCATCCGGTTCATGTTCGAGTCGGTGGACGACCCGATCGCGGCCACCACGTCGCGCAGTTGGAGGTCGGTGCTCAGGGCGCCACAGGAGCCGACCCGGATCAGCGTCTTCACGCCGTACTCGTTGATCAGCTCGTGGGCGTAGATGGAGGCCGACGGCATGCCCATGCCGGAGCCCTGGACGGAAACCTCGACGCCGTTCCAGCGGCCGGTGAAGCCCAGCATGCCCCGGACCGTCGAGTAACAGGTGGCGCCCTCGAGGTAGGTCTCTGCGATCCACTTGGCCCGCAGGGGGTCGCCCGGCATCAGGACCCGCTCGGCGATCTCGCCCGGCTTCGCGCCGATGTGCGTACTCATGGCAAAGATCCTGCCAGGCCGGCTCGGGTGATACCGGTTCGGCGTCGGAACCGGCGGTCCTGTACCCTCGTCGGCGGTGGCGTGTCCGAGCGGCCTAAGGAGCACGCCTCGAAAGCGTGTGAGGGTTAACGCCCTCCGAGGGTTCAAATCCCTCCGCCACCGCTCTTGAAATGCAGAAACGCCCGGTCGATCCGCGAGGATCGGCCGGGCGTTTTCGCTTTCAGAGCTGCTGCTGGCCGCCGTCGACGAAGAGCTCGCCGCCGGTCATGAAGCTGCTCTGGTCCGAGGCGAGGAAGAGCGCGGCGTTGGCGATCTCGTCCGGATGGGCCATCCGGCGCATGGGCACACCCGAGGCGATGGCCTGCAGCAGCCCGGGGGCCTCCTCGGGGCTGGGCGCCAGGCCCGCGACGCCCGGGGTTTTGGTTGGGCCGGGGATCAGGGTGTTGACCCGGATGTTCCGGCCGACCAGTTCGGCGGCCCAGGCGCGGCCGAACGAGCGGACGGCGGCCTTGGAGGCGGAGTAGACGCTGAAGGCTGGGGTGCCGTTGACCGCGGCCGTCGAGCCGGACAGCACGATTGAGGCGCCCTCGTTGAGCAGGGGCAGGGCCTTCTGCACGGTGAAGAGGGTGCCGCGGACGTTGGTGTCGAAGGTGTTCGCGATGTGCTCGACCGTGATCGAGCCGAGCGGAAGGAACTCCCCGCCGCCGGCGTTGGCGAACACCACGTCCAGCCCTGCGCCCCGGGCCTCGATCGCCCGCATGACCCGGTCCAGGTCGTCGAGGTTGCTGACGTCGCTGGCGACGCCGGTGGCGTTGGCGCCGATGCTGGTCACTGCCTCGTCCAGCGGACCCTTGCGCCGGCCCGTGATGAAGACGTACGCGCCTTCGGCGGCGAAGCGGCGGGCGGCGGCCAGGCCGATGCCCGTGGTGCCTCCGGTGATGAGGGCGGTCTTGCCGTCAAGCTGTCCCACGATGGATCTCCTCAGGTTGGGGTGCGGTTGGTCCGGCCGGTTGTCGTGTTGGCCGGTGGTCAATGGGTGGCGGGGGTGGTGGCGAAGCTCGGCAGGAGAGTGGCCAACTCGCGCCACTGCGGCAGGGGCAGCGCCGGCCGATCCGGGTCGTCGGGCCGCAGCACGTGGAGGGCGACGTGGTCCGCGCCCGCGTCCAGGTGCTCCCGGATGCGCGTCGCCACCGCGTCCAGGTCGCCCCAGGCGACCAGGGCGTCGATCAGGCGGTCGCTGCCGCCGGGGACCAGGTCGTCGTCGGTGAATCCGAGGCGTGCCAGGTTGGCCCGGTACGTGGGGAAGCCGATGAACATCCCGATTCCCGCCCGGGCGGCGGCGCGCGCCCGGTCCGGGTCCTCGTCGAGGACGACAGCCAGGTGCGGCGCGACCAGCGGCTGTGCCCCGACGCGCTTTCGCTGGGTCGCCGTGTAGTCCGGAGTGACGAGAAATGGATGCCAGCCGGCTGTTCGATCGGCTGCCAGGTCCGCCATCCTCGGCCCGAGCGCGCCGAGGATGCGCCGCTCGACAGGGACCGGCTGGGGCGCGCTGTCCAGGGCGTCCAGCCAGCGGTCCATCGACTCCACCGGTCGGCCGTAGTCCTGGCCCGCCTGGGCGGCGGAGTGGGCGTTGCTCACCCCGAAGCCGAGAACCGCCCGGGGCCCGTGCGCGGCGTCCAGCGCGGCCAGCCGGTCACCCAGGGCAACCGGGTCCTGGCCCCAGATCGCCAGCACTCCCAGCGCGACCGTGGCGTGCGGTGCGGCCGTCAGTAGGTGCCCGACGTCGTCGACGGCCCCGCCGCCGTCCAGGCCGGGCACCCACAGTGCCCGGAAGCCCCGCTCGTCAAGTTCGGTCGCCGCTTCCCGAACGGTCGGGTTGGCGGCGCCCCGCAGCTCCATGCTCCAGAGCCCGACCGCGGGCAGCGAGGTGTTCAGTCGAGTCGTCACGCCGTCCTCCAAATTGTGTACCGAGCGGTACTGATATGACCATAGCAACCCCTGACCTGGCCCGCAAATTTCTGTACCGACCGGTTGCGTCACGGGTAGCATGGATCGTGGGAGGTGGTGGGCCGTGCCGCAGCGAGGGCGACCACGGGGTTTCGACGCCGACGAGGCGCTGGAACGCGCGGTGGAGGTGTTCTGGCGTCAGGGGTACGAGGGCGCATCGGTGAGTGACCTCACCGCCGCGATGGGGATCAACAAACCCAGCCTCTACGCCGCGTACGGCGGCAAGGAGGAGCTCTTCCGCAAGGTCGTGGCCCGCTACACCGAACAGGACATGGGGTACGCGCGGGACGCATTCGCCCAGCCGACCGCGTACGAGGTCGTCGCCACCCTGTTGCGCGAGAACGTGCTCGCCGTGACCCGGCCCGACCGTCCGGCTGGTTGCCTGTCGATCCAGGGCGGCACCGCCTGCTCCACCGACAACGCGCCGATCGCCGGGTTCCTCGCCGCCAGCCGCCTGGCCGGCGAAGGCGCCCTTGCCGACCGGTTCGCCCGCGCCGTCGCCGAAGGCGACCTACCCGCGCACGCCGACCCGGCCGCGCTCGCCCGCTTCGTCATGATCGTCACCGAAGGGCAGTCGGTGCACGCGGCCGCGGGGGTCAGCAGGGGCGACCTGCAACAGGCGGCAGAGATCGCGCTTGCCGGTTTCGCCGCCGCGTCCGGGGCACGGCTGCCCGAGCAGGCCACCCACACGGCGTGAGTCCGGCGACGGGCGATCACCGTTTGAGGAGCTCCGTCACCCCGTCGAGCAGCCGTTGCAGGCCGAATTCGAACAGGCTGTCGACGTTGAGGTCGATGGCCGACCGGGCGAGCCGGGCCATGTGTGGAAACTCGCCGGCCACGAACAGCGCGGTCAGCAGGTCGGCCTGGGTCGCCATCCACTCGTCGTCGGTGAGGCCGGTGTCCTGTTCCGCCTCGGCCCCCTGCTGCAGGTTTACCGCCGTGCCGCGAACGTGGTTGGCCAGCGCGACCACCAGGTGCAGCTGGGTGTGCTCGTCCAGGCCATGCCCGGCGAGGGCGCGCAGAGCCCACTCCGTGTGCGCGACTGCGTGCGGTGCCATCAGCGGGCGGGTCAGCGAGATGACCTGAGCCAGCCAGGGATGCCGCCGGTAGATCGACCACTGAAGTTGGCAGAGCAACTCCAGTTGGGCTCGCCATCCTGGCGGGAACGTGTGGGGCAGCCGATGCGCGGCGAAGGCCGCGTCCGCCATCAGCAGCAGAAGCTGCTCCTTGCCGCGAATCTGCCGGTACAGCGACATGGTCGGCACGTTCAACTCGGTCGCTATGCGCCTCATGCTCAGCGCCGCCAACCCCTCGGCGTCGGCGATCTCCGTGGCGGTCCGCACCACCTGGTCGCGGGTCACCCCTCGGGCGGGCCCTCGCCGGCCGTCGGCCCGTGCGCCCCGACCGGGCGTGGTCGGCTCCGAGCCGGTCACCATCATGCCGACACCAGGCACCGCGCGGACCAGGTCCTCCTGCCGAAGCACGGTGAGGGCACGGCTGGCGGTCGCCATGGCGACCCCCCACTCCCGGACGATCTGCCGGGTGGACGGCACCCGGTCGCCGGGACTCAACTCGCCTGCGGTGATGCGCTGCCGCAACTCCCCGACGATGCGCAGATATGGGGGAGTGGACTCGTCGATCTCCGTCACGGGGCCTCCCGCCGGTCGTGAAGTGACCGTAGCGCACTAGAGCGCCAATCGCCGTCCCCTCGATGCTCGTAGGTCTGCTGGTAAGGCGTACTAGAGCTCCCTGGCCGATTGGTTGCCAGGTCGGCATGCTCGCCCCAGCCCGGTGCGTACGCCGTACCGGTTTCGACGAAAGGGGAAAAATCATGGCCAGGAACCCGTACCCCCGGTGGGTCTTCGCGTTAGGCGCCGTCGCGCTCCTTGCGCCAGCGATGGTCGTCGGCCCGGCCGCGGCGGCCGCCGACCGGCGGAGCGCGGCCGTCGTCCGGACCGACCAGGGCGCGGTGCGCGGCACCGTCTCGGCGGACCACCGGTCGTTCCAGGGCATCCCGTACGCGCGTCCGCCGCTGGGCGCGCTGCGCTGGGCCCCGCCGCAACCGGGCCCGGTCTGGACCGGCATCCGCGACGCGACCCAGCCGGGTGCCGCCTGCGCCCAACTTCAGGGGCTACCGATGGACCGGCCCTCGGAGTCCGAGGACTGCCTCCACCTGAACGTCACCACCCCACGCACCGCCGCTCGAACGCCCCGACCGGTGATGGTGTGGCTGCACGGCGGGGACTTCCGGTTCGGTAGTGGTGACGGGTACGGCGGGCAGCGGCTGGCGGCCGGTGGCGACGTCATCGTCGTCACGGTGAACTACCGGCTCGGCGCGCTCGGCTTCCTGGCGCATCCGGCGCTCGCTGGTCCGGGCGGGTCTACTGGCAACTTCGGGTTGCAGGATCAGCAGGCGGCGCTGCGCTGGGTGCGGCGCAACGCGGCGGCCTTCGGCGGTGACCCGGGCAACGTCACCCTGTTCGGCCAGTCCGCCGGGGCGACCAGCGTCTGCGCACAGCTCGCCGCGCCGGCGTCGGCCGGCCTGTTCCATCGGGTGATCATCCAGAGCAACTCGTGCGCCAATCCAATTCAGTCCCGGACTGAGGCGGTCGAGGCGGCCGAGGAGTTTGCCCGTGGGGTCGGCTGCACCGATCCGGGCACTGTCGTCGCCTGCCTGCGCGGGCGTGACCCCGCCCGGCTCATCGAGACGGCCGGCTATCCGGGTGCCGGTGTCGACCTCGGCCCGGTCGTCGACGGCCAACCCCTGCCGGTGGACCCGGCAGACGCGCTGGCCACCGGGCGACTGCATCCGGTGCCGGTGTTGACCGGGATGAACCGGGACGAGTCCCGGCTCCTGGTGTGGGGCATGGAACGCAGTGGGTTGAACTGCCCGCAGCCGCCGGAGCCGGGGCAGGAGCCCGAGTCGTGCCCGCTCACTGATGACCAGTACCGCGAGCAGGTACGTGCCATGTTCGGCGACCGGGCGGAGGAGGTGCTGGCCCGCTACCCGCGCGAGCACCGGCACTCCGCCAGCGAGACGTTGGGTGCCGTGCTGACCGATCACGACTACGCCGAGCCGGTCTACTCCGCCGCCTTGGCGTTCGCTCGGCGGGTGCCGACGTTCGTGTACGAGTTCGCCGACGAGGATGCGCCGTTCTTCACCGAGGGGCCCGAGCCGACCTTCCGCACCGGCGCATACCACTGCGCTGAACTGCCGTACCTGTTCACGGTCAACTACGCCGAGACGCTCACGCCGACCCAGCGGCGGCTCTCCGACGACATGGTCCGCACCTGGAGCGACTTCGCCCGGACGGGTCGGGCGGGCTGGCCCCGACTGCGCAGCGACGCTCCGTACGTGCGGGTGTTCGCCGGTGGCGGAGGAACGGGTACGACGGATTTCGCGGCGGCCCACTCGTACGACTTCTGGCGGTCGTTCCGTCGCTGATGCCGTCGTCTGCGCGGGCGACGAGTGGGTCGGCCCTCGGTGGACCGGCCCGCTCACCGGCTCGGGTCGTTCAGGAAGGTGAGCACGGCGGCGACCCGGCGGTGCACGTCGGTGTCGGGCGGAAGGTCGAGCTTGGTGAAGATGTTTCCGATGTGCTTGCTCACCGCGCGCTCGGTGATCACGAGTTGGGCGGCGATGCCCGTGTTGGTGCTGCCTCCGGCCATCAGCGCGAGCACCTCGCGTTCGCGTGGGGTGAGGTTGGCAAGCGGGCTGCGCCGGGCGGCGACGAGTTGAGCCACGACCTGCGGGTCCAGCACGGTGCCGCCAGCGGCGACCCGACGCAACGCGTCGAGGAACTCCCCGACCCGGGACACCCGGTCCTTGAGTAGGTAACCGACGGCACCTCGCCCGTCGGCGAGCAGTTCGGTTGCGTAGGCACGCTCCACGTACTGGGACAGCAGCAGCACCGGCAGCCCCGGGTGTTGTCGGCGGGCGGTCAACGCGGTCCGCAGCCCTTCATCGCGGAACGTCGGCGGCAGTCGGATGTCCAAGATGGCGACGTCCGGTCGCTGCCGGTCAATCGCCGCAATGATGTCGTCCGGTGCGTCCACCGCAGCCGTCACCTCGAAGCCGGCGGTGCTGAGCAGCAGGTTGAGCCCTTCCTGGAGCAGGACGTTGTCTTCGGCGATCAGGACGCGCACGGCAACTCCACCCGCAGCACCGTCGGACCGCCGATCGGGCTGCTCAGCTCGACCCTGCCGTCCAGCGCGGCGACCCGGCGCCGGATGCCAGTCAGGCCGGTGCCGGTCGATGACTGCGCGCCGCCGACGCCGTCGTCGGTCACGTTGACCACCAGTTGGCCCGCCCGGTGCTCCACCCGCAGGTCACCACCGGTCGCCCTACTGTGTCGGGCGATGTTGGCCAGCGCCTCCGCAACGACGAAGTAGGCGGCGCTCTCCAGCGCGGCCGGTAGTCGTTGCAGCGGGGTGACCCGGACCGTGAGCGGCACCGGACAGTCGGCGGCGAGCGCGTGCACCGCACCTGGCAGCCCTCGGTCGGCGAGAATCGGCGGGTAGATGCCCCGCACCACAGCGCGCAGCTCGGTCAGCGCGGCCTCGACGCTCGTCCGCGCCCGGTCTATCAGCTGGTCCGCCAGCGCCGGGTCGGTGGCCCGTTGACTCTGAGCGACGCCGAGGTGGATGGCGATCGCCACCAACCGTGCCTGGGTGCCATCGTGCAGGTCGCGCTCGATCCGCCGCAGCTCGGCCGCGTGGGCGTCGAGTGCGCCGGCCCGGGTGGCGGTGAGTTCCGTGACCCGGCGCTCCAACCGGCTCAGAGGCGACGGCGCGAACGACGCCCGCGCGGCCAGCGCGTACGCCACGGCGAAGGCCGGGACGACCCACCGGAGGAGCGTCAGCGCGGCGAGCGCGAGCAGGGGTGGCACCAGCAGGGCCTCGACCCAGCTCGTGATCGGGACGACGAAGGTGAGCGGCGCCTCGACCGGCACGGCCCACCACATCAGCGGCACGATCAGCCCACCCAGCGCGAGTAGCCAGAGCAGCAGCACCCCGGCCGCGAGCGGAACCCCGGCGATGGCGTGCACGGTCAGCCAGGCGGCACTCCGGTAGGTGGCCGGATCACCCGCGGCGGCACACAGTCGGGCAGCCGGGGATCCAGCCGGTGCCCGAGGCATGGCCGTTACCGGCGTGACCAGCAGCCGGTCGGCGCGGCGTCGCTCCAATTCGGCGAGCGACCCGAGGACGCGCACGGCTGAGGGCAGCAGCGCGACGCCGACCAGGACGAGGCTCAACCCAAGTGCCCCAGCCAGCGCGCCGATCGCGACCGCCGACGCGACCGCGGTGGCCCCGCCGGTCACCAGGTACGTCGTCGCCAACCATGCCCGCCGCATCGTCATATTCTCCGTCCGCGATGGCGGCGGGGGCAGTGTAGCCAGCCACACCATTGATCGGGGTCTCTGCTCCCTCGTGGGTCCGCCCGGCCGTCCCTAGCGTCGTTGGAATGAGAACACCGACACGACGAAGGCGGCGTTTCGGCGCGCTCGCGGGGATTGTCATGCTCACCCTCGGCGGCGCGACAGCGCCGGCCGCCGCCCGCCCACCCGGGCCCGCGTGCTCCAGCCTGCCAGCGACGACGGCCGCGCTGCACGATCTGACCGCCACCCACCGGCTGGTCGGCGCGGCCATCGAGGTGTACGGACCCAGTTGCGGCCGTTGGTCCGACGCCAGCGGCCGGGCTGACCTACGAACGGGCCGACCGATCCGGGTCGACGAACGGATCAGGATCGGCAGCTCGACCAAGACGTTCACCGCGACAGTGGTGCTGCAACTCGTCGCCGAGGGCCGTCTCGGCCTGGACGCCCCCATCGAGAGATACCTGCCGGGCCTGGTCCGAGGCGACGGGTACGACGGCCGGCGGATCACCGTCCGCGATCTGCTGCGGCACACGAGTGGCCTGCCTGACCACGTCGATGCGCTGGACTGGGACCGGGTGGACCGATGGCGATATCGGCACTTTCCGCCGACGGAGCTGGTCGCGATGGCGTTGGCCCAGCCGCCACCCGACACGAGCTGGCACTACTCGACCACCAACTACGTCCTCGCCGGCCTGATCGTCGAGCGGGTCACCGGCCGCGACATCGGCGTGGAAATCTCTCGGCGGATCATCGGGCGGTTGGGCCTGGGCGATACCTACTGGCCCGGCGACTCGGTGCGGATCCGGGGGGCTCATCCGCGCGGCTACGCGTTGAGCGCGGCCGAACAGCGGCGAGATGTCACCGAGTTCAACATGTCGTTCGGCGGGGCTGGTGGGGCGCTGGTCTCGACCCTCGCCGACCAGAACCGGTTCTTCGCCGCGCTGCTCGGCGGTCAACTGCTGGACCCGATCCGCCTCGCCGAGATGACCCGGACCGTGCCGACCGATCCGGACCGGCTCTGGCCCGGTGCCCGATATGGGCTCGGGATCATCTCGACGCCGCTGGCCGGCTGTGACGGAGCCCTGTACTGGGGGCACGGTGGGACGACTCCGGGCTTCCGCACTCTGGGCGGTGTCACCGCCGACGGTCGACGCGCACAACTCGTCGTGAACGACGAACCGGCGTCGTACGAGAGCTGGCTGGCGATGTCCACGACCCTGCACACCGCCCTGTGTGAGGCCCGGTGAGCCACCGCCGGACGCACTCACCGACGACAAAGGAGACGAAGATGACCTGGAATGGTGGGATCACCAGCGCGATGAGGACGATGGCGGTGCTGACCGCCGTTGGAGTCACCGTCAGCGTCGGGAGCGCCGCCGTCGCCGGCTCGGCGCGGGTCGATGCCGACGGCCTGAGCAGCTACGAGCGACAACGCCTGCACTGGCACACCTGTCAGCGGGGTGCGGCCGACCAGGCCGGTGCGGAGCTGGACCGGGCTGGCGCGACCTGCACCGAGCTGACCGTGCCGCTGGATTACGCCCGCCCGGGTGGCAGCACCATCACCCTCGCGCTGTCCCGGCTGGCGGCGACCGACACCACGCGCCGGGTCGGCGTCCTGCTGCTGAACACCGGCGGTCCCGGTGCGCCGGCGATGTCGGATGTCCTGCCGATACGACAGTGGATGGGCGACGTCGGGGCGAGGTTCGACCTGGTCGGGTTGGATCCCCGGTTCGTCGGTCGCAGCACCCCACTGAACTGCGGCTGGCCGACCGGCACCTGGACCCGCTCGGCCGGGCCGGACCAGGCCACATTCGACCGGCTGACCACGTTCGAACGGGATCTGGCGGTCCGGTGTGCCCGGCGGAATGCGAGTGTCCTGCCGCACGTCACCACCCGAAACACGGCCCGTGACATGGACCTCCTCCGGGCCGTGCTCGGCGAGCAGAAGCTGTCCTACCTCGGCTACTCCTACGGCACATACCTCGGTGCGGTCTACACCCAGATGTTCCCAGAGCGCGCGGATCGGGTCGTCCTGGACAGCGCGGTGGACCCGGCGAGCTACGGCGCGAGGGTGCTGCGCGAGGCCGGGCCCGCGAACGAAATAGCACTGCGCGACTGGGCGGACTGGGCGGCTCGCCACCATGACCGGTACGGCCTGGGCAGCTCCGGCCAGCAGGTGCTGGCCGTCGTGGACGGGATCTTCGCCGCCGCGACCCGCCGCCCGCTGCGGGTGGGCTCCTACCGGGTCGACCGGCAGTCGCTGCCGTACCTGCTGCTCAACCGGCTCAGCGACGACCGGGAGGAGACCCAGGCCGACCTCGCCGAGACGGTCCAGGTGCTTCGGCAGGCCGCGACGTCGGGCTCGGCGACACCCACCGCGTCATTGGCCGACACGCTGTCGTTTCTGCTGACCGGTGCCGAGTCGCCAACGGGCAGCGTGCAGGCCGCGATCCTCTGTGGGGATGTGCCGGTGCCCCGCGATCCAGGGGACTACTGGCGGGATATCCGTCAGCATCGGACCAGTGAGCCCCGGTTCGGGGAGTTCACCAGGGCGATCAGCCCGTGCGCGTTCTGGCCGCAGCAGCCACGGGAGCGGCCGATCGTGCTGCAGAACGCTGTGCCCGCCCTGATCGTGCAGTCCACCGGGGACACCCGCACGATCTACAGGTCCGGCCAGGCAATGCACCGGGCGCTCACCGGCTCTCGGCTGCTCACCCTGCACGATGCTCGAATCCATGGTGTCTTCGGCAACTACGGCAACGGGTGCGTGGACGGTGTGGTCATCGCCTATCTCGCCGACGGGAAGTTGCCGGCCAACGACCTCGACTGCGTCGGCACCAAATCCCCTTGATCAGTCTGCGCCGGTCAGCACGGGCCCGCACCCTCGTCGAATAGGCGGCGGGCCCAGTCGGCGTACCCGGCGATGGTTTTTCGGACGGTGCGCCCGTCGTGCAGGAAGAGGTACGCGCGGTCGCCGCTGCGGGCGAGCAGCCCGTCGAGGCGGTGTGTCCCCTGTGGAGCATGAAGTCGCGTGACCTGCGGATAGCGGGCCCAGACCTGGTCGACGGGTGAGCCCGTCGTTATGCCCTCCGGTGTCCGCATCGGGTCCCCGACCCAGAGCAGCACCAGTTTGTCCTCCACGAAGACCGGGCTGGTCGTGTCGTGGCCGGCGAGCATCGGCCCGCAGGCGTCCAGGTCGGTACGCAGGATGCCCCGGCGGGTCAGCTCGTCCTCGGTGGCACCGAACTCGATGTTGCGCAGGCCGTTCAGGTCGATGATCTCCACGCTGCCGGCGGGCCGGCCGTCCGGGATTGGCCCGGTTGGCGGTACGCCGCTGCCAGCGATCGAGGCAGCCGTCATCAGCATGGCAATAAACGCAAATTGTCGCAATTTCATGGAATCCCCCACTCCACAACGGGACGGGAGCCCTCAGGTTGCTGCCGGTCGCCGGATTACTGGTTTTCCCACTGCTCGACCAGCTCATCCCAGTAATCGGCGCTGAGTCGACGTCGCCCGTGCGCCAGCCAACCGTCGGTGTTCCGCTCCAGGTGTAACCCCAGTTCGGCGAACGGGTCGATCCACGATCCCGGCTCGACACCGAGCCGGGTCAGCGCCGTGTTGATCGGCCACTGCTCGCGCGGCGCGTCCAACACGTCGTCGAAGTGTGGACCCCAGGACAGCGCCCCACCCAGCCACACCGCCGCCGACTGGTAGCCGGCCCCACCGCCGAACTCCGCCTCCAGGTACGCCACCGGCCCCAGCTCTGACCACCGGGCCAGCAACTCGACCAGCGGCGGCGACAACACCAGGCCGAACGGATGCTCGGCACTCCGGTCGTCCGTCGCGAAATCCGGCAGCGACCCGGTCAGCTCCACCACCAACTGCGGGGTGACCGGCAGCAGCGCGAAATCCTGGCGCAGCTCACCGAGGACCGCGTGATCCAGCTCGACCGCCTGCTCGCGGAGCAGCTCGGCGTCAGCGACCACCGCGCTGAGCTGGTAACCCATCGAACCCTCCGTCGTCCACAGCCTGTGGATAGAACATGTGTACGACGGGATCCCGGGGTCGCCGGCGTCGATCCCCGGACCGTACCCGTCGAGCGGTGGCGGGACTGCCCAGTCCTGCTCAGCGGACGGGCACGGGTAGCGGGGCGTCATCGCCCAGCCGTGGTTCGGTTCCCTGCCGGGACCGGTTGTACCGTCGCCTGCATGGCTGATCGACTGACCGTCCCCGGAATGCCGTCTCCGCTCGCGCCCTCGTCCCCGGGGCTCTGGCGGGTCGATGAGGAGACCGGCTCCGTGACGGTGTCGGCGCAACCGCGAACGGACATCTTCATCGACCCAAGCGGCGGCTCCGTCACCGCGGGCGACAGCACCGCGGGCGACAGCACCGCGGGCGAGAACACCGCGCCGAGCCCGGAGCCCATCCTCAACGCGGCGACGCTGCTCGGCGACCTGCCGCCGGAGGGCGACTTCCAGTTCAGCGCCCGGGTCACCGTGGCCTTCGGCGCGACCTTCGACGCCGGGGTGCTCCTGGTCTGGCGCGACGAGCGGTGCTGGGGCAAGTTGTGCTTCGAGTTCTCGCCTGAGGGTGAGCCCATGATTGTGTCCGTCATCTGCCGGGGTGTTGCCGATGACGCGAACGCCTTCGTCGTAGCCGACCGGTCGGTGTGGCTGCGGGTCTCGCGAATCGGCCGGGTCTACGCCTACCACGCCTCACTCGACGGCAGGACCTGGCAGTTGATCCGCGTGTTCGGTTTCGATGGCGAGACGTCGCGTGACCGGATCGGCTTCGCGGGCCAGTCACCGACCGGCGAGGGGTGCAGCGCGACGTTTGACGAGATCCACTTCCGACCCGCACGCCTCGCCGACCTCCGCGACGGCTCCTGACAACGACGATCTCCAGGCGCTGGCGCGACCACCGGCGGGCTGATGACCCACCGGACCTCCGCCGTCCACAGCCTGTGGATAGAACATGTGTACGACGGATTCCGAGCTGGCCGGCGTCGATCTACGGGTCTCGGTCAGTCCCGCCCGGCGAGCTGGGTGACGAACGCGCGCCAGGCTGCGGGCGCGAAGGTCAGCGCCGGGCCGCTCGGGTCCTTGGAATCCCGTACGCCGACGACGACGTTGGGGAGGTTGTCGGCGACCTCGACACATGCGCCGCCGTTGCCGCTGCTGTGGCTGCTCTTGCGCCACCGGGCGCCGTTCAGCTCCATGTCTCCGCCACTTCCGTGATAGAGATCGACCGACTGCCAGTGGGACAGCGCCTCGCCGCGCACGTTCTCCCATGCCGCCATCATGGCCGCGATGTCCTCGGGGTCGCTAGCCACTTGTCCCTGGAGTTGATTGTCGAGATAGCGCTTCCTCTCCTGGGCCCGCGCTCGCGGCTGATGAAAGGTCAGGGCCGCCAGATCACGACGGCGACCTCGCGTCGCCGCTCGGCGAAGCGGCCTTCTCGTGCCGTGGCGGACAAGAGGCCGCGCAGATCCGCCTCGAAGACGGGGAGTCGGTCGGCGAACAAATGCGGAGCCGAGCTGGACAGGGAGAAAACCGCCGAGGCGATCTCGTCCACAGAGCGCTCCTCGATCATGCCTCCGTCGACCTCGACTCTGATGGGACCGGTAAAGCCGGCGTCCCGCATGACCACCTCTTCGCCGGTGGGTAGGCCGGCGGGCAACCATCCCTGCCCGGCCCGGCGGACCGGTCCCAGATAGGAGGCGACCAGGTCGTCGATCTGCCGCCAGGGCGGCCGGGGGTACGGCAGTGGGGCGTCGTCGGCCACACCCTGGTGAGTGTTGGCGTGGACCTGGACCCAGGCCCCGTCGGGCGCGAGCATGTCGCGGACGCGCCGGGCCACGTGCGGTCGATCCATCCAGTGGAACGACTGGGCGAACGCGGCCACCCGGAATGTGCCCAGGTCGGCGGGCAGGGCCTCGGCGCGTAGGTGCTGCCACTCGACGTTGGTCGCTCCGAACTCGGCTGCTCTGCGCCGCGCCTCGACCAGCATGTCCTGGTCAGCGTCGACGCCCACCGCCACCTCGAACAGGGGCGCGAGCAACAGCGTCAAGGATCCGGGCCCACACCCGACGTCGAGGAGCCGGCCGGTGCCGTCGAGGTCGAGTGCGGTGGCGATCGCGTCGGCGAGGCTGGGCGGGTAGGGCCGGCGACCGACGCTGTAATGGCCGGCGCTGCCCGCGTACAACGTCTCGTCCCACTCCCACGTTGTGTCCGCCATGGTCTCGATGAGACCACAGGATCGTGCGGGGACAACCGCGAAGTCTCTGGTGGACGGTCGGCACATGTTAATCTCCCTCAGCTAAGCATGATCACCTTGAGCGACCGAGGGGACGCATGGCAGCCAACGTTCCACCCACCGGAGGCCTGCTGGACCCGGGCGGCGCCATGGAGCGGCTGGCGGATTGGAAAGGCCGTCTCGACCAGTTGTCGGCCGCCACCGATGCGATGAGCGACCGGATCCAGGAATTGCGGGTGACGCTTGCCGACGACAACGGGCTGGTGGAGGTCACTGTCGACTCCGTGGGCGCGTTGGTCGATCTGCGGCTGACTCAGCGGATTCAACGGGTCGCACCCGACGTCGTTGCCAGAGCGATCATGAGCACGATCGGTGTTGCCAAGCGGCAGCTCGCGGATCGTTCTCAGGAGATCATCGGCGACACGCTGGGGACCGAGTCGGCGGCGGCACGCGCCATCGCCGAGCGTGTCGGGCAGCAGTTGCGTGATGCCGATCCCGCGGTGGACGTGCCGGACGAGCAGCACGGCCGATGGTGAGCTAGGTGAGCGACGGGTTCGAGGTCGACGCCGAACAGATCCGCCAGCACGCGCGCAACATCGAAGCGTTGCGCGCCCGCTTCAGCGCGGTCAAGAACGCCAGTGCCCACATCGCCCAGGACGACGCGGCGTACGGGCTGTTGTGTGGGTGGATCTCGGGCATCCTGGAAGGTCGACACAACCGCCAGGATGAGTTGATCACCTATGTCGAGGAGAACCTGTCCCTGGTGGTCAAAGGGTTGGGGACGACCGCCGACAACTACGACAGCGCCGACGGCGACGCCGACACCACGATCCGCAAGGTCGGCAGCCAGTTGGACGCGGTGTCATGAGCGAGGCGTCGCTGATCGCCGGCGTGCAGTCGACCCACAAGCCGTGGACCGGCGCGGCCGCGGCCGACAGCTTCCAAGGTCTGGTCGACGCTATCCACAGCGAGGGCTGGGTCGACGATCTCCTGGCCGGTGCGGCGTTCGGCGTCGAGGCCGTCGCGACGGTGCTGGATCCCCTCAGCGCCCTGCTCGCCAACGGGCTGGGCTGGGCGATGGAGTATTTCGAGCCGTTGCGCCAGGTCCTCGACGAGCTCACCGGCATGCCGGACGTGGTCGCTTCGCACGCTGCCACCTGGGACAACATGGCCGCCGAGTTGGAGAGCATGGCCACCGATCTGAGGTCATCCCTCGGTGCGGACCTGCCGAGTTGGCAGGGCAAGGCGGCCACGGCGTACCAGGGCGTGATGGCACACAACGTGACGGCGATCGACGGGCTGAGCGGTATCTCCGCTGCGATGGCCGCGGCCACCCAGGCGGCAGGGAACCTGGTGGCGTTCACCCGTGATGTCGTCCGCGATCTCATTGCCGACCTGGTGGCGCGCGTGATCGTGTGGGCCGTGGAGGCGATCTTCGTCATCACGATCCCGCTGATCGCCGCGCAGATCGTGGCGGCCGTGGTCAAGTGGGCCGGACGCATCCTCACGTACGTCGCCGCACTGATCTCCAGCCTGACCAACCTCTCCAAGCTGCTGAACGGCTAGCCCTCGACGATGGCGAAACCCAAGACACCCCCCGGCGGGCACGGCGACGGCGGCACGCCGTCGCGCCCGGGTGACGGTGATGGCGACGGCGGCGTTCCGGGCCAGCGACGTCGCAGTTCCAGCGAGGTTCCCGAGAACGTCGGCAGGGCTCAGGAGGTAACCGCCGAGGAGGCGCGACTGGGTCGCCCCGGTGGGGATTCCAGCACGTCTCCGGGCCGCCCCTCCGGCGGCGACGACGGATACCAGAGCCCCCAGCCCGGCACCCCCGAGTACGACCGCCGGGTGGAGGAACTCGCCGCCGACCCGGCGCACAACGGCAACATCAGCGCGAAGTCCCGGATCGAGGCCGAGGTCGGGCTCGCGGCAGAGGCGGATGGCAAGATCCCGGGGCCGATTCGCCGGGCCGAGCTCGACAACTCGGATCCGGCATTCCAGAAGGATCAGGGAGAATTCTTCGACTCCAATGGTGAGAACTGGGACGTCAAGTCGCCCAATGATTTGTTCCCGGCAGGGCGGCGGGCCGGTGAGCCGATGCCCGAGGGTATGAAGGGCCGGTACGATGGCGACGAGTTCGAGCAGAAACTTGCCGACGAGGTGGCTGGTGGGCAGAACGTCATTCTCAACACCAGGAGCCTGTCGCCGAGTGCGTTGGCCGACCTCAGGACGCGGGTCGCTGATCGACCGGAGTGGGACGGCAAGGTGGTGTTCGACAATGAGTAGATACAAGCGAAGCGGCGCCGACGTGATCCGCTGGCCGGACAACCCGGACGCCCGGGAAGCGCTTGAGGAATGGTTGGCCGCTGCACCAGGCACGACGTACCTGTCGGGTGATTTTCTCGATTTTCGTGGTGCCGATCTCAGCCGTCTCGACCTGCTTGGCGCCTATCTTGCCAATTCTCATCTGGTCGGCGTCCGGTTCGAGGAGGCCAACCTCGGCGACGCCAACCTGAATAACGCCGAGATGCAGGGCTCCGATTTCTCCTTCGCCGACCTGGCCAAGGCGGAAATGGTCGGCAGTTCGGCCAGGAAAGCGCTGTTCCGCTCGGCGCGGCTGTTCTCGGTGCAGCTCGACGATGCCGTTCTGGCAGGAGCCGATCTCAGCCACGCCATTCTCAACTCTGCCAAGCTCTACAAAACCGATCTGCGCGACGCCAATCTGGAATTCGCGAGCCTGCGGTGGTGCACGCTGGGCGGCGCGAGCATGCCCGCGGTGCTGAGTGGCGCGAAAATGCACGGCTGCCAGTTCGAAGGTGCGAAGGGGGCCGTCGTCGGCCCGGTCTTCGTCGACAAGGACGCGACCCGGTCCCTCGGTGGCGCCGAACTTGAGGCGTGGCTCTCGGCGCAGGGCGCCGAGAGCGTCCAGGTCGTGGGCTGACGCCACCGTGCAGACGACTCAGGGCCGGTCCCAGTGGGGCCGGCCCTGTCGTTCGTGCTGCTTAGGCGAGCGGAGGATACGAGATTCGAACTCGTGAGGGTGTAAACCCAACACGCTTTCTGCTCGGCCCCATACGCGCTCGATCGGGCCGGTTCGCCACCTAGGTCAACTCGACCGGCCGTTCGTCTACAGTCGCCCCCGCACGTTCACGAACGAGACGACAAGTGAGACGAGGGCAGGACGGCGGCCGATCATCCTGATCTAGAAGGCTGCCCAGCAGGGTCAGTCAGGGCAGCACGAGCCGGGTGCCCAGACGTAAGTCCACGACGGGCCGGTGCCGGCGAGACCGAGGAACGGCTGGTCGAGCACGTCGACGTCCGCGGCGGCGGGCCGAATGATGACGTCATCTATGAGTACCCGCGGAGCCACCACTGGACAGCCAGGTGAACACGAGCACCGGATTGGCACGAAGCAGCGATTGATCAGCCGTTACGGCAAGAGGCAGTGGAACGTTCGGTTCCTTCATGCACCGCTCGCTTGCTCCCATGACCGCCGACCGGGACAGTGATCATTATGTCCGAGCCCAGTGAATGTGGTGGCGCCATCGAACCGGGGCAATCGTCGCGCGCCGAACTACCAAACTACGGGCATCGGGCTTTACGGCGCTTTTTGGGTTTAAGCGATATGCCGCGGATGCCATCGCGAAATAGCGGGACGCTCGGGGGGTGAGTTTGAATGGCCCAACAACCGGTCTTTCGGCAAGCGGACTTCTACTCGACACTCGACACTACCCGTTTCGACGTAAAATCCGTGAGCCTCGCTCAGTTGGCGCAGAACACGGTGAACGCTGCGGGGACGGTCATGTTGGGCCTTCTTGTCGGAAACACAAGGCCCGTTCTTACGCAGTCGCAAGCTTTTGACAACGCTTACCTCCTCAAGCTCTTATCCGACAACGGAGAGGACGCACTAGGCTTCCTGAATCTTGTAAGACGCAACGTAGTGCAAGTCAGGTTCCATCGCCCGTCACTACTCGAAGCCCCTAATCGGTTCACCTTAACCAACGCCTTCGCGTCTGCCTTGATGAGAAATGAGAACTTCATCCTCTCAGGTTGGCCCGAAATCAACGCCGACTACCCCCTCAGGATCGAGCTAGCGAATTGCCTAACGGGCCGACAAGCGACAGATCCCTCCCTTATTAGGGATGTGGATGGTCTAGTAGACCCGGCCGTTTCGAGCCGCATCAAGGGGCTGTTGAATTTTGACAAGGCCATTCAGGGCGCGGGTAAACCGACTCTCACCGTACCGACCGCCCAAAATAGGTACCGCGACCTCGTCGTACGATTGATGTACGCTCTCCGGTCGCGCCGGATGGACGCGGACGATCTGGTGCAATGGCTGTTGAGCCATGTTCAGAAAGAAGGCTCGGCGTCTGCGGCGGGAGCGGCGGAAACAGAGGCGACGAGTCAGGGTGGCCTCGACCTGAATACCCGCAGCGCATGGACCCATCTCCTTGATATTTACGGAAAGCGTCACCCCGAGGCATCCGAAGCGGTAGCCCATGCTCGTTCGCAGGTCCACTTCGCGCATTCCAAAGTACTGTCGGAGTCTTTGTTGAGTACGGGTGGCGAGGTTGACATTCCCACCCTGGATGATGCACTTGTTGCCGCCGATGGTCTCCAAGGCGACGAGGTCCCTGTCCAAAAGCTAATTGCTCTTTCTCGCGATCCCTCCCGAAATAACTGGATTACTTGGGCTTCTCTGCCCGCCTTGTGGGAGGAGTTACGCGACCTGCCTGCGCCAAACGATCGGCTAGACGTACTTCTTCGACGGCACAAAGAGCAGGTCTTTGTGAGCAACCTGGGAGGACGGAAACTGACGACAATCGCCGTAGCCGGGTCTTTGCCCACTGCGGTCGTTGCAATGTCGGGTGATAGCGTCCAAAATCTCATATCCGGGTCAAGCCCTGGCGCAATCACAGCGATCTTGGCCGCGTTCACTGGTGCGGCGGTGGCAATAGGGGCGGAGTGGCTGATCTCTCAATCAGACTCTCGCCTACGCCCTCTGCTCAAAGAGCGCTCGGACATGAGGTGGGAGTCATCGGTATCAGAAGGCACGGCGTCGTGGCAAGACGAAATCGGAGGACCAGTTGGATAAGCATCGGGTTCCTATCGTCCGTCTGCAGGAGAGGCGCGTGTACGCCAATCGCTTTATAGAAGTTTATGACGATGAAGTCTCGATGCCTAATGGAGAACGAGGAACGTACCTACGCGTAGTTGAGTCACGAGGGCGGCCGGGAGTCGCCGTGCTGCCTCTGTGGAATAACCGCGTGGGGTTAGTCAGAACCTTCCGGTATTCGCTGGGCGAGTGGGAGTGGGGCATACCGCGCGGCTTTGGCAAGGTTCACGATGTCCGTGCTAGCGCGCTGGATGAACTGATCGAAGAGCTCGGTGCGGCGCCGGACGAGCTGGTTTCACTTGGTGAGGTCGCCCCGAACTCGGGTTTACTCGCCTCAAAGGTGCACGCCTTTCTGGCCCGCTATTCCCGCATGCCGACAAGGCCGGTCGACACTGATGAGGTTCATGGCATGCGCTGGATTACAACGCACGAACTGCGTAGCGAGATTTCGTCTGGACTTATACCTGATGCGTTCACTCTGTCGGCCGCCCTTCTCGCTACATTGAAGGGTCACCTCACAGGGGTATCTTGACGCCTTCAATTTATGCATTGGCGATAGTGCGCTCTTCAGAGACTTGAACCCTGAACCCCTGGGCCGGCTCTGGCGTTGCCTTACAGCGGTTGACAGCCCTTGTCGGTGTCAGTTGTGCCGGATCTGCGCCCGTGGATCATGGGCACAGATGGTTCCGCACATGACCGACCAGGTACGCCGTGACATCGCCCAGCAGCTCGGCGGACTTCTCTGGGGCGACCCGCCGCGCGGGCCGGGGGAGAGCAGCGACGGACCGCCGCCAGACCGGCCGGAACAGGGCAAGTGAGACGACGACTCAGACGAGAGCGACCGTAGAGACGACTCAGGGCCGGTCCCAGTGGGGCCGGCCCTGTCGTTCGTGCTCAGGCGAGCGGAGGATACGAGATTCGAACTCGTGAGGGTGTAAACCCAACACGCTTTCCAAGCGTGCGCCCTAGGCCTCTAGGCGAATCCTCCGCGAGCCAGGATACAGGCCCCCGTCGGCCGGGCCACCCCACCACCCCCTGAAGATCGACGGGCGGTCGGGTAGGCTTGGCGGCACCTCCCGTGCGGCGGTATCTCGTGAACCTCCCCAGGGCCGGAAGGCAGCAAGGATAAGCGAGCTCTGCCGGGTGCACGGGAGGCCTTTTTGTCTCCGGGGCTCTCGATCCACTCCAAGTCGCCGATGTGGGGCTGTCCCGGACCCTGGATACCGCCATGTCGCCGACATGGAGTCGATCAAGCGCGGCAAACCAAGCGCGGCAACCCAGCGTCAAGGCGGCGGGGTGGGTGGTCACCCGCGCTCGACCGGCGCAGAATGGCTCGGTCGAGAGGAGGCGGGACGAGTGACGCTGGCGCTCTACCGCAAGTACCGGCCGCGTACCTTCGCTGAGGTCATCGGTCAGGAGCACGTGACCGAGCCGCTGTCGCAGGCGCTGCGCAGCGGGCGGCTCAACCACGCCTACCTCTTCTCCGGCCCGCGCGGCTGCGGCAAGACCTCCAGCGCCCGGATCCTGGCCCGCTCGCTCAACTGTGAGCAGGGCCCCACCCCCGAGCCGTGCGGCAAGTGTGTGTCCTGCCGCTCGCTGGCCACCGACGGCACCGGCTCGATCGACGTGATCGAGATCGACGCGGCCAGCCACGGCGGTGTCGACGACGCCCGCGAGCTGCGCGAGCGTGCCTTCTTCGCGCCGGCCAGCAGCCGCTTCAAGATCTACGTGATCGACGAGGCGCACATGGTCTCGACCCAGGGCTTCAACGCCCTGCTCAAGCTGGTCGAGGAGCCTCCGGAGTACGTCAAGTTCATCTTCGCCACCACCGAGCCGGAGAAGGTCCTCGGCACGATCAGGTCGCGGACCCACCACTACCCGTTCCGGCTGATCCCGCCGAAGGTGCTCCGCCCGTACCTGGAGCAACTCACCCAGGCTGAGGGCGTCGCCGTCGAGCCGGCGGTCTTCCCGCTGGTGGTCCGCGCCGGTGGCGGCAGCGCCCGGGACAGCCTCTCGGTGCTCGACCAGCTCATCGCTGGCGCCGGCCCGGAAGGGGTCAGCTACGCCCGTGCCGCCGCGCTGCTCGGGGTCACCGACGCCGCATTGATCGACGAGATGTGCGACGCGCTGGCCGCCGGGGACGGCGCCGCCGCGTACGCCACCGTCGACCGGGTGGCCGAGGCCGGGCACGACCCGCGCCGATTCGCGTCGGATCTGCTGGAGCGGCTGCGCGACCTGATCGTGCTCCAGCAGGTGCCGGACGCCGCCGCGAAGGGCCTGATCGACGGCCCCGCCGACCAGATCGAACGGATGGCCGCCCAGGCCGCACAACTCGGCCCCGGCACGCTCTCCCGCTGCGCCGACATCGTGCACGACGGTCTGGTGGAGATGCGCGGCACCACCGCGCCCCGCCTGCTGCTGGAGCTGATCTGCGCCCGGATGCTGCTGCCCGGCGCGGACGACTCCACCGGCGGCCTGCTCCAGCGCCTTGAGCGGATGGAACGCCGGCTCACCCTGAGCGGCACCGACGCGCCGTCGGTCGCCGCCGGCTCCGCGCCGGCCACCAACCCGGGGGTACGCCCACAGCACGCCACCCCGGTTCCGGCTGCCGCCACCCCGGCACCCGTCAACGCCCCGACCTCGGCACCGCCGTGGGCGGTCGACCCGGCGACGTCCCCGACCCAGCACGCTGGGGCCCCGGGCGCTCCGGCTTCGGCTGCTCAGGTCCCGAACGCTCCGGCGTCGGGTGTACCGGCCGCGCACCCCTCGGCCGCGGACTCGCCGATCCCGGTGTCACCCGGTGCGTCGACCGCCGCAGGGTCGGCTCCCGCTGATCGGGCCGTACCCGTCTCGCCCGCCGGACCGAGCGCTGGCTCGCCGGCCCCGCGTCGCGTGGTGCCGCCGTCGGCGGTGCTCCCCGACCCGGCCACACCAGAGCCTCCCCGCCCGGGTGCGCCGGCCGCGGCGCTGGACGCGGTCGCGGTCCGCCGCGCCTGGCCCGACGTGGTCGGCAAGGTCAACCGGACCAACAAGCGGATCGCCGCCCTGATGCGTGACGCGGTGGTACGTGAACTCGACGGCGACATGCTGGTGCTGACGGTCAAGTCGACCGTGCTGGCCAAGATGATGGCCGACCATGCGGCGGTGCTCACCGACGCGCTCTACGAGGAGTTGGGCGGGCGCTGGCAGATCCGCTGCGAGGTGGCCGGCGAGCGCGGTGGCGTGTCGCTGTCCGGCCCGCAGCGCTCGCAGCCCGCCGCGCCGCCCGTTGCCGCGCCGCCCGTTGCCGCGCCGCCCGTTGCGGCTGCCGCGCCGCCTACTCCGGCGGATGCCCGGTCCGCCCCGGCGGATGCCCGGTCCGCCCCGGCGGATGCCCGGCCAGCCCCGGCGAGCGCGTCGCCCATCTCGACCAACGCGTCTCCAACTCCGCCGACCACGGCCACTGCTGCGGGCTCGACGACTACTCAGCCCGCTGCGTCGTCAGCGGACGACGAGGACGACTGGCCGGAGGCTGCTCGCCCCGGCGGCAACGCTCCCGCCGCCCAGGCGACGGATGGCGAGGACTGGCCGGAAGCCGCCCGGCCGGGCGGCGCTGCCGTGGACGACCGCGCCCCCGCCTCGGGCGGCTCCAGCTCGGCACCTGCACCGAGCAGCGTGAACGGCACCGACGCGGCCCGCACCGGATCGAGCGACGGCGGCCCCGGCGTGGTGAACGGCGGCGGCGCGGGACTGAACGGTGGCGGCTCAGGTGGCTCTGGCGCGGCGACCGCTAAACCGGACGGACGGGCGGGTAACCCGACACCTGCGGCCCGGCAGCCGGCGACAGCCGGTGGTGCGCCGGTGAGCAGTGCCATCGCCGCGGCCCGCGCTGCGGCGGCGGGGCGCGGTCCGCGTACCGCAGCGGCGACCCGGCCCACCGCGGACGCCGAATGGGCCGGCGAGCCGCCCTACGACCCGGACTTCGACGGCCCGGTGCGCGGTGGTCGGCCGGCTGGTGCGGCGCCGGCGGCCACCCCGACCTACGAGGGGTTCGACCCGGGCGACGAGCCGCTGGACGAGGTCATCGACGAAAAGACCGCAAGGGAGTCCAGCGAGGAGCAGGCGGTACGGCTGCTCCGCGAGACGTTCGGCGCCGAGAAGATCGACGAGGTCGACGCCCGCTAGCTGGTCTCTCGGCGAGCAGGACACCGAGGCAGCAGGCCCAGAGTGGGAAGGGCAGCACGGCGACCCGTTCCATGCCGCCCACCCCGATCCCGACGCCCTGCTGGGCGAAGAACAGCACAGTCCCGACCAGAGCGATGAGCCCTGCGGTGAGGGTGAGTCGTCGCCGCTGGCCCAGCATCGTGGTGCCCGGTGCGAAGCCCGCGAGGAGCAGGCCGACGTTGCCCAGTCCCATGATCAGGAATGCGCCGAGGACGTGCAGGTTCTCGTCGACGTCCGCCGGGTAGATGGCCGCCAGGGCGTACCCGCCGGTGGCCAACAGCAGGAGCGACTGGGCCGACCGAACCACGCCGCCCCGACCGAGGATCCGCCAGGTGAGCAGGAGCCCGGCGGCGAGCAGCACGGCGGTGGTCAGCATCGCTCCGTTCATCAACGGGTGCCAGGGCGAGCAGACGTAGCGGGGCCGGCTGGTGTCCCACATCCCGCAGTGGACGTTGCCGAGGTCGCTGATGTTCTGGGTGGCCCAGCTGTAGGTCGGCTGTCGCCAGCGCAGCCCGGTGACCAGGCTGGCGACCAGGAAGATCGGTACGGCCGCCACCCAGCAGAGCGCGCCGACCCGGCCGGTGCGGTTGAGGTTCATGCCACGAGCAGACCAGTTCGGCGGCGCCTGGCGCACTACCCGCAGACGGTCCGTTGCGGGTAGTGGTAGCCGTACCCTTCACGGATTCCGAACGGGGTGGACGAGTGTTTGGGGCGCTGTCAGGATGTGCGCCGTGAAGATCACCTCGAGTCCGGAGCGGAGCACGTCGGACTCCGCCGGCACCGTCAGGTTCGGCCGCCGACACGCCAAGGCGGCGGCGATGACGGTCGTCGGTCTGGTGGCCCTGGCTCAGGCGCGATCGATGCCATGGGTGGCGGTACACGAGGGTCAGGACTCGATGGACAGGCTGGTCGGCCGGACCACCTGGACCGAAGTGCGGACGTACGCGTTGACCGACCTCGCAGGCTTCTGGCCGGTGCTGTACGTCGGGTGGGCGCTCCTGCTGGCGATGCTCGTGGTTGCCTGGGTGCGGCCGCCGTGGCGTCCCGCCGTACGGTTGGCCGCCGCGCTGCTCAGCGTGGTGCTGGCGGTCGCCAACCTCCTGCCCGGCGGTGCGGCCGTCGACGCCAGCGGTTTTGCGATTGACGACTACCCCAGCACGAACTTCCTCGGCGGCCTGTGGCTCGCGCTCTTTGGGATGCTGCTGCTGGCCGGCGCCGTCTCGACCCTGCCGATGGCCCCAACGCCGGCCGGCCCCGCCGCGCCACCAGCACCGGAAGCGGTCTCGACCGCACCGCCGCACCAGGAGGTGGCACGCGTCGATGAATCCGCCGTGGGTGACCCGCAGGCTTCGGCGGATACGACATCGTTCGTCTGGCAGAGTCCGCGCCTGGGCGCGCGGCCGGCCACGGCGCCGTGGTGGCGGCGTCCGGGGCCGGTGGCCGGCGTGGTGGCGGGTGCCGTCGCCGCAGCGGTTTTCGTCACGGTGATCTGGTACGCGGCTCATCCGGCCGTCGACCTGCACCCCGATCTCGGTGCGCTGGTGGTTGCGGCTCCGTCCGACTCGAAGCCCGCCGATCCGGCCGCCGTCGACGACCAGGTCGACTTCGGTCGGATCCTGCCGGTCTTCGATGCTGGGACGCTGCTGCTCGCCGCGCAGGTACGCGACGAGGTGCTGCACGCCGCCGGCACGGCGTGGACCCGCCGCGATGCCACCTCCGTGACGATCACCCTGGTCCAGTTCAGCTCGGTTGGGTCGGCCAACCATTTTGAGCGGTCCTACGTCGATCTCCAGCAGGAAAGTCCCGGCGAGGTGGTGGAGATCGACGACGTTCCGGGCGCGATGGCCTTCGTCGCTGACGACCAAGGAGGCGTCTGGGCGGTCGCCAGGCAGGACGAGATTGTGGTGGTCGTCAGCGCGGTCGGCGGATCGTCGGACACCGTCACCGCTGTCGAGTCGCTGGTACGGGAGCAGTACGACCGGATCTGAGCCGCTCTGCCCTCGCCCGGCACGTTCGGCGCGGGCGGACGCACCGGGCGGGGGCAGGGTCGGTCCCAGCGGTTAGGCTGGGCGGCGGCCGAGCAGACGAGTGCGAGAAGGAGCCATCCGTGCGCCCAGGTGGACAGCCGAACATGCAGCAGATGCTGAAGCAGGCGCAGAAGATGCAGCAGCAGATCGCCGCCGCTCAGGCCGAGCTGGCCGAGGCCGAGCTGACCGGCACCGCAGGTGGCGGGCTGGTCACTGCGACCGTCTCCGGCTCCGGTGAGCTCAAGGCCATCAAGATCGACCCGAAGGCCGTCGACGCGGATGACGTGGAGACGCTGGAGGACCTGGTCGTCGCGGCCGTGCACAACGCCGCCGAGGCGGCACGGGAGCTGACCGAGCGCAAGATGGGCCCGGTTGCCGGCGGCATGGGCGGCCTCGGCCTGCCCGGTTTCTGAGCCGGCAGATGTACGAAGGTGCCATCCAGGATCTGATCGACGAGCTGGGTCGTCTGCCGGGCGTGGGTCCGAAGAGCGCTCAGCGGATCGCGTTCCATGTGCTGTCGGCGGATCCGGCCGACGTCAACCGGCTGGCCGGCGCGCTGCGCAAGGTCAAGGAGCTGGTGCGGTTCTGCACGACCTGTTACAACGTGGCCGAGTCCGAGCAGTGCCGGATCTGCCGCGACCAGCGCCGCACCGACGAGGTGCTGTGTGTGGTGGAGGAACCCAAGGACGTGGTGGCCGTCGAGCGGACCGGTGAGTTCCGCGGCCGGTACCACGTGCTGGGCGGGGCGATCAATCCGCTGGAGGGGATCGGTCCGGACAATCTGCGCATCCGGGAGCTGATGATCCGGCTCGGCCAGGGCACGGTGCGTGAGCTGATCCTGGCCACCGACCCGAACACCGAGGGCGAGGCGACTGCCACCTACCTGGCGCTCATGGTGAAGCCGATGGGCATCGCGGTGACCCGGCTGGCCAGCGGGCTGCCGGTCGGTGGCGACCTGGAGTACGCCGACGAGATCACCCTGGGCCGGGCCTTCGAGGGCCGCCGGGCGGTCTGAGCACGTACCTGCGGGGGTGGTGCCGTCATCGACGGTGCCACCCCGTCGCGGCATCCGACCCCGTGTGGATCGATGTGTCGCCCTATGCATTCGCCGTGCCGTCGACTGTCAGACCCCGGCGCAAGGTGTCGGCTTGATAGCGATTGCCTAACGCCCGTTCCGCTTCACGTGTGACATGTCATAGCCTCCCGCACACGGACCGAGCCACAACTCGGGTGGTCATGCGCATGACAGAGGTGAGAGATGCAGGCGAGAAGGCTTAAAACGGCTGTGGCCATCGCGGCCGTTGCCGCTCTGGCGGTCGGCGCGGCCGGCTGCGCGGAGAGCGAGCGCGACGGTGACAGTGGCGAGGCCAAGACTGGCGGCACCTTCATCTTCGCGGGTGCCGGTGACCCGAAGAACTTCGATCCCATCTTCAACGATGACGGTGAGTCGTTCCGGCCAGTCCGGCAGATGTTCGACACCCTGGTGAGCCACAAGCCGGGTACCGCCGACCTTCAGGGCGGTCTGGCCGAGAGCTGGGAGCACGACCCGGCCGGCAAGGTCTGGACGTTCAAGCTCCGCCAGGGCGTGAAGTTCCACGACGGTACGCCGTTCAACGCCGCTGCGGTCTGCTTCAACTTCGACCGTTGGTACAACATGAAGGGCGCTGCCGCCCAGTCCCAGATGATCTACTACATGGACACCTTCGGCGGGTTCGCGAAGAACGAGGCCGAGGGCGCCGGCGAGTCGATCTACAACAAGTGCGAGGCCAAGGACGACGGGACCGCCGTCCTGACCCTGAACAAGTACAAGGGTGCCTTCCCGGGTGCCTTCGCGCTGACGTCGCTCTCGATCGCCAGCCCGGAAGCCCTGAAGAAGTACGACTCCGACACGGTGAAGCAGAACGGCGACTCGTTCGAGTACAGCGCCTTCGCCACCACCAACCCGGTCGGCACCGGCCCGTTCACCTTCGGTGGCTGGGACAAGGCCAAGAACGAGATCACCCTGAACCGCAACCCGGACTACTTTGGCGACAAGGCCAAGGTGGACAAGATGATCATCAAGGTCATCAAGGACGAGAGCACCCGCAAGCAGGAGCTCCGTGCCGGCACCGTCCAGGGCATCGACTTCCCGGCCCCGGCCGACCGCAAGGCGCTCGAGAGTGAGGGCTTCCAGGTCGTCAACCGTCCGGCCTTCAACATCCTCTACCTGGGCATCAACCAGAAGAACCCGAAGCTGAAGGACCTGCGGGTGCGTCAGGCGATCGCCTACGCGCTCAACCGTCAGCAGCTGGTGCAGACCAAGGGCCCGGGTGGCGCCAAGGTCGCCGACGAGTTCCTGCCGGACACCGTGCTCGGCTACGCCCCGGACGTGCAGAAGTACGAGTACAACCCGGACAAGGCCAAGCAGCTGCTCAAGGAGGCCGGCGCCGAGGGTCTGACGCTGAACTTCTACTACCCGCCGGACGTCTCCCGGCCGTACATGCCGAACCCGCAGGAGATCTTCACCGTCCTCGCCAACGACCTGCAGGCCGTGGGCATCAAGGTCAACGGTGTGCCTCGCCCGTGGAACGGTGGCTTCAAGGACGACGTGCAGCAGTTCGGCAAGCACGACCTGCACATCCTCGGCTGGACCGGTGACTACAACGACCCGGGCAACTTCGTCGGCACGTTCTTCGGTCGCGCCAAGGCCGAGTTCGGCGACCAGTCGATGAGCGAGATGTTCGACGCCATCGAGAAGGCCGACGCCACCGTCGACGAGGCGGGCAAGAAGGCGGCCTGGGAGCAGGTCAACCGGGACATCGCCGCGAAGTGGCTGCCGGCTGTGCCGGTCTGGCACGCGCCGCCGGCGATCGTCGTCACCAAGGATGTCAAGGGCCTGGTGGCCAGCCCGCTGACCGACGAGCGGTTCAACACGGTCAGCGTCAGCAAGTGACGTCCGTCGGCTGATGCCGTAGGCGTGATCGGCCCGGTCCGGGGCTCCTTCCCGGTCCGGGCCGATTCCGCGATCATCGAGAGTCTGGTGTGTGAGAGATGTTGCGAGTCATAGTCCGCCGGCTGCTGCAGCTGGTGGTGACCCTTATAGCGTTGTCGGCGCTGATCTTCATCTGGCTGCGGAACCTGCCCGGTGGGCCGGTCGAGGCGCTGCTCGGCGAGCGGGCCACGCCCGAGCGTCGCGCGCTGTTGATTAAGGCGCTCGGCTACGACCAGCCGATCATGGTGCAGTACGGCAAGTTCATGCAACGGGTGCTGACCGGCGACTTCGGTAACTCGATTCGGACCGGTGACCCGGTCACCGAGGTCATCAGCCGCGCCTTCCCGGCCACCATCGAGCTGGCCCTCGCCGCGATGATCATCGCTGTCGGCCTCGGGGTGCCGCTCGGCTATCTCGCCGCCCGCTGGCGTGGACGGTGGCCGGACAACCTCACCATCGCTGGCACGCTGCTCGGTATCTCGATCCCGATCTTCTTCCTGGGCTACCTGCTCAAGGACGTCTTCACGCAGAACATCCACTGGTTCCCGCCTTCCGGGCGGCTCACCACCGGTCTGGAAAACACCAACATCACCGGCTTCTTCGTGCTCGACGGCCTGCTCACCCGGGAGTTCGACGCCAGCGCGGACGCGCTGTGGCATCTGATCCTGCCGGCGATCACGCTCGCCACCATCCCTCTGGCCGTGATCGTGCGGATCACCCGGGCCAGCGTGCTCGACGTCCTCAACGAGGACTACGTGCGGACCGCCGAGGCGAAGGGCCTGCGGCACCGCACCATCCGAGGTCGGCACATCATGCGCAACGCGTTGCTGCCGGTGGTCACCACCATCGGGCTGCAGACCGGCGCGCTGCTCTCCGGCGCGGTGCTCACCGAGAAGGTCTACAACTGGGGCGGCATCGGCACGCTGATCACCGACTCGATCAGCGGCGGCCGGGACTACCCGGTGCTCCAGGCGATCATCCTGCTGGCCGCGTTGGTCTTCGTGATGGTCAACCTGCTGGTCGACCTCTCCTACGCCTTCATCGACCCGAGGGTGCGTGTGCGATGAGTGACCCGATCACCCAGGCCGGCACGCCGGCTCCACGCCCCGGGGACGACAAACCACGCCCCGGTATGAGCGAGCGCAGCATCGGCCTGCTCGGCGACCGCAAGAAGGCACGGCTGGACGAGCTGGCACAGGCGAGTGCGGCCGATCGGGGCGGGGTGAGCCTCGTCCGGGACGCGGTGCGCCGGCTGCGGCGCAACCCGGTCGCCATCGTCGGGGCCGGCATCGTGGGGCTGTTCATCCTGGTGGCGATCTTCGCTCCGCTGATCGCGCCACACGACCCGGCGCAGCGCTTCGAGGAGCTGACGAAGAACCTCACCGTGGACACCATTCCGGGTGCCAGCAGTGCGTTCCCGTTCGGCGGCGATCCGCTCGGCCGGGACTTCCTGTCCCGCATGATCTACGGCGCGCGACAGACGCTCTTCGTCGGCGTGCTCGCCACCCTCATCGGTCTCGCGCTCGGCGTGCTGATCGGCGCGATCGCCGGTGCGTTCGGCGGCTGGGTCGACGTGGTTCTGATGCGTCTCACCGACGTGATGCTGGCCCTGCCGAGCCTGCTGCTCGCGATCACCCTGGTCGCGATGGCCAGCCGGTCGACCCAGTGGACGGTCATCTTCGCGGTGGCCATCGTGAACGTGCCGATCTTCGCCCGGCTGCTGCGCGGCTCGATGCTGGCTCAGCGGGAGAGCGACCACGTGCTCGCCGCCCGCGCGCTCGGTGTGAAGGAGCGCAACATCGTGCTGCGGCACATGTTGCCCAACTCGCTGACCGCGGTGATCGTGCAGGCCACCCTGACCTTCGCGGTGGCCATCCTGGACGCTGCGGCGCTCTCCTTCCTGGGCCTCGGTGACCCGGATATCAACCGGGCCGAGTGGGGCCTGATGCTCGGCGTGGACGGTCAGCGCTATTTCGAGGTCCGCCCGGAGTTGGCGTACTACCCGGCGCTCGCGATCATCGTGGTCGCGCTCGGCTTCACCCTGCTGGGTGAGGCGATGCGCGAGGCGATCGACCCGAAGAACCGGCGGTGACGACGGTGCGCGCAACCAGCACGGTCGGACCCTGCCTCGGGCGAGCGCGAGGAGTGAGCTTGCGAGCCCCGCAGTCGCGAGCGAAGGACCAAAGCAGTGAGGAAGTGACGCGATGAGCCTGCTCGACGTCCGTGACCTGAACGTGGTTTTCCAGCGACGCGGCGAGCGGCCCTTCACCGCCGTCGACAAGGTCAGCTTTACGGTGGAGCCGGGGCAGACGGTCGGCCTGGTCGGCGAGTCCGGCTGCGGCAAGAGCGTGACCAGCCTCGCCATCATGGGCCTGCTGCCCAAGCGCGGCAACAAGGTCACCGGGGAGGTGCTCTTCGAGGGCACCGACCTGCTGAAGCTGCGGCCGGACGACATGCGCGACCGGCGCGGTCGGGAGATCAGCATGATCTTCCAGGACCCGCTCTCCTCACTGAATCCGGTCATTCCGATCGGGATCCAGGTCGCCGAGGTGCTGGAGCGCCACCAGGGCCGTGACCGTAAGCAGGCGCTGCGGGAGGCGCGGGAGCTGCTCGACGCGGTCGGAATTCCCGACCCGCAGCGGCGGCTCACGGAGTACCCGCACCAGATCTCGGGCGGAATGCGCCAGCGCGCGCTGATCGCCATCGCGCTGGCGTGCAAGCCCCGGCTGCTGATCGCCGACGAGCCGACCACCGCGCTCGACGTGACCATCCAGGCGCAGATCCTCGCTCTGCTCAAGCAGTTGGTGGACGAGACCGGGACCGCGCTCGTCATGATCACGCACGATCTGGGTGTGGTGGCCGGGCTCTGCGACACGGTCAACGTGCTCTACGGCGGCAAGGTGGTCGAGCGGGCGCGACGGCACGATCTGTTCGCGCACGCCCGGCACCCGTACACGCACGGGCTGCTCAACTCGGTGCCTCGGCTCGACTCGCCACGGGGCGAGCGGCTGCACGCGATCCGTGGGTCGGTCTCCGACAACATCCCGTGGGTCGAGGGGTGCGCGTTCGCGCCGCGCTGCGACAACGTCGTGGATGCCTGCCTCGAAGGGCCTCCGCCGCTCGAACCCACCGCTACCGGCGGCGACCTCCGCTGCAACAACCCCGTCCCCGAGGAGGTGGCGGTCCGATGACCGAACAGACCGGACCTCTGGTCGAACTGCGTGACATCAAGGTCCACTTCCCGATCAAGAGTGGCCTGCTCTTCGACCGCACCGTCGGGTACGTCTACGCGGTGGACGGCGTGTCGCTGAGCATCCGCAAGGGCGAGACGTACGGCCTGGTCGGCGAGTCGGGGTGCGGCAAGTCGACGCTGGGCCGTGGCCTGCTACGGCTGGTCGAACCCACCGACGGCGAAATCATCTTCGACGGCATCGACGTCCGCTCGCTCAAGGGCGAGGCGATGCGGCAGGCCCGTCGCCGGATGCAGATGATCTTCCAGGATCCGCTCTCCAGCCTCGACCCCCGACAGTCGGTGGAGTCGCTGCTGGTGGAGGGGCTCAAGGCCCACGGGCTTGCCGGCGACAAGGCCGAGACGAACCGGCGGCTGCGCGAGACGCTGGAGGCGGTTGGTCTGCCCTCGTCGGCGCTGGGCAAATACCCGCACGAGTTCTCCGGCGGCCAGCGTCAGCGGATCGGCATCGCCCGAGCGCTGGTGCTCAATCCGGAGCTGATCGTCGCCGACGAGCCGGTCTCCGCGCTGGACGTGTCGATCCAGGCTCAGGTGCTCAACCTCTTGGAGGACCTGCAGAACGAGCGCGGCCTGACGTACCTGATCATCGCCCACGACCTGGCGGTGGTCCGGCACATCGCCGACACGGTGGGTGTGATGTACCTCGGTGGGCTGGTCGAGGAGGCGTCCAGCGACGACCTGTACCGCGAGCCGATGCACCCGTACACCCGGGCGTTGATGTCCGCGGTGCCGGTGCCGGACCCGCTGGTGGAGGACCGCCGGGAGCGGATCCTGCTCGCTGGCGACCTGCCCTCGCCGACCAACCCGCCGCCGGGGTGCCGCTTCCACACCCGGTGTCCGTGGGCGCAGCAGACCCGCTGCGCGGACGAGCGGCCGGCGCTACGCGACGTGGTCGGCGGGCACCGGGTCGCCTGCCACTTCGCCGAGGACATCGCCGCCGGCCGGATCCGGCCGCACGAGGTTGAGGTGGAGCTGGTCCGCCCGACCGAGGGCACCGGCCCGATCGACCCGCCGGGAGAGTTGATCCCGACCCCGTAACGTCGGCAGGGGCCGTCCTGTCACAGGACGGCCCCTGACCGCTCGACGGGCTCCGGCCTGCGGGTCAGCCCTCGGGGCGGTTCAGCAGGCCCACCGCGACACCGTGCACCGCGTCCAGACCGGCCGGGTCGGCCAGCGCGACCGACGCGCCGGTCACCGCGTACCACTCGTCCGCGTCCTTGTACTGCACCCGCAGGGTGACCTTGCCGTCCGCGTACTCGGTGCGCAGGGTCAGGTCGCCGGTGACGACGCCAACCTCATCGGTCATCACGCCGCCAGGACCGGGCACGATGTCGGTGGTGCGGCTCTGCGCGCCACCCGCGCCGCCCGAATCCGCGACCATGCCGGCCCCCGGAACGGCGGCCGGGGTCTCGGCCGTGCCGTCCGCGGTCATGCCGGCAGTGGCCGGGCCGGTGTCACCGGTCGCCCCGGCGCCCGTCGCGGCTTCTTCGCTCATGAGCAGCCCCCCAACATGTCCGCCAGGGCGGCTTTCTCCGCACTGGTCACCGTCAGCCGCCAGTAGTGCTTGACCGTCACCCAGTTCTCGGCGTACTGGCACCAGTACGACCGGTTCGCCGGCTTCCACTGAGACGGGTCCTGGTCACCCTTTGACCGGTTGGAGGACGCCGAAACCGCGAAGAGCTGCGGGCGGGTGGTGTCGTTGGCGAAGTCCCCCCGCTTCGCATCGTCCCACTCGTCGGCACCGGAGCGCCACGCGTTGGCCAACGGCACCATGTGATCGATGTCCACGTCGGAGGGATCGGTGGCGCTGCGACCGTCGTAGACGCTCTCCCAGCGACCGCCGACCACGTTGCAGCCGGAGAGTTTCACGTCCTTGCCGTCGCGCTGCAAAATGCTGTCCCGCACATCGCAGTTCTTGCCAGTGTCCCGCCAGTGCGGGAAGTGGTCGCGGCTGTAGCCCTTCATCGAGCCGGCGGCGGCGACGGTGAGTTGGCCCAACTGCTCCACGGCGTTGCCGCCGTCACTCGGCGGCGGAGTGTCCGGCTCGTCCTGCGGGACGCAACCGGCCACGCCGAGCGCCAGCGCCGCGGCGAACGCGGCCACCGCCACTCGCGGTCCTGATCTGGTACGCACAGACGACACCTCTCCAGCTTGCGGTCTCCCGGCGATTGCGCACAGTACCCGGGGATGGTTTTGGCAATTCGTGGCGTCTCCCACATGATGCAGGGCAGATTGGTGGGATGACCGCACCCGTACCGGCGTCTGCCCTCCGGATGGGCACCGCCGCCGGCCGGGGGACGCTGCTCGCCGCCGTACTCGCCTCCGGCATGGTCTTCCTGGACAGCACGGTCGTCAACGTGGCGCTGCCGAAGCTCGGGCAGAACCTCGGCGCGAACGTGTCCGATCTCCAGTGGACCATCAACGGCTACCTGCTGATGTTGGCGGCGTTCGTGCTGCTCGGCGGCGCACTCGGGGACCGCTTCGGTCGGCGACGCATCTTCCTCATCGGCGTGGTCTGGTTCACCGCCGCCTCCGTGCTGTGCGGGCTGGCCCAGGGCACCGGTTGGCTGATCGCGGCCCGGTTCCTGCAGGGCGCGGGCGGCGCGCTGCTCACCCCCGGTTCGCTGTCCGTGCTCCAGGCCAGTTTTCACCCGGACGATCGGGGTCGGGCGATCGGCGCCTGGGCCGGGCTGTCCGGGGTGTCCACCGCGCTGGGCCCGTTCATCGGGGGTTGGCTCATCGACGCGCTGTCCTGGCGCTGGATCTTCTTCCTCAACCTGCCGATCGCCGTGCTGGTGGTGCTGGCCACGATGCGCTGGGTGCCGGAGAGTCGGGACGAGAGCGCCTCCCGAACCGAAGGGCCGGGTCGGACCCGACGCCGGTTCGACATCGGAGGAGCCCTGCTCGGGGCGCTCGCGCTCGCCGGCGTCACGTACGCCCTGATCGACGCGCCGGCGCGCGGCTACGACTCGGCGCCGGTGCTGATCGCGGCGCTGGTCGGGGTGCTGTCCGCGGTGTCCTTCGTCCTGCTGGAACGGCGGCGTGGCGACGCCGCGATGCTGCCCACCGGGCTGTTCGGCAGCCGGCTCTTCTCGGTGCTCAACATCTTCACCGTGGTCGTCTACGCGGCGCTCGGTGGCTTCACCTTCTTCTTCGCCGTCTACCTGCAGAACGTGGTCGAGTGGTCGGCCTTTCGCACCGGCATCGCGTTGCTGCCGATGACCCTGCTGCTGTTGATCGGGTCGGCCCGCGCGGGCGCGCTGTCGGCGCGGATCGGTCCGCGGCTGCCGTTGACCGTCGGGCCGGTGGTGGCCGCTGTCGGTCTGCTGCTGCTGCGCGGCGTCGGCCCGGGCGCGTCGTACTGGCGGGACGTGCTGCCCGGGGTGCTGCTCTTCGGCATCGGGCTGACCCTGGTCGTGGCGCCGCTGACCGCCTCGGTGCTGGCCGCGGTGCAGGACCGGTTCTCCGGGGTGGCCAGCGGCTTCAACAACGCCGCGTCCCGCGCCGGCGGTCTGCTCGCGGTGGCTGCGCTGCCGCTGCTGGTCGGCCTCTCCGGCGGCGGGTACGAGCAGAAGGCGGAGCTGACCGACGCGTTCCGGGGCGCGATGGAATGGTGCGCCGGGCTGCTCGTGGCCGGCGCGGTGCTGGCCCTCGTGCTGGTCCACCGACCGCCCCGGGAAGCCCCGCCGTCACAGCCCTGCCACTCACTGCCCGCCGCCACACCCCCGAAGTAGGGAACCACTTCGGGGGTGCGGTGCGTAGGTCAGCGGCGGGCGCGGTTGACGGCGCTGGTGACCGCCTTGATCGAGGCGGTGACGATGTTGGCGTCGGTGCCGACACCCCAGACCGTCCGCCCGTCCACCTCGCACTCCACGTACGCGGCGGCCTGCGCGTCCCCGCCGGAGGAGAGCGCGTGCTCGTGGTAGTCGAGCACCCGGACGCCCACCCCGACCGACTGGAGTGCGTTGACGTACGCGTCGATCGGGCCGTTGCCGACCGCGGCGAGCGAGCGCTGCTCGGCGCCCACGCCGACGCGGGCCTCGATCTCGACCTTGCCGTCGGTGGTGCCGATCGTGTAGCTGGCCAGCCGGACCGCCGGGTCGGGCTGGTGGTCGAGCAGGTAGTGCGTCGCGAAGATCTCCCACATGGTGCCCGGGTCGACCTCGCCACCGTCGTGATCGGTGACCTGCTGCACGACACCGGAGAACTCGATCTGGAGCCGGCGCGGCAGGTCCAGTTGGTGCTCGCTCTTCATGATGTACGCGACGCCGCCCTTGCCGGACTGCGAGTTGACCCGGATGACCGCCTCGTAGGTGCGGCCCAGGTCCTTCGGGTCGATCGGCAGGTACGGAACGGCCCAGGTCTGCTCGTCCACCGGTACGCCGGCCGCCTTCGCGTCGGCGGCGAGGGCGTCGAAGCCCTTCTTGATGGCGTCCTGGTGGGAGCCGGAGAAGGCGGTGTAGACCAGGTCGCCCGCGTACGGGTGGCGCTCGTGCACCGGCAGTTGGTTGCAGTACTCGACGGCCCGCCGGACCTCGTCGATGTTCGAGAAGTCGATCATCGGGTCGATGCCCTGGGAGAACAGGTTGAGCCCCAGTGTCACCAGGTCCACGTTGCCGGTGCGCTCGCCGTTGCCGAACAGGCAGCCCTCGATGCGGTCCGCGCCCGCGAGCAGGCCCAGCTCGGCGGCGGCCACCCCGGTGCCCCGGTCGTTGTGCGGGTGCAGGCTCAGCACCAGGCTGTCCCGGCGGGGCAGGTGCCGGTGCATCCACTCGATCGAGTCGGCGTACACGTTGGGCGTGGCCATCTCGACGGTGGCCGGCAGGTTGATGATCAGCGGCCGGTCGGGCGTCGGGTCGATCACGTCGATCACCCGGGAGCAGACCTCCAGCGCGTACTCCAGCTCGGTGCCCGTGTACGACTCCGGCGAGTACTCGTAGTAGATGTCGGTGTCCGGGGTGTGGATCTCCGCGTACTTCTGGCAGAGCCGCGCGCCGGTGGTGGCGATGTCGGCGATGCCGTCCCGGTCGAGGCCGAAGACGACCCGCCGCTGGAGTGTGGAGGTCGAGTTGTAGAAGTGCACGATCGCGCGCTTCGCACCGCGCAGCGACTCGAACGTCCGGTCGATCAGGTGCTCCCGGCACTGGGTCAGCACCTGGATGGTGACGTCGTCCGGGATCATGTCCTGTTCGATGAGCTGCCGGACGAAGTCGAAGTCGGTCTGGCTGGCCGACGGGAAGCCGACCTCGATCTCCTTGTAGCCCATCTGGACCAGCAGCTGGAACATCCGGCGCTTGCGCTCGGGCGACATCGGGTCGATCAGCGCCTGGTTGCCGTCGCGGAGATCCACCGCGCACCAGCGTGGGGCGGCGTCGACGTGCCGGGTGGGCCAGGTGCGGTCGTGCAGGTCGACCCGGAACGGCTCCTGGTAGGGCTGGTAGCGGTGGTACGGCATCCGGCTCGGGCGCTGCCGGGCGATCGGATCGGTCTCGGCGTCGGTGACAGGTTGAGCCATCTCAGAGTGCTCCCTGGAACATGTGGCGTCAGCAGATCGGAAGGTGTCGGCGAGCTGCCGGGCGACGGTGCGCGGCGGTGCCGAGAAGAAGTTCGGATGTGCTGGACGGCGCGATGCAACTCCGCGACGAGGTGCCGGCCGGTCAGGCCTCGTCGCGGCGGCTAAGGAGAAGGAGCGCCTGCCACATGACCAGGTCACCCTACGTGATGGAACGGGGGGTGGGTAGGTAGGTCCGGACTATGGGACCGGAGTCATGGTCTGCTCCTGGGCTGCGGCACCCAGCCGTGGCGTCCGTTCGGCCCAGGCCACCACGGGCACGATCGCCAGCCCGACCAGGACGAAGATCGCCGCCGTCGGGTACCAGCCCCACCCGCCGGTGGTCACACCGAGCGCGGTCAGCCCCGCCGGGGCGATCAGGTACTGCACCTGCTCGCCGAGCCGCAGCGCCCCCACGTACGCGCCGCGCTGATCGTCCGGCGGAAGGGTGGCGGTGAGCCCCCAGGTGCCCGCCGACTCGATCAGCTCGGCCAGGATCAGCACCGTCGCGGCGGCCACCAGCACCACCACGGTGAGCGGGCCCCGGGTGACCCCGGAGATCGGCAGGACCAGACAGGACAGGGCGATCAGCAGGCCCCCACGGCGGGAGGCCCGCGCCGCGCCCGCGGCGGTGTCGGCACCCCGGCTGACGCGTACCTGGAGCAGCACGATCAGGACCGTGTTGAGCAGCACCAGCCCGGCGATCACCGTCTTCGGGGCGTCGGTGTGGGTGAGGATCCAGAGCGGCATGACCGTCAGGTAGAGCACCCCGTGCGAGGTGAGCAGCCCGGACAGCAGGGACACCGCCATGAACGGCCGGTCCCGCAGTACGGCGAGCCGACCCATCGGCTCCACCGGTCGGGTCACCTGCGGTAGTGGGGGCAGTCGTCGTACGAAGAGCGCCGTGACCAGGAAGACCGCCGAGATGAACCAGACCATTCCCCGGTACGCCTCGATCGTGTCCACCGCCAGCACCAGGCCGCTGATCACCGCACCCAGCCCGAAGCCGACGTTCAACGACGAACGCTGGTACGCCATCGCCGTGACCCGTTCGGCCGGGGGGAGCGCGTTGATCGAGTAGACCTGCCTGGCCACGCCGGTCGACGCGTCCACCGCCGCCAGCGCCACCACCACGGCGAGGAAGCTCGCGAAGCCGCCCACGAACGGGTACGTCGCGAAGAGCGCCGCGTTCAGCACCAGCCCGACCACCCAGACCCGCTGCGGCCCGTACCGGTCGGTGAGCCCGCCCAGCGGCACCGTGCCGAGCAGCGACACTCCTGCCGCGATGGACAGGCCCAGCCCGACCTGGGCGGCGCTGAGCCCCAGCGCCCGGGTGAAGAAGACGGCGCTGCCGGCGTGGAACAGGCCGCTGCCGACGGCGCCGACCATGGCCTGCACGGCCAGCGCGCGGGTCAACCCGGCCGGCGGTACGACGTTTCGGACGGCGGTGCGGATGGTTTCTCTGGCCCCCATGGCCGGTGAGTGAACCGTGCCCCCATGGCATTGGGCGACTCTTTTAGGCTGGATCGAATCCTGCGTCGGGGGTGCGCGTGTCCGAGTTGCGGTTCAGTCTGGCCGACGTGGCGGGAGTGCGGCTCGCCGTGTCGCCGGCCAACGAGACGGTCATGAGCATGTGGGCGCTGGCCAACCCGATCCGCTACGCCGTGCACCTGCCCTGGATCGACCGGGCCCGGGTGACGTTGCGTCGTCCCGAGGTGGCCGATCGGGTCCGACCTCTGGTGGGGTTGGTCGTGCCGGGTCGCTGGCTGCCCGACTTCCTCACCCCGGCTGCCCGACCGAACGTGGAGATGGCCGAGCAGCTCGACCAGATCGCCGCGACGCCGCCGGCCGTGGTGGTCCAGGACCTGCTGGCTACCACCTCGCAACGACCGCTGAGCCCGTTCGGGCAGGCGCTGCTCGCCGACCCCGGCGGGCTGCTGCCGCAGGTCGTCGACGCGGTGCGGGTCTGGTACGACGAGGCGATCGCCCCGGACTGGCCGCGGATGCGGGCGCTGCTCGACGCCGACGTGGCGTACCGGGCCACCCAACTCGCCGAGAGCGGCGCCGGTCGGTTCTTCGAGCAGCTCCACCCGAGCCTGCGCTGGCATGGCGACCGGGTGATCAGCGACGACACGTTCGAGCGGGACTTCGACCTCCGCGGTCGTGGGCTGGCGCTGAACCCGACGGTGTTCACTGAGCGGCACGTGCTGTGGAACCTGCTGGAGGATTCGCTGCCGGCCGGGGCGTACCCGGTCCGGGCCGTCGGGACGCTCTGGGAGGCGACCGCGACGCCGCCCGGCGACCCGCTGACACGGGTGATCGGCCCCGGCCGGGCCGCGCTGCTGCACCTGCTCGGCACTGCGGCGACCACCACCGACCTGGCCCGACTCACCGGGATGTCCGCCGGAAACGTCTCCCAGCACCTGGCCGCGCTGCACGCCGCGGGCCTCGTCTCCCGGTCCCGCCAGGGTCGGCACGTCCTCTATCGCAACACCGACGCCGCGAAGGTTCTGCTCGGGGCCAGCCGGGGCGGGTGACCCGATCAGGCGAGAAGGAGTTCGGCCAGGGGGCGGCGGCAGCGCAGGCCGGTCTCCTCGGCGACGAGGTCGGCCGGCAGGCTGAGCGGGTCGCCGAGCTGCCCGACGGCGATCACCGCGTACGGCCGCACGTCGGTGGGAAGGTGCAGGTCAACGGCGAGCCCGGCGCGGTCCACGGTCAGCACCTGCCGTACGTGCAGCCCGAGCGCAGTGGCCTGCACGGTGAGGTGGGCGACCGCCTGGCCCAGGTCGTACGCGACTCCGTCGGCCGAGGCGGCGTCGATGTCGATGTGTGCGGCGAGCAGCAGTGCGGCGGCGCGGTGTGCCCAGCGCTGGTCGTGCTCGGGCAGGTTGACCAGGATCCGCTTCCAGGTCTCGTCGTCACGGTGACCGAGGGTGAATCGCCACGGTTGGCGGTTGCCCAGCGACGGTGCCCAGCGGGCCGCCTCCAACAGGGAGGCCGCCTCCGCGGCGCTCAGCTCCGCGGTGGGGTCGAACGCCAGCGGGCTCCAGCGGTAGGCGAGGAGTGGGGTGAGATCGGCCATAGGGGAATCGTCCTGTATGGGTGATTCGCGGCTCAGGGCGGCCCCGCCAAATGTGGGCAAGAGCACCCGCAACGGGACGAAGATCAGGGCGTTCCCGCGCCCGGGCTGTCCGACGGATCAGGGGACGGTGGCGCCGCGGTGTCGAGCGGGTCCCGGTCGACCACCACCGGGCCAGCGAGCTGCACGGTGGCCGGCGCCGGGCCGGGCGGGGCGGCCAACCTCAACGTCCCGGCTCCGGTCCGGACGCCGGTCGGCGTGCCGTCCCGGTCGTAGCAGTAGATGCCCACATCCAGCGGGGCGTTGAGCGACGCCGAGGTGGAGTCCACCGAGTAGCAGGTGCCGGTGAGGCCCTCAGGCGGGCTGGCCGGGGCCACCGCCAACGGTGCCCGTCGGTCGGTGAGCACATCCAGCCAGTCGGTGAGCGGATGCTGGACCCGGGGGTCCGACCGGCGTGGGATCGCGTCGTCGCGCTCACCGAGGCGTACGCAGCTCGCCGCCTCCGGTCGACCGGCCGACGGCAGGGCGCACTGGAACAGCCCGTCCGTCGTGGCAGCCATCGAGACGTCGGCGGTGCCACCCAACGCGCCACCCGGCACGTCGACCCGCCAACTGCCGTCGTTCGCGCTGGTGAACACGATGGTGCGGTCCGGTTGACCCGCCCGGCTGTACACGTACTGCGTCACCATGTGGCGGTCCTGGGCAGCCGCGGCCAGGGCGGCCAGCTCGTCCCGCGCGGCATCCACCTCGACCGGCCCCGGATCGGCGGGCGGCGGGGCCGGAGGCTGCTCACTGGTGCAGGCGACCAGGAAAGCTGACAGGGCGAACACGAGCGGCCCGAGCACGCGGCCGGCCGGGCGGATGAGGACGGGCACCGGCCCATTCTGGTGGGTGCGAGCGGTTGGTGGGGGCCGGCGCGTACCGGCTCGTCCCGGCGTGTCGGAAGGGCCGTCCCCGCGTACCCCTTCGACCTGGTGGGACCGGCCCGGCTGGCCTCTCGCGGGCCGGATGGTGGGATCACCTGACCCGGCGTCGTTACCCGCCGGATACCCTCAAGGGGTCTGACACGCGCCGCCGGCCCCGGTTCCGGCGGCGTCGGCACGCTCAGGGTCGCTGGGAGGGAGTGCACCGTCGTGGCACTCGTGGTGCAGAAGTACGGCGGGTCCTCCGTCGCCAACGCCGAGCGGATCAAGCGGGTGGCCGAGCGCATCGTCGCCGCCCGCAAGGCCGGCGACGACGTGGTGGTGGTGGTCTCCGCGATGGGGGACACCACCGACGAGCTGCTCGATCTGGCCAATCAGGTCAGCCCGCTGCCGCCGGGCCGCGAGCTGGACATGCTGCTCACCGCCGGGGAGCGGATCTCCATGGCGCTGCTGGCCATGGCCATCCACAACCTGGGGTACGAAGCCCGCTCGTTCACCGGCTCGCAGGCTGGCGTGATCACCACCTCGGTGCACGGCCGCGCACGGATCATCGACGTCACCCCCGGGCGGCTCAAGGGCGCGCTCGACGAGGGCTCGGTGGTCATCGTGGCCGGCTTCCAGGGCGTCTCGCAGGACACCAAGGACGTCACCACGCTGGGCCGGGGTGGTTCGGACACCACCGCCGTGGCGCTCGCCGCCGCCCTGCACGCCGACGTCTGCGAGATCTACACCGACGTGGACGGCATCTTCACCGCCGACCCGCGGATCGTGCCCAACGCCCGGCACATCAAGCAGATCACCTACGAGGAGACGCTGGAGCTGGCCGCCTGCGGCGCGAAGGTGCTGCACCTGCGTAGCGTGGAGTACGCCCGCCGGGCGGGGTTGCCGATCCACGTCCGTTCGTCATACTCGACCAACACCGGCACGATGGTCACCGGATCGATGGAGGACCTTTCCGTGGAGCAGGCACTGATCACCGGGGTCGCGCACGACCGCAGCGAGGCCAAAATCACGATCGTCGGGGTGCCCGACGAGCCGGGCGCCGCCGCGCGGATCTTCGACACCGTCGCCGGCGCCGAGATCAACCTGGACATGATCGTGCAGAACGTCTCCACCGAGGGCACCGGCCGGACGGACATCTCGTTCACCCTGCCCAAGACCGACGGCCCGACCGCGATGGCCGCGCTCAGCAAGATCCAGGAGTCGGTCAAGTTCAAGGGCCTGCTCTACGACGACCACGTCGGCAAGGTCTCGCTGATCGGTGCCGGCATGCGCTCGCACCCCGGCGTGGCCGCCGGCTTCTTCGCCGCTCTCGGCGCGGCCGGGGTCAACATCGAGATGATCTCCACCTCCGAGATCCGGGTCTCCGTGGTCTGCCGGGACACCGACCTCGACGCCGCCGTCCGCGCCATCCACGACGCGTTCGAGCTGGGCGGCGACACCGAAGCCGTGGTCTACGCGGGGACGGGTAGGTAGCGCCGATGACGGCGCTGCCCACCCTCGCCGTGGTCGGAGCGACCGGTGCCGTCGGCACCGTGATGTGTGAGCTGCTCACCGGGCGCCGCAACGTCTGGGGCGAGATCCGGCTGCTCGCCTCCGAGCGCTCGGTCGGGCGCAAGGTGCGCTGCCGGGGCGAGGAACTCGTCGTCCAGGCGCTGACCCCCGAGGCGTTCGACGGGGTCCACGTGGCGATGTTCGACGTACCCGACGAGGTCTCCGCCGAGTGGGCGCCGATCGCCGTCGACCGAGGCGCGATCGCGGTCGACAACTCCGGGGCCTTCCGGATGGACCGGGACGTCCCGTTGGTCGTTCCGGAGATCAACCCCGAGCAGGTTCGCAACCGCCCCCGGGGCATCATCGCGAACGCCAACTGCACCACCCTCGCGATGATCGTCGCGGTCGCGCCACTGCACCGCGAGTACGGCCTGCGGGAGCTGGTGCTCGCCTCGTACCAGGCGGTTTCCGGGTCCGGCAAAGCCGGCGTGGACATCCTGCACGACCAGCTCGCCAAGGTCGCCGGGGATCGGGCGCTCGGCTCGCGGACCGGTGACGTACGACAGGCGGTCGGCGACGACCTGGGCCCGTTCCCGGCGCCGCTGGCGCTCAACGTGGTGCCCTGGGCCGGCTCCCCGGCCGACGCTGGCTGGTCATCGGAGGAGATGAAGATCCGCAACGAGTCGCGGAAGATCCTCGGCCTGCCCGACCTCAAGGTGTCCGCCACCTGCGTCCGGGTGCCGGTGGTCACCGGCCACTCGGTGGCCGTGCACGCGGTCTTCGGCACCGAGGTGGACGCAGAGGGGGCCCGTGAGGCGCTGCGCAACGCACCCGGGGTGATCCTGGTCGACGATCCGGCGGCGGGGGAGTTCCCGATGCCCATCGACGCGGTCGGCACCGACCCGTCCTGGGTCGGCCGGATCCGCCGTGCCCTGGACGACCCCCGCGCACTCGACTTCTTCGTCACCGGCGACAACCTCCGCAAGGGCGCCGCCCTCAACACGGCCCAGATCGCCGAACTCCTAGCCAAAGAGCTAAAAACCCCGTAACCCCCCGCGCCCGTAGGCCACGTTGATCTAGGGCATATCGTCGTGAGTTGATCTCCTGCCGCAGCAATATGCCCTAGATCGACGAGAGCTGGGGGTGGGGGCGCGCGCGGGGCGCGCGGGGCGCGCGGGGCGTGGGGGGTGGGGGGTGGGGGCGGGGTTACGCGGCGGAGAGGTGTACGCCGTCTCGGCCTTGGCGTTTTACGGCGTACAGGGCCTGGTCGGCTCTGCGGAGGGTGCGATCGGGGGACTCGCCGGGGCGGGGTAGCGCGACGCCCACGCTGATCGTGCGGCCGATGCGCCGAGCCGCCTCGGTCAGCCGCTCGGCGATCCGGACCGCCTCCTCGGGGCGACTCACCTCGATCACCGCCACGAACTCGTCGCCGCCGATCCGGTACAGCTCGTCGCCGTGCCGCAGCGCCCCCTCCAACGCCCGTGCCAACCGGACCAGCACCCGGTCGCCGGCCTGGTGGCCGTACGTGTCGTTGACGGTCTTGAAGCCGTCCACGTCGATCGCCAGCAGGGCCGTACGCCCCGGGGTGGCGGCCGCGATCCGCTGCCCGAAGGGGCCGGTGTGCCGCAACCCGGTCAGCGGGTCGGAGCTGGCCTGCTCCCGCAGCCGGGACAGCGTGCGTAGCCGGTCCAGGCTCGTCCAGGCCTGCCCGGCGAGCAACTCCATCAGGCTGATCGTGGTCGGGTCCGGATGCAGTGCACGTTCGTCGGCGACCAGCAGCACCCCGCCGGCGTCCGGCGGCCCGACCGGGACGGCGACCAGCGTGCGCACGCCCGCCCGGGTCAGCGGTCGGTAGTCCTCCGTCGGGGGGTGCCCCGCCTCGCCCAGCGTGTAACCGGCGCCGTACCGGTGTGCCCTGTCGATCATCTGGTTCAGCGCGGCCGGACCCGCCTCGGTCAGCTCGGCGCGGATCCGGGTTTCCAGGTCGCTTGGCGCCACCGGGGGCGGGCCGAGCTGGTCGGCGATCAGCAGCACCGCGGTGGAGAGCGTGGAGACCTCCCGGGCGGCGCAGGCCGCCACACCCATCACCTCCCCCTCGGTCGGCGCGGAGGAGAGTGCGGCAGTGTGCCGGAGCAGTTTCTCGCTGCGGCTCTCCTCCGGTGGGCCACCGAGGGCGGCGATCCGGCCGCCGAGCCGGTCGGCCAGCCGCTGCGCGGTCTCCCGCCACGGCTCAAGGTCGATCGGCTCACTCCACTGCAGGTCGAGTACGCCGATCGCCCGGCCCGCCGGGTCCAGCACCGGTACGCACAGCTCGGCGATCACGTCCGGGCGTACCGGGAGGTAGTCCGGGTCGACGGTGACGTCCGGGACGACGGCGGGGGTGCCGCTGGCGTACACCCTGCCGACGATGCCGGTCCGTGCCGGCACGGTGGCGAAGACCTGCCAGGCCCCGGTCGCCGCTACGCAGCGCAGGCGGTCATGGACGGCGAGCAGCACGGAGATGGTCGCCGGGGTGTGGTGGGACAGCGCGGTGACCGTCCATCGACAGGCCTCCAGCGCGCTCGACGCCATGGGTAGGCGGACGGTGACGTCACGGATGACTAGCTGATGATCCACTCGCACGTCGTTCCAGGTAGGGGAGGGGGCTCGGCCGACTCCGAGTCACGCGATCAAGCGTACTCACGGCGGAACAGGGTCGACCGAGCTTCGTACACACGTGCTATCCACAGGCTGTGGACGCAGCCTGTGGGCGGCGAGCCCTCCGTGGTGCTGCGCCCGGCGATAGCGTGGAGCTCCCGGCGCCGAGGAGGCGAGCCCATGCTCATCGCCCAGCTCAGTGACCCGCACCTGACCACCGGCCTGCTCGCCGCCGAACCGGCCGCCGGGCTGCACCGCGCGCTCGGCCGGGTGCTGGCGTTGCTACCCCGACCGGACTGCGTGGTGATCACCGGCGACCTGGTCGACCACGGGAGGCCCGACGAGTACGCCGCGCTGCGCGAGCTGATCGGCCGGTTTCCGCTGCCGGTGCACCTGGTCCCCGGCAACCATGACGACCGGGAGTCGCTGCTCGACGCATTCGGGGGCACGCCGTGGCTCGGGGGAGGCTTCTCCGCCTACTACCACGTCGACCACGAGGCGGCGACGGTCGTGGTGCTCGACTCGCTCGTCCCCGGCAGCAGCAGCGGGCAGCTCGGCGAGGAGCAGCTCGGCTGGCTCGACGGGGTGCTGGCCGGGCGGCCCGAGGTGCCCGCCGTGGTCTGCCTGCACCACCCGCCGGTCGCGGTCGGCATCCCGGCGGCCGATTCCGTCCGGCTCACCGACGGGGACGCGCTCGCCGAGGTGATCGGTCGGCACCGGCACGTCGTCCGGGTCGCCGCCGGCCACCTGCACCGCCCGGTCATCTCGGCGTACGCCGGCACGGTCCTCACCGTGGCACCCAGCACCTGGAAGCAGAGCACGCTCACCATGAGTGCCGACGAGCAGATCGGCTGGGTCGACGAGCCAACCGCCTTCCTGCTGCACCTGGTCGAGGCGGGCGGCTGCGTGACACACACCGTGCAGGTCAGCCACTCCGCCGGCCAGACCTGCGGCTTCTGAGAGCGCCCGTCCTGTGGTGCGGGTGCCTACTCACGCCCGTTGCGAACCGGCGGTGAGGCGGCCGGCCAGCGGCCGTCAGCCGAGCAGGAACTCGCGCAGCGCGGGAGCGAGCGTCGCCGGCGGCACCTCGTGGTAGCCACCGTCGAGGCTGATGGACCGGCCGCCCGGAACCGCTTCGGCTGCGGCCCGGCTCCCGTCCCGCAGCCACTGTGGACTGCCGGTGCTGTCCACCGCGAGGGTCGGCGCGGTGATCGCCGCCAGGTCGGTGGGCAGTCGCCCTCCCGCGGTCACGATCGCGTCGTACGGCAGGGTGTGCGCGATCGCGGTCAGTGAGCCCCACATCGGTTGCGCCTTCATCCCGGCGACCGCCTCGGCCGGCAGCCCCACCGAGGCGCTGAGGAAGGTCTCCACCGCGCCGTCCCGGTCGTCCACGGCGATCAGCTCGATGAGCTGCGCGGTGATGTCCTTCCGGACGCCCACGTGCGTGCCAACCTGAAACGGCGGCTCGAACAGGACCAACCCGGTCACCGGTAGGCCCTGTGCGGTGGCGAGGGCGGCCAGGACCGCGCCGGAGGAGATCCCGTAGAGCGCCGCGGCGCCACCTGCCGCAGCGATCACGGCGGCCAGGTCGTCGATTTCCCGGCCGATCTCGTACTGTGCGGTGTCGCCGCTGTGGCCCCGCCCCCGGCGGTCGTAGCCGATCACGGTGAAATCCGGTGCCAATGCCGCACCGAGCGCGCGGGTCGTGTTGCGGTCGTTGAACGCGCCGCCGACCAGAATGATCGCGGGCCCGGCCCCGGACCGTTCGAACGCGATGGGCGTGCCATCCGCCGATCGCACCTGCTCCACCATCGGTGTCGTTCCGCTCACGATGCCGCCTCCGTCCGCGCTGGCTGTCCCGTCCTTTCTAGACCCTGGGTCCGACCATGTCCGGCGGACGGCACCAAACGCCGGTCGATCCCGGTTCGGGCGTACCCGCAGCTCTGATGTGCTGCCTGGGTCGACCGGTCGGCGTCCGGATGAGAGGCTGTCGGGGCAGGCGGTCATCCCCAATCGCCGCCATCCGCGATCGACCCTTCCGACGGCGTCGGTCGGCGGCCCGGTCGACCCACCGTCCGGGCACCGCACGCGCCGATTCTCACAAGGAGTTCCATGTCCATACCCGGGATGCGTCGGGCCGCTGTCGGCCTGACCGCGCTCGCGGTGGCCGCGCTCGGCGCGGTCGCCACCAACCCTGAGCAAGCCGACGCGCGACCGAAGCCGGTCGACGTCACCCTGCTGGCCCTCAACGACTTCCATGGCAACCTCGAACCGCCGAGCGGGTCCAGCGGCACCATCGCCGGGCAGACCGCGGGCGGCGTCGAGTTTCTGGCCACCCACCTGGCCGAGTTGCGCGCCGCAGCCAAGAAGAAGAACACCATCACGGTCGCCGCCGGTGACCTGATCGGCGCGTCGCCGCTGCTCTCCGCCGCGTTCCACGACGAGCCGACCATCGAGGCGCTGAGCATGGCCGGCCTGGACTACGCCAGCGTCGGCAACCACGAGTTCGACGAGGGCGCCGCCGAGCTGCTGCGGATCCAGAACGGCGGCTGCCACCCGGTCGACGGCTGCGCCGACGGCACCCCGTACCGGGGCGCCGGCTTCAAGTACCTGTCCGCGAACGCCTTCAAGACCGCGACCGGCAAGCCGCTGATGGCGCCGTACGCGATCCACAAGGTGCAGGGCGTCAAGGTCGGCTTCATCGGGATGACCCTGGAGGGCACCCCGGAGATCGTCAGCCAGCAGGGCGTCGCCGGCCTGAGCTTCGCCGACGAGGCGGTCACCGCCAACCGGTACGCCCGCGAGCTGCGCCGCCAGGGCGTGGAGACGATCGTCGTTCTGCTGCACGAGGGTGGCACCCAGGCGGCGACCGGTGGCATCAACGACTGCGTCGGCATGACCGGGCCCATCGTGGACATCACCAACCGGATGGACCCGTCGATCGACGTGGTGGTCAGCGGGCACACCCACCAGGCGTACAACTGCGACATCAACGGCAAGCTGGTCACCAGTGCCAGCTCGTTCGGTCGCCTGGTCACCGACATCGACCTCAAGATCGACCGTCGGACCGGGGACGTGCTCTCCGCCAGCGCGGAGAACGTCGTGGTCACTCGCGACGTGGCCAAGGACCCGAAGCAGACCGCGTTGATCAACCGGTACAAGACCGTGCTCGGCCCGGTCGCCGGCCGCCAGGTCGGCGAGACCACCCAGGCCATCACCCGAAGCCAGGAAACCCTCTTCGGTACGAGTCTGGGTGAGTCCCCGCTGGGCAACCTGATCGCCGACGCGCAGCTCGCCGCCACCGACGACGAGCAGGGTGCCGTCGCCGCCTTCATGAACCCGGGCGGGGTCCGGGCCGACCTCGACGCCGGTCCGGTCACCTACGAGGAGGCGTTCACGGTGCAGCCGTTCGCCAACAACCTGGTGACGCTGGACCTGACCGGAGCGCAGCTCTACTGCGTCCTGGAGCAGCAGTTCGTCACCGGCCGAACGCTGTACCCGTCGGCGACCGTGGGCTACGTGGTCGACCCGAACGGCACCACGGCCCCCACGGCCGACCCGTGTGCCGGCACCCGAGTGGTCCGGGGCAGCCTCACCCTCGGCGGCACCACGGTCGACACCGCCGCCACCTACCGGGTGACGGTGAACAACTTCCTGGCCGGCGGCGGCGACGGGTTCAGCGCCCTCACCGGCGGGACGAACCTGGTCACCGCGCAGATCGACCTGGACGCGTTCGTGGCGTACCTGACCGCCCAGTCGCCGGTCTCCGCACCGACGCTGGACCGGATCCGCACCACCGCCGAGGTCCCCGTCGCCTGACGGCCGACCCCGCGACGTCGGGCCCCGGAGCATCCGCTCCGGGGCCCGACCCGTCCCAGGGCACTGCTGTTCCTCACCTGCGGCCGCCAACGCGACCCGGACCCCGCGCAGCGCCCCGGACCCCGCGCCCCGTGTCCGCGCTCGCGCCGCGCGCCCGCCTGCGCAAGATCGTGCTCGAACCAGGAAGTAGTGGCATGGAAGCCCGGCCGAGGCCACTACATCCAGGATCGAGCACGATCTTGCGCGGGCGACGGGCGCGGGCGACGGGCGACGGGCGCGGGCGACGGCGGGGTGCGGGCGGCGGGGTATGGGTGTCGCGACGTCAGGCGGGGGTGGGGGCCGGAGCCGGGGCGGGGGACGCCGGGGTAGTCGTTACGCGGCCGTCCTGTTCGGCGCTGAGCAGTCTGCGCAGGGAGAGCGCGACCAGCGAGGCGACCAGGCAGCCGCCGACCACCGTCGCCACCCAGACCTTGCCGTTGGCGGCGCCGAGCAGCGGCCCGGCGGTCACCGGGCCGATCACGCCGCTGATCCCGAAGATCATCGAACTCATCGCGTTGTACCGGCCGCGTAGTTCGTCCGTGGCCAGCGCGTTGGTCAGCGCGGGCATCACCGGCGACAGCATCGTCTCGCCGAAGCCGAAGATCGCCGAGCAGGCCACTACGCAGAGGGCGGCCATCAGGGCGTTTTCCCCGCTGACCAGGCCGGCCGCGCCGAGGACCAACCAGGCGGCGGCGAACACCGCGCCCACCACGGCCAGTGCCCGGGTACGGCTACGCCCCTCGATCCGGCGGATCACCAGGAGCTGCGCGAGCACGATCATCACGGTGTTGGCCGCGAGCGCCCACGCCACCACCCGGGGGTTCACCTCGACCACCCGCACCGCGTACGCGGCGAAGCCCACCTCGATCTGCGCGTACCCGCAGGTGGTGAGGATCAGCCCGAAGATCACCAGCCGACGGAACGGGCGGTCGCGGAGCACGGTCAGGTAGCCGCCTGGCGACGGCTCGTCGACGCCTCGACGGTTGCCGAGCCGGTGGCCGACGCCGGGCAGCGTGAGCAGGATCAGCGCCGGCAGCAGATAGGTCACCGCGTCCAGCAGATAGATCGCCTGGAAAGTGCCGGGCCGGGCGGTGTCGACGATCGCGCCGGAGGTCATGCCACCGATGCCGATGCCGAGGTTGAGCAGGGCGAAGTTCAGCCCGAAGACGCGTTGCCGTTCGTCGTCGTCGGTCAGCGACGCGAGGATCGTGTTCTGCCCGGACCAGATCGCCGAGCTGCCGATGGCGATCACCGTCATCACCAGCAGGGCTGACCCGGTCGAGTTCACCAGCGCGAGTGAGCCGGTGCCGACCGCCTCGATCAGCAGGCAGGGCACCACCACGCGGCGGGCGCCGATCCGGTCGATCAGCGTCCCACCCAGCGGGGACAGGGCCAGGGTGACCGCGCCGTACCAGCCGATCACCAGCCCGGCGCGGGTGTCGGTGAGCCCGCGTACGTCGGTGAGGTAGATGAACAGGAACGGCAGGGTCATGCCGCGCCCCATCGCCGACAGCAGGGTGCCGATGAGGATCCGGCGAGCTTCCGAACGGCGGGGCAGGGCACGACGCAGCATGTCCGGCATTCTGTTCGTCAGGTGTGACACCGCGCGAACCCTTTTGGCGGTGCCCCGCTACGGCCGAGACCGGCGGGTGACCAATTCCACGATGATCCACTCGGCCCCACGGTGGTCAGACGGTGTCCGCCGGGTCTGCGATGCTGGCCCGATGACCGGCACCTGGCGACACCTGCCCGCTACCGCCCGCGCCATCGCGGTGACCGCCACCGCGGCCGTCGCCGCCGCCCAGGCACGCGACGGTCAGGCGTACGACGACGCGGTCGGTGGGCTCGCCGCGGACGAGCGTTCCGGCCTGGTGCTCGGCGCGGTGGTCCGGCTGCTGCTGGAGGAGAGCCATCCGGACGGGCTGACCGGCGACGACATCCGCCAGGTGCTGACCCGTTGCGTGCAGGACGCGACGCGGTGGCGTTCGGACGTGGACCCGCACGTGGTGCTGGTCCTGCTGGCCGGCGCACTGGGGGTGTACGACCCCGAGGGTGACGAGTCGCGCCCGGACGCGTCCGCCCTGGCCCGGCACGCCCCGCTGCTCGTGGCCGACCTGTTGGCGGCGACCAGCATGTCGTTGGACGACTACCTGGCCGCCGCGTTCGCCGAGATCGAGCGCACCGAACGACAGGACTGACGCGCGTCAGGCGGGGTCGGGAATTCGCTGCGCCACGACCTCCAGGTACTCCGCCGGGATCCGGACTGTGGCATCGGTGGCGCGGTTGTGCGTACGGGCCAGCTCCACCAGGTCGGCGTGCAGTTGCGGTCGCCGCTCCTCGGGCAGCGCCTCGAACGCCTTCAACGTCGGTCCGTAGTTGGCCCGGAAGAAGTCGGCGAACTCCTCCGGAGTGCCGAAGCGGAAGACGAACTCCCGGCGTACCGCCCGCAGTTCACCCACGGCTGTGCCGAGCAGCTCGCGGACCCGGGCCTCGTCGCCCCACTGGACCGGCGGGCGCAGGCCCGCCGGCGGCGGCACGTGCCGACCCACCGTGCGGAACAGGTCGCCGATGAACCCCTGCGGCGTCCACGACGCCAGCGCCACCGTGCCACCGGGCCGGCAGACCCGGACCAGCTCGGCCGCCGCCCGCTCCTGGTCGGGCGCGAACATCACGCCGACGACGGAGAGCACCGCGTCGAAGGAGCCATCGGCGTACGCCAGGCGCTCCGCGTCACCGGTCACGAAGGTGACCGGGAGCCGTTCCGCCGCAGCCCGCGCGTGGCCCCGTTCCAACAGTTCGGGTACGTAGTCGACGCCGGTCACGACGCAACCGCAGCGGGCGGCGGCGATGGCGGCGTTGCCGGAGCCGGTCGCCACGTCCAGCACGCGGGCGCCGGCCGACAGGTCGGCCGCGGTCACCAGCGCCTCGGAGATCGGGTGGATGAGCGCGGCGACCGCCCCGTAGTCGCCGCTTGCCCAGGTCACCTGCTGGCGTGCCTTCACGGCGCTGAGATCGAGTGCGGTAGTCATCGGTGGTCCCCCTCGGACGGTTGGTGGTGCCATCGACGCTAGGTGTGGCGGCGCCCTCGGGGATCGGCAGAAACACCTATGTTGGCGGTAGCAGCCCCTGTCGGCGGGCCGTGGCGGCCGCATGGCCCCGGCTGGGCACCGCGAGCTTGCCCAGCACCGCGGACACGTGGTGGTCGACGGTTCGCGGGGAGAGCGACAACCGGGCGGCGATCTCGGCGTTGCTCAGCCCGTCGGCGAGCAGCGCGAGCACCTCCCGTTGTCGGGGGGTCAGGCCCGTCGGGTGCGCGGCCGTCCCCGGTCGCGGCCCCCTCGGCACCCGGGCCATTCCGCGTCCGCGTAGGTCGGCGCGGACCCGTCGGGCCACGGCCACCGCGCCCAGCCCGTCCAGGAACCGCAGCGCCTCGCCGGCCGCCGGGTCGTCGCCGCAGGCCAGCGCCTCCGCCCGGGAGTACGGGCAGCCGAGCTGCTGCCACTCCTCGGCTGCACCGGCCCAGTCGCCCTCGATCAGCCGCCGGTACGGCGATGCCAGCGCGCCGGTGTCTCCGACCGGCTCGCCGACCCGCCACAGCCAGTACGCCAGCTCCCCGGCGAACCAGGGCTGGCACGCCTCGACCGCGAGCCGGTACGCACGCCGCAGTTCGGCGACCGCCGGCCCTGGCTCGCCGGCCAGCCAGTGCCGTTCCGCCAACGCCGCCGCGACCGGCACCACGAACTGGAGTTCCCGGCTCTGCACCGCCCAGCGCGCCGCCGTGTCCAGGTGCGTGGTCGGTTCGTCTCGGCGGGCACCGAGCCGACCCAGCGCGACCAGGGCCGGGACGAGGCTCCCGCCGGGCTGCGCGGTGCCAGCCAAGGCCCGTTCGGCGTCGGAGCGCGCGCCGGGCCAGTCTCCGGTGGCCAACCGCAGTCGGGCCCGGTAGCCCAGCAGGTGCCGGGCGTACCCGTCGAGGTCCCGGCTGGTGGTGAACCGTAGCGCCCGGTCCAGGGCCTCGGCGGCCGGCGAGACCCGATGCCACTCCACCGCCATGGTGGCCATGTTGACCAGCGCGCGCGCCGCGTGATCGTCGAGGTGGTGTGCGACGGCCAGCCCGTACCCGCCTTCCAGCTCGATGAGGCCGGCGACGTCCCCGCCCTGGAGGCGCGCCGAGCCGACGTTGACCAGGGCGTGCGCCTCGGTCTCCACGTCACCGAGCCGGCGGGCCAGCTCCCGGGCCCGGTCACCCCAGTCGATGGCCCGGAGGTTGTCGTCGGCGAGCATGAGCAGCTGCGACATGTTGCTGTAGGCCATCGCCAACTGCCTGCCGGGAAGCGTGGACTCCAGCACCTGGACCGCTCGGGTGCCCGCCGCCCGCGCTGCCGGGCTGTCCCCGGTCCACCAGCACAGCCGGGACACCCAGCGCAGGTTCTCGCCGATCCGCAGCGGGTCGCCCTCGGCCTCCCGCAGGACCAGCGCGTCCGAGCGGGCGTCCAGCGCCTGCGCGGCCCGCCCGGCCAGGTACGCCGCCGTCGCGTACGCCTCCAGCAGCTCCGCCCGGCGTGGTGTGGGCAGGTCAGCGGCGTGTGGGAGCGCGACGGCGTAGTGGTCCGCAGCCTGCCGGTGGGCGCCCGCCCGGCTGGCCCGCTCGGCCGCCACGGGCGCCCAGCGCAGCACGGCCTCCGGATCGTCGGCATGATGCGCGTGGTGCACCAGTCGGGCGGCGTCCACGTCCGCGCGTGGCGTGAGCCGGGCCAGTACGGCGGCATGCAGCGCCACCCGACGCACCGGGGACAGCGACTCGCGTACCGCCCGACCCAGCAGCTCGTGCCGGAACGCCACCGCGTTGCCGACCGACACCAGCACGCCCCGGTCCAGGCATTCCTGCACGGCGGCCGGCGGGTGATCGTTCAGCAGGTACGGCTCGACCCGGGACGGGACCACCGAAACCAGGGCCGCGACCTCCCGGGCCGGCGCCGGCAGCGCGGCCAGCCGAGCCAGCACCAGATCGCGTACGGTCGGCGGCACGCCCGAGCCGGCTGCGGCCAGCACCTCGGTGACCAGCAACGGGTTGCCGCCGGTGGCCTGGTACAACCCGTCCGGGGCGCGGCCGGCGGCGCGGGCCAGCGCCGCAACCGCGTCGGTCGACAGCGCCGGCAGCGGCAGGCGGCGGACCAGCGGACGGGGCAGGCCCGCGAGTACGGCGTGCAGCGGATGCTCCGCCCCGACCTCGTCGTCGCGCAGGGTCAGCACGAGCAGCGCCGGGCGACGGGCCAGCCGCCTCCCCAGGTACGCGATCAGGTCCAGGGTTGCCCCGTCCGCCCAGTGCGCGTCCTCCACCACCAGCACCGTCCGGCGGCCCGGCCGGAGATCGGTCAGCTCGTCGAGGAGCGCGTCGAACACGGCACCCCGCCGTTCGGCCTCCGCCACCGCGTGCAGCGCGGTCAGTCGGTCCGCGAGCACCCCGCCCACCTGGCGGGCGACGTCGTGCAGCGGGCCGAGCGCCCGAGGTGTCAGCAACGGGTCGCAGCTGCCCCAGAGCACCCTGGCCCTGGTCGTCGCGGCGAACGCGCCGACCAGGGCGGACTTGCCGGCACCCGCCTCACCCGCGACGAGCGCGATCGCACCGCCGGGGGAGGCCAGCAGCCCGTCCAGGGTGGCGAGCGCGTCCGCGCGCTCCAGCAGCTCCATCGAGGTCGATGCTAGTCAGCGGGTGCCGCTCAAACATCAGCCGCGACGGCGGCATCCGCACGTTTTGGCTGCCAGAAGTGCTGGTCTCCCGTCGGCCGAGGCGTCACTCCTGCCGGGCCGGCGCACTGCTGATCACTGCACTACTGTGCCCGGGATGAGCGCTGACGGCTGGCTCGCCGACACCCGGGCGTCCTACGACACGGTGGCGGAGAGCTACGCCGACCTGCTGCGTGAGGCACTCTCTGATGCGCCGTACGAACGGGCAGTCCTGGCGTTGTTCGCCGAACTGGCCCGGAGCAGCGGCGGCGGACCCGTCGCCGACATCGGTTGCGGACCGGGACGGATCACCGCGTACCTCCAGGGCCTCGGTGTCGACGTCATCGGTGTCGATCTGTCGCCCGCAATGATCGACATCGCCCGGCGCGACCATCCCGGACTGCGGTTCGAGGTGGGCTCCATGACGGATCTCGACCTCGCCGACTCCTCCGTTGCCGGCATTCTGGCCTGGTTCTCACTCATCCACATTCCCGACGACGAGGTGCCCACGGTCCTGGCACATTTCCACCGGGTACTGCGTCCCCATGGCATCGTGCTGCTCGCCTTTCACGTCGGCGACGAGCATCGGTTGAAGACGCAGGGCTACGGCGGTCACCCGATGAACGTGTACGTGCACCGCCGCCCGCCCGACCGGGTCGCAGCCTGGCTCAACGACGCCGGGTTCACCGTCGAGGCCCAGATGCTGCACCGCCCGGATGAGAGCAGGCATGGGGCGTTTCTCTTCGCACGCAGACGGCCCTAGCTGACCTCGACACCATGATCTGGTCGACCCCGCAGCCGTGGCCTCCGGCGGATCGGGCACCGTCTTCAGCCACCGAGCTGGCGGCGGGCCTCCTGCTCCATCATCGCGTTGAAGCGTTCGTCACGCTCTCCTTCAGGGCGGCGGGCGGTGAAGACGACCGTGTACCCGTCCGGGTCGGTCAGCCGCAGGTCGCGAGTGTTCCACGGCGTTGCGGCTGGTCCGTCAACGTCGCCGCCGCCATGCCTCCGAGCGCGCTCGGCGACCGCATCCAACTGCTCGGCGATCGCCATGAAGCTGATGGTCCACTCACCGCCAACCGGCGCGACTCCCCTGCGCACCAGGATGTCCTGGTATCGCCAGCGGCGAAGATGAACCAGCGCGGGGACACCGTCGGGGCCGGGCATAGTGAACAGCGAGATGAAGTCAAGCCCGTTGACGTACCAGTCGACGGTGCGGTCAATATCCGCAACCGTCAACGTCGCGAACGTCGGCATTCCGTAGATGTCACGCGTGACCTCGGGTGTGATGTTGTCCATGCGGCCGACCATAAGGACTGACGTAACGGCAGGCTCAAGCACTGCGGCTCCCGTATTGGCGGCTGCTCTGGCACGCGGACACAGGCCGCCGACCTGTGCGGGCACTCCCGAACCATCGTGACCGAGCCGGTCCACCGCCATCAGCGTCGACCGGCGTCGCGTCAATGTGCGGCGGCCATGAATCGCATTTTCACGCTGACCGCTGAGGCGTCGTCACCCAGTTGGTCACCTAGGACGCACTAGAGGGCACATCCATGGATCTGATGTGCCCTCTGACCTGGTCGGGGTGGCCGGATTCGAACCGACGACCTCTTCGTCCCGAACGAAGCGCGCTACCAAGCTGCGCCACACCCCGAGGCGTGCCGACAAATAGTAGCCCACCCGCCCCGATGGTCAAACTCGGTACCCCCGCCGGCCGGGCCCAGCCCGGAGCAGCCAAGATCCGCCCAACTTCAAGGATGTAGTGGCCTCACGGCGCGCTGAGACCCCTATTTCCAGGAAGTTGTGCGGATCTTGAAGCGGAGCGCCAAGCGCGGCGCCCGGCGCGGGGTCAGCGGGGGATGAGGGTGAGGATGCTGGCCTCCGGGGGGCAGGCGAAGCGGACCGGAGCGGTCGGGTGGGTGCCCAGCCCGGCGGAGACGTGCAGCCAGGAGTCCGAGCCCGGCCAGCGGTGCAGACCGCGCGCCATCGAGCGGGGCAGACCGCAGTTGGTCACCAGCGCCCCGAAGCCCGGCACGCAGACCTGACCGCCGTGGGTGTGCCCGGCCAGCAGCAGCCCGAAGCCGTCCGCGGCCATCTGGTCGAGCACCCGTGGCTCGGGGGAGTGCGCCAGCGCGATGGACAGGTCGGACGAGGATGAGACAGCGCCAGACACGGCGGGGTAGTCGTCCCGGTCGATGTGGGGGTCGTCCACGCCGACCAGGTCGAGCTGCCGGCCGCCGGCCTTCAGCGTGGTCCGGGCGTTGTTGAGGTCCGTCCAGCCAGCGCCGGTGAACACCTGGCGCAGCTCCTCGTAGGGCAGCTCGACACCCTCGGTGTATTCCCGGTCGGGCAGGAAGTAGGTGAACGGGTTCTTCAACACCGGCCCGGTGTAGTCGTTGGAGCCGAACACGAACGCGCCCGGGTAGTCCAGCAGCGGTTGCAGGGCCCGCAGCACTCCCGGCACCGCGTCCGGGTGCGCCATGTTGTCGCCGGTCACCACCACCAGATCGGGGTCGAGAGCGGCCAGTGACGCCACCCAGCGCTGCTTGCGCGCCTGGTCCGGCATCATGTGCAGGTCCGACAGGTGCAGCACGCGCAGCGGCTCCGCGTCGGCCGGCAGCATCGGTACGTCGTACCGCCGCAGGGTGAACATGTTGCGCTCGATGAGCGACGCGTACGCGAGGGTGGCCGCGCCGACCGTGGCGGTTCCGGCGGCGAGCCGGAATAGTGTGCGCTTTCGCATGGCGTTCAGGGTAGTTTGACCGTCCATGAGCACGCTGAAGGACCGCCTCACTGCCGACATGCGTTCCGCGCTCAAGGCGCGCGACGAGCTGACCACCTCCACGCTGCGGATGGCCCTGGCCGCCGTCGGCACCGCCGAGGTCGCTGGCAAGGCCAAGCGCGAGCTCACCGATGACGAGGTGCTCGCGGTGCTGACCAAGGAAGCCAAGAAGCGCCGGGAGGCGGCCACCGCGTTCGGCGACGCCGGCCGCGCCGCGCAGGCCGCCAAGGAGACCGCCGAGGGCGAGGTGTTGGACCGCTACCTGCCCAAGCAGCTCTCGGAGGCCGAGCTGACCGAGCTGGTGTCGGGGGCGCTCGCCGCGGGCGGCTTCACCGGAAAGGCCCAGATGGGCCCGGCCATGAAGGCGGCCCAGGCCGCGGTGGCGGGCCAGGCCGAGGGTGGTCGGGTGGCAGCCGAGGTACGCCGGCAGCTCGGCCTCTGACCGACCGGCGCGCCCCCGATCGGCGGTGTCGCGATCACCGGCCCGGATCAGGGGCGGTAGCCGCAGCCAGCCAATAGTCCGTACAGACGAACGGGCGGGCACCCGGAGAGGGTGCCCGCCCGTTGTGTCCTACTCGTCTGCTCAGCCGCCCGGGCGACCGCCGCCGCCGGGTCGGCCGGGCGGGTTGCCGGGCTGACCCGGCGTGCCCGGCTTGTTGTCCGGCGTGCTACCGCCACCGCTGCTGACCTGGATGGTGACGAGGCCACCCTTTATCGTGCGTCCGTCCGGGCTGGTGCCGGCCGCGTCGCCGGCCTTGCAGGACGACGGCACCCTCGCCTCGGAGACGACCGGTTCGAAGCCGGCGCCCTTGAGCCGGGACTTCGCCTGATCCACCGACACACACTTCACGTCGGGGATGCTGCGCTGGTCACCCTCGGAGATCTTCTGGCCCGGCGGCTCGAAACCGATCCGCGGTTTGCCCTTCATCGCGTCCCGCAGCGTCTCCCACACCGGCGGGTTGATGCCGTCCTTCTCCCCGTGCTTCATCTTGACGTTGGTCTGCGGCCAGTCCGGGTCGGCCATGATGCCGGCGACCGCGTACTGCTTGGTCATCGCGACCAGGGCGGCGGTCTTCTCTGAGTCGGTGGTGCCGGACTTGCCGGCCACCGGCGCACCGACGGCGCCACGCACGTTGCCGGCGGTGGCTCCGGTGCACCGGGATGAGGACGACCGATCACCGACCGGGCAACGGGCCGCGTCCACCGCGGCGCGGGCCACCTCGGTGCTGAACCGCTTCTCGCAGCGCGGGTTGGCGATGTCGAGCTTTTTGCCCTCCGGGTCGCGGATCTCCTGCACCGGGATCGGCTCGCAGTAGGTGCCGTCGGCGGCCAGTGTCGCGTAGGCGTTGGCCAGATCCAGCGGGGTGGTCTGCGAGACACCCAGGGTGAACGCACCCCACTGGTGCGCACCCTTCTCCAGGTCCAGATCCTCCTGGGACCGGAAGTTGATGCCCAGCCTCTTGGCGGCCTTGACCACGTTCTCCGCACCGACCTGCTGTTCCAGTGGCACGAAGAAGGTGTTGACCGACCTGCCGAACGCGCTCCACATGTTGTGCACGCCGGCCATGCTGTCCGTCGAGTTCGTGGGGCAGTAGAAGTTGGTCCCCGGACAGGCTGCCGGGCCCGGCTGGATGATGTATTCCGACTTGAACTGCTTTGGCGCGTTGATGGTGTAGCTGAGGGGAATGCCCTTCTCCAGCGCGGCCACGATGGTGAACATCTTGAAGGTCGAGCCGGCCTGGTATCCGGTGATGCCGTTGCCGCCGGTGAGTAGCGGGTTGACCGTCGCCGGGTAGTTGCCCCGGATGCCCTTCTTGCTCTTCGCGGGATCGCTGGAGATCTTGTTCTTCGGGTTCTTCGGGTCGTCCAGCTTGAACTGCCGGTTGACCGCGAGGGCCCGGACCCGGCCGGTGCCCGGCTCAACCACCGCGACCATGGCGGCTTCCTTGCTGGTCTCTTTCTTGGCCCTGCGGACCGCCGCGTCCGCGCCCTTCTGCGCCTGGACGTCGATCGAGGTCACGACGGTGTAGCCGCCGCTCTTCAGTCGCCGCTCCCGGTCGTACGTGGTCGAACCGAACGTCTCCTGATCCATCCACCAGCGGTAGAAGTAGTCGCAGAAGAAGCCCCAACTGTTGACGTTGGCGGCGACGCAGCCGTTCGGGGTGCGCTTGTCCTTCACTGCCAGCTTGGTCGCCTTGGCGGCGTCGGCCTCCTGCTGGGTGATGGCCTTGATGTCGACCATGTTCTGGATGACGTAGTCGCGCCGGTCCAGGGCGAGCGGGTATCCGGCCTTGGTGGTCGGGTCGTTCGTCGTCGGTGCCTTGACCATGCCGGCCAGCAGCGCCGCTTCCTCGATCTTGAGCTTGCTCGGCGGCTTACCGAAGTAGACCTGGCTGGCGGCGAAGATGCCGTACGCGCCGTTGCCGAACGAGGCGAGGTTGAGGTAGCGGGTGAGGATCTCGTCCTTGGAGAATTCCTTGTCGACCTGGAGAGCCAGCCGCATTTCGCGGAGCTTGCGGGCGCTGGTGTCCTCGGTCGCCGCGACCACGTCGGCCGGGTGGGTGGCCGAGTAGGCGATGGCCAGCCGGACGTACTGCATGGTCAGCGTCGAGGCACCCTGCCGGCCGGAGCCCTCGCTCTGGTTGTTGACGAACGCGCGGGCGACACCGTTGATGTCGACGCCGTTGTGCTTGTAGAAGTCATGGTCCTCGGCCGCGATGATGGCCTTCTGCATGAACGGCGAGATGTCGGCGAGCTTCACGTCGCGCCGGTTCTCGTCGTACATGGTCGCGAGCGGTGTCTTGCCGTCCGAAGCCAGCAGGTAGCTGATCTGCGGCGCGCGGGCCACCGTCAGCTCCGTGGGCAGGGCGCCGAATGTCTGGGCACCGGCCTTGGCGGCCAAGCCGGACATCGCCACTGCGGGGAAGGCCGCCGCAGCGACCACCACGCCGGCCAGCAGGCCACATACGAGTAGCGATGCGGCGTTGGTCAGCACATTGTGGTCACGTTTCCGCATCCAGGTCACCTCAGCAGGGTACGCGAGTAGGGAACGAGGGGCGCTGGGGCGTTCTTTCCCCATTTCCTGCGTGCGCTGCCCTCGTTGTGCTAAACGCACGACCCCCCGTGCTTGGTTGCGTGTGACCTGGCGTGAGTCTCCTCCGATTCAAGGAGGCGGCGCAGCGTTATCGCTGACCTCGGCGGGGTAACCGGCGGGCGAAGGCCCGGGAAGCCGGGAGTGTCCGGAATGATGGATTTAGCCGACAACGTTGCGTAATCAGTCGACTACAGAGCATGATGGGGGCGGCGACAGCGCCACATGTCGTCCGCGCCGCCTTGGGGAAGGCGGGCCGGGCGATCGGGGGGAATTGCCGGCTGGCGTGCATCGACGAGGTCGGTAGGTACTGCAAGGGGGGACGTGTACACATGGGCATGATCACTGACTGGCCGACGCTGGCGGCATGTCAGAACGGGGACCCGGACGCGTTGTTCGTACAGGGCGCCGAACAGAACGTGGCGAAGCGAATCTGCCGGAGCTGCCCAGTTCGGTACGAGTGCCTGGCCGACGCGCTGGACAACCGGATCGAGTTCGGTGTGTGGGGCGGCATGACCGAACGCGAACGGCGGGCACTGCTGCGTCGTCACCCGCAGGTGACGAGCTGGCGCAAGATGTTCGAGGCCGCGATGAAGAAGAACAGCAAGGACAAGGCCGGCAAGGACAAGATCCTCGTCAGTGCGGCCAACTGACGCCGGTCACGACCGGCTGATCGCCGCACCGATCGTCCGTAGCCCGTCGACGTCGTGCACGTCGGCGGGCTGCGCCGTTACCGACACCGCCGGCACCGCCGGGAACGCCTCGGTGAACCGCGCGGCGACCTGCTGCTCGCGTACCGCCTGACGGGCCAGCGCCGCATGCGCCCGCAGCACGTCGGCGGTGGCCTCATGCCCACCCAGCTCGGTCAGCCGCTCGGCGGCGACCCGGCTCCGCTCGGCATCCAGCTGCGGCACCACGGCTCGGTGCACCCGGTTGAGCACCAGACCGGCCAGCGGCATCCGCTCGTCCCGCAGACGGCCCGCGAAGTAGGCGGCCTCCCGGACCGCGTCCGGCTCCGGTGCCGCCACCAGCAGGAAGGCCGTCTCCCGCGCCTGAAGGATGCGGTACGTCTGCTCGGCCCGCTGCCGGAAACCGCCGAACATCGAATCCAGTGCGGCCACGAAGCCGGACAGATCGGTGAGCAGTTGTGCGCCGAGCACCTTCTGCACCACCTTCGAGAACATCCCGAACGAGGCCGTGACCAGGCTGAACATGCTCCGCCCACCACTGCGCGCCGGGGCAAGCAGCAGCCGCAGCATCCGGCCGTCGAGGAAACGGGAGAGCCGGGCCGGCGCGTCCAGAAAATCCAGGGCCGAGCGGGACGGTGGTGTGTCCACCACGATCAGGTCCCATTCGCCACGGGCGTGCAGCTGGCCCAGCTTCTCCATCGCCATGTATTCCTGCGTGCCGGCGAAGGTCGAGCTCATCGCCTGGTAGAACGGGTTCGCGAAGATCTCCGCAGCCTTCGTCGGGTCGGTGTGCTGAAGCACCACGTCGTCGAAGGTGCGCTTCATGTCCAGCATCATGGCGTGCAGCTCGCCGCCGCTGGCCTCGACGTCGATCCCCTTGACCTGGCGTGGAGTGTTGTCCAGCTCGGTCAGGCCGAGCGACTGGGCCAGCCGGCGGGCCGGGTCGATGGTGAGCACCACCGTGCGCCGACCGTGCTGCTCGGCGGCCCGCAGCGCCAGCGCCGCGGCTGTGGTCGTCTTGCCGACCCCGCCGGCACCGCAGCACACGACGATCCGCACGCCCGGGTCGGCGAGGATCTGGTCGACGTCCAGCTGCGGCGCCGCGTCTTCGGAAGGCACCAATCGAGCGTATCGGGCCGGGTGGGTCCAGCGCCCGCGCAGAGCTCAGGTGTGAGTCAATCGGCCCGGACGAGGGCCTGAGCCAGTGTCGCGAGCCCCGCCCGGTCGACCCCGTCGGGCAACAAGGGCAGCTCGACCATCGGCAGCCCCAGCTCCACCAGGTCGGCCCGGAGCGAATCCTCCAGCTCGCGCCGGATGAGCTGGTCACGCGCCTCGTCGTGCAACCCGGCCACAATGTCCCGATCGGCCGGCAGCCCGGCGGCGACCAGCCCGCGCTTCAGCTCGGCCGCGGTGACCGCCCGGCCGGCGGGCAGCGGGGGTCGAGTGCCGTTGACGATCACCTTTCCGATGCCGAAGCCGAGCGAGGTCAGGTCGGCGATCGCGTCCACCGTCTCCTGCACGGGCATCTCCTCCAGCAGCGTGACCACGTGCACCGCGGTGATCGGGGAGCGCAACAATGCGGCGACCCCCTCGCTCTGGGTCTTGATCGGGCCCACCTTGGCCAGCCGGGCCGTCTCGGCCGTGACGTTGAGGAACCGACCGATCCGCCCGGTCGGCGGGGCGTCCAGCACCACCGCGTCGTAGACGCGCCGCTGCCCCGAGGTGCGGGTCGTGGCCTCCTTCGCCTTGCCGGTGAGCAGCACGTCGCGCAGGCCGGGGGCGATCGTGGTGGCGAAGTCGATGGCGCCGAGCTTGCGCAACGCCCGGCCCGCCGCACCCAGCTTGTAGAACATGTCGAGGTACTCGAGCAGCGCTTCCTCGGCGTCCACCGCCAGCGCGCGCACCTCGCCGCCGTCCGGGGCGTCGGCGAGGTGTCGCTCCTCGTACGGCAGCGGATCGATGCCGAAGAGCTGGGCGATGCCTTGGCGCCCCTCGACCTCCAGCAGCAGGGTGCGCCGGCCCCCGGCGGCCAGCGCCAGCGCCAGCGCCGCCGCCACGCTGGTCTTGCCGGTGCCGCCCTTTCCGGTCACGACGTGGAGACGGGCCGACCATCCGGTACCGGCCGGGTCGGACGGCCGCTCAGCTGCACGCACCCGTCGAGCCTATCCAGGGTTGGCGGTCACGCGACCTCGCAGACCCACCAACCTGTCTTCTGCACCACTGTGAAGCGCAGGTCCTGGTCGGCCACCCGCTCGTCGGAGGTGGTCATGGTGACCCGGGTGGAGACGGTGGCCCGGTCTCCGGTCTGGTTGTCCACCTTCGGGGTGGTCCACCGGAAGCGCGGGCTCTGGTACTCGGAGGCGTACTTCTCCACCTCGGCCACCTTCGCGGCGATCTTCTCGTCGTCGCGGGAGGCGGCGCAGACGCGGCTGGTCGCCTTGGCCGCGTCGCGATCCTTGTAGACCGCGGTGAGGAACTCGTCGACGGCGACCGCAGGCTCCTTGGCGCCCTCGCCGTCCTCAACGTTGCGCAGGGTCAGGAACGCCACCGCGCCGCCGCCCACGCAGAGCACCATGATCACGACCAGTGCGATCGCCGCGATCAGCAACCCGCGCTTCTTCTTCGGCTCGACGGTGCCCTGGTAGGGCGGGTAACCCGCCGGGGGCGGCGGGATCGCGGAGGGGTCCTGGGTGCCCGGCTGCGTCGGTGCCGCGGCTGACGGGGAGCCGCCCGGTCCATCCGGCTGGCCGGCACCGCCGAACTGCCCGGGGAAGGTCGACGTGGGGACGGTCGGGTGGGCGGGGAGTGCCGCCGGGGCGGGTGGTGCGGGGAGCGCGAGCGGCCTGGACGGCCTGGGGGCCGGCTGGCCGGGGATGGCCAGAGCGCCGGGCTGGCCCGTGGGATCCGGGTGGGCCGGCGGGAGGGCGGGTGGGCCGGCCTGGTCGCCGCTGGGCGGTTGGGTCATCGTCTTTCCCCCGGGGGTGCGGCGCCCGCCGCCACCCCTGGCGTCGAGCGTGATCGAGCGGGCGGCCGGGCGCTGCGCGACCGTCCGACCGGAAGGGTAGCGGTCGATGACCGGATCGGTGTCGCCCCTGCCGTGCCCGCGCGGTCCGTCGATCTGGCTGGAGGGCTCTCGCGTTCGACGCGACGGTGATCCTCCTCCTTGCAATGTGTCGCATATGTGACTGGACATGACCGTATGTGCGCGTCCTATTGGCGGGACTGCGGCCACGGACCTACGTTCGTCCCGGTGCGGGGGCCGGAACGGACGAATGGGTCCGGACCGGAAGCGTGATCCGAGAGGTACGACCGGAGGCAGTGCATGCGCGACGCGGACAACATCCCTCGCACCCCGTTCCCGACCAACGACCGGCCGCGTCGGCCCGGGTCCATGGTCGAGGCCGGCGGGCAGGTCGGCAGCAAGCCAGTCAACGAACGGTCGTACCGCCGGATGCCGGAGCCGACGGAGGGGGTTCGGGCGCCGAACCGTCCCGCCGAGCGGGCTCGCGACGACGACGAGCCGGGCTTCGTCATCCACCTGCCGATCCGGGTGCCGAACCTGACGGCGGCGACCGTGCTGGCCGGCCGGGTGGCGGTGTCCCTGAGCTTCCTGCCCGAGCTGGATGCCGGCGAGACCACCGTGTCCAACGCTGACGACCAGAACAACCGGCACCGGGTCTTCTGCGACCTGCTGCTGCCCGATCGGTCCCGCTGCCCCCAGGGGTACGAGCACGAAGGGGCCTGCGGAGAGCTGCCGGCCGCGCCGGAGCAGCGTCCCGCGTCTCGTCCGGCCAGCGGACCGTAGGCTGTCCCTCGAACAATTCCGCACCGAGAGGGAGCCCTTCAGCGATGCAGAAGTGGGAATACTCCACGGTCCCGCTGCTGGTCCACGCGACCAAGCAGATCCTCGACAACTGGGGCGAGGACGGGTGGGAGCTCGTCGCCGTGGTCCCCGGGCCGAACCCTGATCAACTGGTCGCCTACCTGAAGCGACCCAAGGCGTGAGTAACGGTCCGCACGCGAAGCTCGCCGAGCTGGGGCTCGAGCTGCCCGAGGTCGTGCCGCCGGTGGCCAGCTACGTCCCGGCCGTGCAGTCCGGGCAGCACGTGTACGTCTCCGGCCAGTTGCCGATCGCTGAGGGCAAGCTGCTCGCGACCGGCAAGGTCGGCGCCGGGATCTCCGCCGAGCAGGCGAAGGACCTGGCCCAGCGGTGTGCGCTCAACGCGCTGGCCGCGGTCGACTCGCTGGTCGGCCTGGAGAACGTGGTCAAGGTGGTCAAGGTGACCGGTTTCGTGGCGTCCGCGCCCGGCTTCACCGGTCAGCCCGCGGTGATCAACGGTGCCTCCGACCTCCTGGGCACCGTCTTCGGCGAAGCCGGCCGGCACGCCCGCAGCGCCGTAGGGGTGGCCGAGTTGCCCCTCGACGCGCCGGTGGAGATCGAACTGATCGTCGAGGTCGCCTGACGCGTCGCCATCGCCCCGCGATCTTGCATTTCCGGCTGGGATGAAAGCCCTGAATGGGGATGAATCAGGGCCCGCAAGTGCAAGATCGCGGGGTGTGGCGGGCGGGGTCGTACGATCGCAGCCATGAGCGGGCACGTGACGGCGCCGGCGGCGGCGCTCGCCGACGAGCTGCCGACCTGGGTGACACTGCTGCGTGCGCCGAACCCGGGGCCGATGACCCTCGACGGCACCAACACCTGGGTGCTGCGCGCCCCGGCAGCCGAGTACGGCGTCGTGGTCGACCCGGGGCCGGCGGACGAGGGGCACCTGACCCGGATCGCCGAGCATGGCCCCGTCGGGCTGATCCTGATCACCCACGGACACCCCGACCACACCGAGGGCTCCGCACGGTTGAGCGAGCTTCTCGGCGGCGTTCCGGTACGCGCCGTGGACCCGGCGCACAGCATCGGTGCCGAGCCGCTGACCGCACCGGGTGCGCACTTCGGCGGCTTCGGCCTGGAGATCCGCCTGCTGGACACGCCAGGGCACACCGCCGACTCGATCTGCTTCCTGGTCGAGCACGGCGACGAGCGGGTGGTCCTCACCGGTGACACCATCCTCGGCCGGGGCACCACCGTGGTCGCCCACCCCGACGGGCACCTCGGTGACTATCTGAGCAGCCTGGAGCTGCTGTCCGCGTACCCGGGGATCCGGGCGCTGCCCGGGCACGGCCCGGCGTTGGCCGACTGCGGCGCCGCCGCCAACTTCTACCTCGCCCACCGCCGGGCCCGGCTCGACCAGGTCCGCGCGGCGGTCGCCTCCGGCGCCCATACGCCCGCCGACGTGGTGGCTGCGGTCTACGCGGACGTGGACCGCTCGCTCTGGTGGGCAGCCGAATGGTCGGTCCGTGCCCAACTGGAGTACCTGGGTGTCGACACCGGGGAATCAGTGCCCGGGGTCAGTGGGTTGGAGCACATGTGACCTGCCCCGTGTGTGGAACCGTCGCCGTTCCCGGCGCGCGGTTCTGCCACAACTGCGGTGCCGCGTTGCCGGCCGCCGCGACGTTGCCGGCGGCCGAGCGCCGGGTGGTCACCGTGCTCTTCGGTGACCTCTCCGAGTTCACCTCCTGGTCGGAGGATCTCGACCCGGAACGCGTCGGCGCGGTCACCGACCGGGTGCTCGCCGCCCTCGCCGGCGCGGTGAAGACCTTCGGCGGGCACGTCGACAAGCTGACCGGCGACGGGATCATGGCGGTCTTCGGCGCCCCGGTGGCGCACGAGGACGACGCCGAACGCGCGGTCCGGGCCGCCCTGTCCATGCAGCGGGCCGTCCGCCGGGTGCTCGACGACGAGCGCGGCGGCGGCGCGCCGCTCGGGCTGCGGGTCGGGCTGAACACCGGCGACGTCATCGCGGGTATCCAGGCCGCCATCGAGTACACGGTCATCGGCGACACGGTGAACACGGCCGCCCGGCTGGCCGACGCCGCCGCGGTCGGCGCGGTCTACGCCGGCGGGCGCACCACCGCCGCCACCCGGCACGTGTCCTCCTGGCGGACGCTGCGCCCGCTGCGGCTCAAGGGCAAGCGTGAGCCGGTCGAGGCGTACGAGCTGCTGGGTCTGCTGGACGCGCCGGGCACCCGTTCGGGGCTCGGCGACGAGGCGCCGTACGTGGGCCGGGAGACGGAGATCGGCCGGGTCGCCGGCCGGCTCGCCGAGGTGATCGACCAGGGTGACCCGAGGGTGCTGCTGATGACCGCCGAGGCGGGCATCGGCAAGTCCCGGTTCGCCGCCGAGGTCGAGCGCCTCGCCGCCGGGTACGACGTGGGGGCCGGCCGGTACGCGGCGCACACGGGTGCCCGGGTGCTCTCGGTGCGCTGTGCCGCGTTCGGTGAGCGGCGTCGGCTCGCGCCCCTTGCCGACCTGGTGCGTGCCGCCGTCGGCCTGCCCAGTGACGCCGCCACGGCACTGACCCGACCGGCGGTGGAGGAGAGGCTGCGACGCCTCGGGCAGCGGCTCGCCCGTTCCGGCGGTGAGACCGCGCCGATCGCCACCGAGCAGTTGCTCGCCCTGCTCGGCTACGCCGAACTCCCGGCGCACGGCGGCACCGACACCGGCGAGTGGGGCGGGTCGGGCACCCCGGCCGCTGACGCCGAGGCGGTGCCGAACGCGGTCGCCGACCTGCTCAGCGGGCTCGCCTCGGAGGCGCCGCTGGTGATCGTGGTGGACGACCTGCACGACGCCACCGCCGAGACGATCAGTGCCCTCGGGCTGGCCCTGTCCAGGCTCACCGGCCCGGTGCTGGTGCTGTTGCTCGGCCGCCCCGAGCTGGTCCGTACCGCCGGCGCGCTGACCCGGGTCGCGGACGCCGAGGTGCACTCCCTACCGCCGCTGCGCGGTGCGGACGCGGCGCGGCTGCTCACCACCTACCTCGGCGGCGGCAAGCTGCCGCAGGCCGACACGGACCGGCTGCTCGCCACCGCACAGGGCAACCCGTTCTACCTGGCCGAGTTGGTCACCCTGCTCATCGAGCGCGGAGCGCTCACCGAATCAGCGCGCGGTGTCCGCGCCACGGAATCAGCGCGCGGGGTCCACGCCGCAGCGGAGCGGCCCGGATCCGGCGAGCGGGACCAGAGCGCGGCGGCCGGCTGGCGGTTGGTGCCCGGTTCGCTGGGCAGCCGGCTGCTCTCCCGGGACCTCGCCGCCGTGCTCGCCGCCCGCATCGACGCGCTGCCGCCGGACGCCCGTTCGGTGCTGCGCGACGCCGCGGTGATCGGTGACGCGGTGCCGACCGGTGCCCTGGAGGCGATGCGCGAGCAGCGCTCCGGCCGCGATGGCCGACCGTCCGCGGTGATCGCCGTGGAGCTCGACCGGGCTGTCGAGGAACTGCTGCAACGCCGAATGCTGCACCGCTCCCGTACCGGCTACTCGTTCGCGACCCCACTGATGCGGGAAGCCGCGTACGCCGGGGTGAGCAAGGCGGAGCTGGCCGAGCGGCACGCCGCATTGGCCCGCTGGGCGGCGCCGACGGACGAGGCCGCGCCCGGATCGCCGGGTGGGTTTACCGACGAGGCCCGGGACGACTTCGTGGCGACGCACGTCGAGCGGGCCGCCACGCTCGCCGACGCGGTGAAGCTGCGCCCGGACGCGCCGGCCCGGACGGTGGTCCCGCTCGGCGTCGCCGCGCTCGGCCGGGCTGCCCGCCGGTCGCTGTCCGCCGGTGAGCCGGCGCTGGCCGTCGAGTACGCCGAGCGGGCCACCGAACTGGCTCGCGACGGGGTGCCGGCGGCCGATCGGGTGGTGCACGCGCGGGCGCTGCTCCAGGTCGGCCGGGTCACCGACGCCCTGGCGTACGCCGAGAAGATCTCCGCGAACGCGGGGGACGAGGCCACCCGGGTCAGCGCCCTGCTGCTGGCGGGGCAGGCCCAGGAGACCCTCGGCGATCAGGGCCGCGCGGTGACCGCCTGGCAGGAGGCGTTGCAGGTGGCCACGGCGGGCGGGCTGTCCACACAGCGCGCCACGGCGATGCGCCGGCTCGGCATGGCCGACTTCGTGGCCGGGCGGCTGAGTCAGGCGAGCAGTCGGTTGGCTGCCGCGTACCAGGTCAGCCTCGGCGCGCAGGACCGGCGCGGGCAGGCCTGGTCCCTGCAGAACCTGGCCTGGGTGACCACCACCCGGGGTGACTTCGCCGGCACCGACGCGGTGCTCGGCCGGGCCGCCCGGCTCTTCGCCGAGCTGAAGGACCCGTACGGGCGGGCCTGGTTGCGCGGCACGACGGCGTTCGCCCGGCTGCTCGCTGGCCGACTGCGCGAGGCGTGTCGAATGGCGCAGGTGTTCCTGCCCTTCGGCGAGCGGGTCGGTGAGGCGTGGGCGGTGGGCACGCTGCGCGCGGTGGCGGCGTTCGCGACCGCCGAGCTGGGTGACCTGGCCGAGGCGGACCGGGAGGCCCGGAGGGCGTACCGGGAGTTCGCCGCCGCCTCCGACGACTGGGGGCGCGGGTTCGCGCTGGTGGTCCGGGCGGTGGTGGCACGCGGGCTGGGCGAGCCGGAGCACGCGGCGGACCTGCTCACCGACGCCCTGGCGTACGCCGAGCGCACCTCTCACCCACTGCTCACCGGGATGGCCGGCACGCTGCGCGGCTTCGTCGCGTTGGACATGGGCGACTGCGAGACGGCCGAGCAGGTCGCCCGCGCGGTGCTGACGGCCGTGGAGCCGCACAACCCGCAGGCCCCGGCGCAGGTGGCACCCCGGGTGCTGCTGGCTACGGCCCGACTGGCCGCTGGTGACTCGGCGACCGCGGTCGGGCTGCTCGCCCCGGTGGCCACGGCCGCCGCGAACGCACCCTCGCTGCTCTTCTCCCGCCGCCAGACGATGGCCCAGTACGCGGCGGCGCTGCTCGCCCACGGTCAGCGGGATCAGGCGTTGGACTGGGCCCGGCGTGCGGTCACCGCACCGGCCGAGGACGTGCGCAGCCAGGTGATCGCGGCCAGCGTGCTGGCTGAGGCGCTGGCCGCCTGCGGTCGCCCGACGGAGGCCCTGTCCTGCGCGGAGGAGGCGGTCCGCCTGGCGTACGCGACCGAGCAGCGCAGCGAACGCGCCGCCGCTGACGCCCTGCGCGCCCGCCTCGCCGCCCTCGCCTAGCCGCGGCGGTCGGCAGGTTTCTGCCGGTTTCGGGGATGTGGTGGTCGGGGTGAGGAGCTAGCGTGTCACCACCGTGTGCCGGTCCACAGTGGTAACCGTCGCCGTGCCTGGGGAGGCCCTTCATGAAGCTGCCGCGTTCCATCGCGGGCTGGACCATCGCGGTCTTCGGCGTGTTGGCGCTGGTGATGGGCGCGGTCGGGCTGCTCTGGCCGGAGGCGCAGCTGCGCATGCTCGGGTTGGAGGTGCCGGCGACGCGTGCCGTTGGTGATCACACCGGCACGTTCCTGCTGGCGTCCTCGATGGCGGCGTTCAACATGGGCGTCTACTACCTGCTCGCTACGGTCACCGAGTGGCGGGTTTTCTACCGGTTCACTGTGGTCTTCCGGCTGGTCACGTTCACCGTGTTCACCATCGCCGTGCTGTCCGACATCGCTCCGGACCGGTTCTTCGGGGTGGCGGCCTGGGAAGGGCTGGGTGCCCTGGCCACCGCCATCGGCCTGCGCCTAGACGCCCGCAGGGGCGTGCCGGCCGGTGGAGTCGCAACGTTCGATGCCGCCGAGGCGGCCGCGGTCGCTGAGGAGGGTACCGGTCCGGCTGGTGCCGCTCCGGCGGACGCGGTGCGCTGAGCCACCGGCCGGGTTGGGTATTTTCGAGCGGTGACCGACACCCCGACCGGCCGCCTGCCGGTGCCGATTGTGCCCGGTCTGACCGATTTACGGGTATTTGCCCGGGGCGGATACGCGACCGTCTACCAGGCCACCCAGATCTCGGTGGGCCGCGAGGTCGCCGTCAAGGTGGAGAACCGGACGCTGGACAGCGAACGCGATCAGGCCCGTTTCCTGCGCGAGGCGCGGGCGGCCGGCCGGATGTCGTCGCACCCGCACGTGGTGGACCTCTTCGACGTCGGAGTCACCGTCGACCAGCACCCCTACCTGATCATGGAGCTCTGCGACGGTTCGTACGCCGAACGGATGCGCACCTCGCCGCTGGGCCCGGTCGAGGCTCGTGACCTCGGCATCAAGATCGCTGACGCGCTGGCCCACTCGCACGCGGCCGGGGTACTGCACCGGGACGTGAAGCCGGCCAACATCCTCTACTCGCCCTTCAACTCGGCGGTGCTCGCCGACTTTGGGCTGGCCGTGCTCGCCGAGCACCGCGACGCCTCGGTCACCCTGGAGGTGCTCACCCCGGCGTACGCACCGCCGGAGATGTTCAGCCACAGCCCGCCGTCCCCAGCCGTCGACGTGTACGCGCTCTGCGCCACCCTCTACGCGGTGATGCACGGTCGGCCTCCCCGCTGGCAGTCCGAGCGCAACCCCAGCCTGGTCACCGTGCTGGAGATGTTCAACCAGCCGCTCCCCGCCCTGCCCGGCGTGCCGGACGAGCTGATCGACGTACTGCGCGCCGGTATGACCAACGACCCGGCCGAGCGCCCCTCCGCCCTGGAACTGCACGACCTGTTCTCCAGCCTGCCCCTCGGCGCGCCGTCGGCGCCGGTCAGCGGCGCGCCGGTCAGCGGTGGCGCCACCCTCTCCGGCCCGTACGCGCCCAGCCAGCCGGTGGCCCGCCCACCCATCGAGGACACCCAGCAGACTGCCCCCGGTGGCCGGCGCTGGCGGCGCTGGTTCCTCGGCGGTGCCGGGGTGCTCGCGCTCGCCGCCTCCGCCACCGCCGGTGCCTGGGTCGCCGACCGGGCACCGCCGCCCGCCCCGAACCCGACGGTCACCCAGGTCGCCGCACCGGCGACCGGGCTGCTGCCCGGCTGCGCAACCGGCACCGGTGCGCCCACCGCCCTGCCCGAGGGTGCCCGGTGCCTGCCCGAGCTGGAGTGCTTCGGCCCGGTGCGGATCCGCGGCAGCCGCGCCGAGGCGGCCCGACTGTCCTGCGCTGGCCGACATACCTGGGAGACGTACGCCGAGGGCATCCTGCCGGTGTCGCTGGTCGGCGCCACCTACGACGAGGTGATCGCCGCTCAGGCGGTGCGGCAGGTGTGCAGCGCCACGACGTTCCGGTTGACCACCGGGATCGGCGAGCCGACCGGCTGGCACCTGGAGGTGCTACCGCCGGTCGACGGCAGCATCGACCGGACCTACCGGTGCCTGGCCGGGCGGGGCGTGGACGCGCTCATCGCGCCCACCCTCACCGGCCGCTGAGCCCGTTCGACCCGCGCCGCCGATCACGCACCGCACGCAACGCGTCCCGGCTGTCCAGGGCTTCCAGGGTGTCCGCGTCGATCCCGTACGGCATCAGCTCGGGCGGCCTGACGGTCCCCGAACGGTCCGCTTGCTCTGGCTCGTCGCCCTGACGGGCGGCGGAGACGGCGACGCCGGCCACCATGGTCAGCAGCACGCACAGTAGCGCGAGGACCACGCCGAGGAGATCCTGGCGGCGCCAGACGGCCATTGTGACCAGCAGCGCAAGGGCTCCCAGCGCCGCGACCACCGCCACCGTCCGCGCATCGGGTCTGGACAATTGACTCACCCGTCCAGCATGTCGTGACGGGGCCGGCTGTCAACCGCAGAACCGACGGCAGTGCCGATCGGTGTCGATCCTCGCGACCCGCCCGAACGGTTGGCCACGTCCACACACGGATTGGACGGAAGCCGCTACTCTCGGTGTCCCGCAGGCTCTTCCGGCAGCGAGGTCGCCCATGAACTCAGGCAGTTCGCAGTCCAGGCTCCGCTCGGTAGCGACGACCTTGGCGGTCGCCCTCAGCCTCGCGCTGGCCGCCGCCGCCGGTTGCGACAGTCGCAAGGAGCCGGACCTGCCGTCGGTGCAGGAGAAGATGCGCGAGACACATATCTACGGCCAGTCGAAGCTGCGGATCGGTGTCGCCACGAACGAGCCGCTCATGGGTGAGTTGCGAAACGGCCAGCACATCGGTTTCGACGTCGAGATCGCCCGATACGTCGCCACCTCCCTCGGCTACGAGGGGGACCAGCGGCTGGAGTTCGTTCCGGTGGCCACCGAGGAGCGGATCCCGGCGCTGCAGGGCGGCACGGTGGACCTCGTGGTGTCCAGCTTCTCCATGACCGAGAAGCGCAAGGAGGTGGTGAGCTTCGCCGGGCCGTACTTCGTCACCACCCAGGAGGTGATGGTGCCGACGCGGCTGAGGGGCAAGATCGGCACCATTGAGGACCTCCGGAACCCGGACTACAAGATCTGCACCAGCGGTGGCTCCACCAGCGAGGCCGAGCTGGAAAGTCACCAGGTCAGGGCGTTGGTCGTGAAGACCGTTGGCGATTGCGTCGCTGGCATCCGGGCGGGTCGCTACGACGCGGTCAGCTCCGACGAGACGATCCTCGCGGGCTTCCTGGCCCGTCACCCGAAGGAGTTCGAGATCGTCGACATGCCGTTCGGCACCAGCGAGTTGCTGGGCATCGGCGTGCCGATCGGTGACCCGGCACTGCGCGACCTGGTCGCGTTCTTCCTGCAGAAGAGCTACCAGCAGGGGCGGGACGGGCAGGCGACCCCCTGGCAGACCGCGTACAACCGGACCCTGGGCCCCTGGCTGATGGCCGAGAAGCGCCAGCCGCAGCCGTTGGAGGTGCCGAAGCTGGTCGACTTCGACGACAAGGCGCCCGCGAAGTGAGCACGGCGCCGACCGCCACCGGCGGCGACGGCCCGGTTCCGCCACCCCGCACGTCCGTGCCGGGCGACGCCGCCGTCCCGCCAACAATCGACGGTACGGCCGCACCCTCGCCAGCCGCCGACGGTTCGACCGCTGGTGCGCCGGCTGGCCTCGGCTGGCCGGCCGGAGTGCCGGTCGCCGAACCCGCCGAGCCGGTCGTCGCCGACGTCGAGCCCGGCCGGGTCCGATGGGACCCGGCAGAGCGCCGCGCCCGCGCCAGCCAGTCGTTCTGGACCGCCGTGGTGGGCGTACCGGCGATCTTCTCGGTGCTCCGCCTCGGGGTGGAGGCGGGCGGCGAACTCCAGACCACGCTGCTGCTGGTGGCGAACGTCGGGCCGGTCAATCTGCTCGCCGGTTTCCTGACCACGGCGGCCCGGCTGCTCTCGACCGGCATGGTCGCCGTCTTCGCGCTCGGCGCGGTGCTGGCCGTCAGCGCGGACCGTTTGCCGCCGGGCACCCGCCGTCGTCCGCTCTTCGCCCGATGGGCCGACATCACCCCCGCCTGGGTGGTGCTGGCCAGCTTCCTGCTCGCCCTGATCACCTGGCCGCTGCTCTACCTTCCGCTGCTGTTGCCGGCGTTCGTGGCCGCGTTCCAGCTCCGCCCCGGGCGGCTGCACGACCGGGCGGTGCCACGACTGCTGGTGATCGTGGCGCTGCTCGCCGGGTACGGCTGGCTGGTGCTGCCCACGCTGCGCGACGCGGTGGCGCAGGGAGGTGAGCGGCTGGTGCTGGTGCTGCTCGTGGTGCCGCCGCTGCTGGCCCTGTTCATCGCGGGGCCGCTGCCGGGCGTGGTGATCCGGCCGCTGGCGTCGGTGACCGAGGTGGCGGTGCTGGTCACGCTGGTCTGGGCCGCAGTGCCCGTGATCAGCACGCCGGTGCTGCCGCTGACCGTCACCACGGTGGGCCCGGAGAACGGACCCACCGAGGACGTACGCGGGCACGTGGTTACCACCGACGACGTCAACATGGCGATCCTGCAGGAACGGGGCGGCGTGCGGTACGTCCCGGTCGACCTGGTCCGCGCGCAGGTGCTCTGCCCGAGCGAGGAGGAGCTGCCCCGGCACCGGTTGCGCATCCACGACTTCCACATCGAGGATTCGCTGCTGGAGGGGATGGGTCGCCGAGTCCGCCCGGTCCACCGCATCGATGCCGCCTGTCGCACCCCAGCCTGACTGTCGCTCAGTACGACTTGTCCTGACCGAGGACGTGCTGGGCCACGAAGTTGAGGATCATTTCCCGGCTGACCGGGGCGATCCGGCCGGCCCGGACCGCGCCGAGCAGGGTCGCCACCCCGTACTCGGTGGTCATTCCGGCTCCGCCGAGCACCTGGACGGCGGTGTCGACGGCGAGCGCGGCGGCCTCCCCGGAGGCGTACTTGGCCATGTTGCCGGCGACCCCGGCCTCCAGGTCGCGGCCGGCGTCGTACAGGGTGGCGGCCTTCTGGATCATGAGGCGGGCCAACTCCACCTGCACCGCCGCGTGTGCCAGTGGGTGCGACACGCCCTGGTGGGAGCCGATGGTCCGGCCACCCCAGACCTTGCGGGTGGCGGTGTAGTCGCTGGCCCGCTCGATGGCGTACCGGCCGGTGCCGGCCCCCATCGCGGCCACGGTGATCCGCTCCGGGTTGAGCCCGGCGAAGAGCGCTGGCAGCCCGGTGTCCAGCGACTCACCGACCAACGCGTCGGCGGGCAGGCGCACGTCGTCCAGGAAGAGCAGGAACTGGTTCTCCGGGGACAGGATCTCCATGTCCAGCTTGGACCGGGTCAGCCCGGCCGCGTCGGTCGGCACGAGGAACAGCGCCGGCTTCAGTTTTCCGGTCGACGCATCCTCGGTCCTGGCCACCACCAGCACGTGGTCGGCCTCGTCGACCCCGGAGATGTAGCACTTGCGGCCGTTCAGCAGCCAGCCCTCGCCGTCCCGGCGAGCCACCGTGCCGAGCCGGTGGAAGTTGGAGCCGGCATCCGGCTCGGTGATCGCGAAGACGATCTTCTGGGACCCGTCGGCGAGGCCGGGCAGGTGCCGCTTGCGCTGCTCCTCGGTGCCGTGCCGGCTGACGATGGTGGCCGCGATGGCGGGGGAGACCACGAGCAACAGCAAGGGGCAGCCGGCCGCCGCCAGTTCCTCGCAGACGATGGCCAGCTCGGTGATACCGCCACCGCCGCCGCCGTACTCGGTGGGGATGTTGACCCCCAGGTAGCCGAGCCGGCCGGCCTCGGCCCACAGCTCGGTGGTGTGTTCGCCGGACTTCGCCTTCTCGACGAAGTAGCCATGGCCGTAGCGGCGGCCCAGCGCCCGCACGGCGTCGCGCAGTTGGTCCTGCTCAGGGGTGAGATCGAAGGTCATCGGGGGTTCTCCTCTTCAGTTGTCGATGACGGCCAGCACGGCACCGGTGCGTACCTGACCACCGGCCGGCACTGGCAGCTCGGCGACGACGCCGTCGGTCGGGGCGAGCACGGGATGTTCCAGCTTCATCGCTTCCAGCGTGAGCAGCAGGTCGCCGGCCGAGACCCGCTGGCCGACCTCGACGTGCACCCGGGTCACCGCGCCGGGCAGCGGCGCGAGCAGCGACCCGGCGGCCACCTCCGCGGTGGGCCGCGGGAGACGCGGCAGTTCGGCCAGGCTCGCCGCCCCGTCCGGGCCGTCCACGAAGAGCGTCGACCCCACCCGGTGTACGCGGTACGCGTGCCGCACCCCGTCGACGTCGAGCACCACCCGGTCCGGGGTGGCCTCGACGAGCGCCACGGCGGGGTCGGTCGCACTGGGTTCGGTGGCACCGGGGTCGGTCGCACCGGAGTCGGTCGCACTGGGCTCGGTGGACCACTCGGCGAGCCCGCCCGTGCGATCCAGCCGGTAGCGAACCTCGATCTCGCCCTCCGGGCCGGCGAAGCGAGTGACCTGCGGGACGGCCGGCACGTTGCGCCAGCCCGACGGCAACCCGGCCAGCACCCGAGCCTCGGCGCGTCGACCGGCGGCCGAGGCGAGCGCGGCCACGAGTGCGGCCAAGGGGAGCCGGTCGGCGGGGAGCAGCGGGGCGAAGACCTCCGCGTGCCGGTCCAGGAAACCGGTGTCGATCTCCACGGCACCGAACTCGGGACTGCGCAGGACCCGGACCAGCAGGTCACGGTTGGTGGTCACCCCGTGCAGCTCGGCCCGGGCCAGCGCGGTGGACAGCAGCCGGGTCGCCTCCGCGCGGGTGCGACCCCAGGCGATCAGCTTCGCCAGCATCGAGTCGTAGTGCACTCCGACCTCCGAGCCGGCCACCACGCCCGAGTCGAGCCGTAGGCCCGGCCCGGCCAGCCCGCCGAACTCGGTGGCCAGCTGAGGGACCGCGAACCGGTGCAGGGTGCCGGTGGCCGGTCGCCAACCCGCCGCGGCGTCCTCGGCGCAGAGGCGTACCTCGATCGCATGCCCGGTGCTGGCCGGCAGGGTCGCCGGGAGCGGCTCGCCCTCCGCGACGAGCAGTTGCAGCCCCACCAGGTCCAGCCCGGTGCACAGCTCGGTGACCGGGTGCTCCACCTGGAGCCGGGTGTTCATCTCCAGGAAGAAGAACTCCCCACCCGGGGCGAGCAGGAACTCCACCGTGCCCGCGCCCACGTAGTCGACGGCGCGACCGGCGGCCACCGCCGCCTCGTGCAACGCCGTCCGCACCCGCTCCGGGACGACCGCGGGCGCCTCCTCGACGATCTTCTGGTGCCGGCGCTGGATCGAGCATTCCCGGTCACCGAGGGCCACCACCCGGCCGTGGGTGTCGCCGAAGATCTGCACCTCGACGTGCCGGCCGCGCTCGACGTACCGCTCGATGAAGACCGTGCCGTCACCGAACGCCGCAGCCGCCTCGCGGCGTGCGGAGGCCACGGCCTCGGCCAACCCGGCCGAGTCCTGGACGATCCGCATCCCGCGCCCACCGCCGCCAGCGGACGCCTTCACCAGCACCGGGAAGTCGGTGATCTCGTCGGTGTCGGTCCAGCTCGGCAGCATCGGCACACCCGCCTCGGCGAGCAGCGCCTTCGCCGCCAGCTTGTCGCCCATCGCGGCGATCACCTTGGCCGGTGGGCCGACCCAGGTCAGCCCGGCGTCGGTCACCGCCGCGGCGAACTCCGCGTTCTCGGCGAGGAACCCGTAACCCGGGTGGACGGCGTCCGCGCCGCTGCGCCGGGCCGCGTCCAGGATCAGTTCGACCCGCAGGTACGTCTCGGCTGGCGTGTCACCCGGCAGCCGGACCGCCTGGTCGGCCTCGGCGACGAACGGCGCGGCGGCGTCGGCGTCCGAGTGCACGGCGACCGTCTCCACGCCGAGCGCCCGGCAGGTCGCGAAGACCCGGCGGGCGATCTCCCCCCGGTTGGCGACGAGCAATCGGTTGATCATGTTGGCTGAGCCTGCCTCTCGTTCGCCACTGCGGGGGATGCGGTTCGCTGCGTTCCTCGCGCTCACGGGCTTACATCCGGAAGACGCCGAAACCGTCGGCGCCCTTCACCGGTCCGTTGTGGATCGCCGAGAGGCAGAGCCCGAGGACGGTACGCGTGTCCCGAGGGTCGATCACCCCGTCGTCGTAGAGCCGGCCGGACAGGAAGAGCGCACCCGACTGCGACTCGATCTGCTGCTCGACCATCATCCGCATCGCCGCGTCGGATTCCTCGTCGTAGTCGCGCCCCCGGGCGGCGGCGGCCTGCCGGGCCACGATGGAGAGCACTCCGGCGAGCTGCGCCGGGCCCATCACCGCAGACTTCGCGTTCGGCCAGGTGAACAGGAACCTCGGCTCGTACGCCCGACCACACATGCCGTAGTTGCCGGCGCCGTACGAGGCACCCAGGTTCACCGTCAGGTGCGGCACCTTCGAGTTGGACACCGCATTGACCATCAGTGCGCCGTGCTTGATGATGCCGCGCTGCTCGTACTCGGTGCCGACCATGTAGCCGGTGGTGTTCTGCAGGAAGATCAGTGGGGTGTCCGCGGCGTTGGCAAGCTGGATGAACTGGGCCGCCTTCTGCGCCTCCTCGCTGAACAGCACCCCACGGGCATTGGCCAGCACGCCGACCGGATACCCGTGCAGCTCGCCCCAGCCGGTGACCAGCGCGTCCCCGTACGCCGGCTTGAACTCGTCGAAGTCGCTGCCGTCCAGGATGCGGGCCAGCACCTCGCGCGGGTCGAACGGCACCTTGAGGTCCGCGCTGACGATGCCGAGCAGCTCCTCCGGGTCGTACTTCGGTGGCTGTGGCACGGCCGTACGCGGCGACGGGCCCTGCTTGCGCCAGTTCAACCGGCGTACGCACTGCCGGGCCAGCCGGATGGCGTCCCGCTCGTCCTCGGCCAGGTAGTCCGCGAGCCCGGACGTGGCGGCGTGCATCGCCGCGCCGCCCAGCGACTCGTCGTCGGTGACCTCGCCGGTCGCCATCTTCACGAGCGGCGGCCCGGCCAGGTAGACCTGCGACCGGTCCCGAATCATGATCACGTGGTCGGACATCCCCGGCACGTACGCGCCACCGGCCGTGGCGTTGCCGAAGACCACGCTGACCGTGGGGATCTTCGCCGCGGAGAGCCGGGTCAGGTCGCGGAACACCCGGCCACCCGGGATGAAGATCTCTGCCTGGGTGGGCAGGTCCGCCCCGGCCGACTCGACCAGGTTGAGCATCGGCAGCCGGTTGGCCAGGGCGATCTCGCCGGCCCGTCGGGTCTTGGCGAGGGACCACGGGTTGACCGCGCCACCGCGTACCGTCGGGTCGTTGGCGATGATCAGGCACTCCACGCCCTCGACCACCCCGATGCCGGTGACCACGCTGGCCCCGACCGGGAAGTCGGTGCCGTACGCCGCCACCGATGACAGCTCCAGGAACGGGCTGTCGGCGTCCACCAGCAGCTCGATCCGCTCCCGCGCCAGCAGCTTGCCCCGCTTGTGGTGCCGGGCCACGTACTTCTCGCCGCCGCCCGCGCGAGCGGAGTCCAGGGCCTCGTCCAGCTCGGCGAGGCGCTCCAACAGCGCCTCCCGGTTGGCCACGCAGGCCGGCGACGACGGGTCGATCGCGCTCTCCAGTGTGCTCACAGGCCCATGCCCTTCGCGATGATCTCGTTCATGATCTCGGTGGTGCCGCCGCCGATGCCGAGGATCCGGGCGTCGCGGTAGTGCCGCTCCACCTCGGCGTCGCGCAGGTAACCGAACCCGCCGTGCAACTGCAGCGCCTGGTCGACCACCTGGTCGCAGGCGGCCACCGCGACGTTCTTGGCCATCGCCACCTCGGTCACCACCGGCTCACCGGCCGCGACCCGACCCGCGACCTCGTGCACGTACGCCCGGGCCGCCTCGGCGCGGGTGTGCATCTCGGCCAGCCGGTGCCGAACCACCTGCCGGCTGGCCAGCGGACGGCCGAAGGTCTCCCGGTCCCGGCACCAGCGCATGGCCAGCTCGACGCAGCGCTGCGCGGTGGCGTACGCCTGGGTAGCCAGTGAGAGCCGCTCCGCGGCAAAGTTCTGCATGATCGCCAGGAAGCCGGTGTCCTCCGCGCCGATCCGGTTGGCCACCGGCACCCGCACGTCGACGAAGGACAGCTCGGCGGTGTCCGAGCAGTGCCAGCCCAGCTTCTCCAGCCGACGTCCCACCGTGAACCCGGGGCTGCCCTTGTCGATGACCAGCAGGGTGAGGGAGCCGCTACCGGGGAAGTCCGTGCAGACCGCCGTGGTCACGAAGTCCGCCCGGTGCCCGCTGGTGATGTAGGTCTTCGACCCGTTCACCACGTAGTGGTCGCCGTCGCGGCGGGCGGTGGTGCGGATGCCGGCCACGTCCGAACCGCCGTCCGGCTCGGTGATCGCCAGCGCCCCGATCATCGTGCCGGCCAGGGTCGGCCGGACGTACCGCTCGATCAGGCCGTCGTCGCCGGGCGCGGAGCTGCTGCCGAGCCGGCCGCCCAGCGAGCCGCCGGTGTGTGCGCCGGCCGCCGCGACCATGTGCGGCAGCGCGATGCCGTGCGTGAACAGGGCCGCGATCAGACCGGACGAGCCGCCGGAACGGATCAGCTCCTCGGTCACGATGATCGAGTCGAGCAGGTCGCCGCCGCTGCCACCGACCGACTCGGGGAAGCCGATGCCGAGCAGACCAAGCTTCGCAGCGGTGGCGTGCAGGGATCTCGGCACCTCGCCGGCCCGTTCCCAGTCGTCCAGGTGCGGCAGCACCTCCCGGGTCACGAAGGCCCGGGTCAGCTCACGCAGCTGCCGTCGCTCGGGGGTGTCCACGATGCTCATGCCGCGGCCTCTCCGTCCACTGCCGCCGGCCCGGCCGACACGTCGGCCGGCAGGTCGACGATCCGGGCGCGCAGCAGCTCACCGAGCGCCTTGGCCTGCGGGTCGAACCGGGTGGACGCGGCCACCCCCGCCCCGAGCAGGCCCTCGATCACGAAGTTGACCGCACGCAGGTTCGGCAGCTCGTAGCGCCGCACCGACAGTGGCGCGGTCTCCGGCAGCAGCTCGGCCAGCCGCTCGACGGTCAACCAGGCGCGCAGCCACGCGTACCCGGCCTCGGAACGCGCCCAGACGCCGAGGTTGGCATCGCCGCCCTTGTCTCCGGAGCGCGCGCCGACCAGCTCACCGAGCACCCCGCGCCGGGTCGGGCCATCGCCCGCTGTCCCGCCGCTCGGTGCCGTCTCGGTCTCCAGGGCGGGAGTGGGGACGGTACGGATCGGTGCGGCGATCGGCACCCGCGCACCGCTGGGCAGCACCGCGACGTGCGCCACCGTGTCCTGTGGCACCGCGTCGGCGGTGAAGACACCGTACGGAGTCGCGTCGCCCGGCAGGGTGGTCAGCGTGCAGCCCGGGTACGAGGCCAGCGCCAGCTCCACCGCAGCTGCCGAGAACGCCCGCCCGGCCCGCGCCTTGTCGCTGTCGCGCAGGTGGACATGGAGCAGGGCGCTGGCAGCCTCGGTGTCGGCGGCATCCGGGTGGTCGGTCCGGGCCAGCACGAACTCCAGCCCGTCCTTGCCCACCGCCTCCTCGACCTGCCCCCGCACCAGGGTCGCCTTCGCCCCGATGTCCAGACCACAGAGGACGAACGTCATCGAGTTGCGGAAGCCGCCGAGGTTGTTGACGCCCACCTTGAGCGTGGCTGGCGGGGGCGTGCCCCGGACGCCGGAGACCCGGACCCGGTCCGGCCCGTCGGAGCGCACCGTTGCGGTGTCCAGCCTGGTGACCACGTCCGGCCCCAGGTACGCGGGCCCACCGATCTCATAGAGCAGTTGGGCGGTGACCGTCTCCACGGTGACCGCGCCACCGGTGCCCGGATGCTTGGTGAGCACCGTTGACCCATCGGCGTGCACCTCGGCGATCGGGAAACCGGGCCGGTGCCCGCCGTCGGGCAGCTCGGTGAAGAAGCTGAAGTTGCCACCGGTGACCTGCGCGCCGCACTCGACGAGGTGTCCCGCGACGGTCGCCCCGGCCAACTCGTCGAGGTCGTCACGGCCCCACCCGTACCGGGCGATGGCCGGGCCGACCACCAGCGACGCGTCGGTGACCCGGCCGGTGACCACCACGTCCGCTCCGCCGTCGAGGCAGGCGGCGATCCCGAACGCGCCGAGGTAGGCGTTCGCGCTCAACGCGTCCGGCCGCTGGATCGTGTCACCCTCGACGTACCCGACCGTGGCCGGCAGGCCCAGACGGTTGGCGAGTGCGTCGATGGCGGCGGCCAGACCGGCCGGGTTCAACCCGCCGGCGTTGGTGACGATCCGCACCCCCCGGTCGAGGGCGGTGCCGAGGCACGTCTCCAGTTGCCGCAGGAACGTCTTCGCATAGCCCAGGTCGGGGTCGCGCAACCGGTCCCGGGCGAGGATCAACATGGTCAACTCGGCCAGGTAGTCACCGGTCAGCACGTCCAGCTCGCCGCCGTCGAGCATCTCCCGCCAGGCGGTGAACCGGTCGCCGTAGAAGCCGGAGGCGTTTCCGATCCGGATCATGCCCGTACTCCGTCCGTGCCGGCGGGCTCTCGGCCGTCACCCGGCGGGCCGGCGAACGCCTGCGCCACGTCGAGCCACTCGTCCGCGACCGGACCGGTGGCGACCAGAGCGAGGTCCGCGCGGTGTCGGCGCTGGGTGACGAGTAGGCAGAAGTCCCGAGCCAGGCCGGTGAGCCGGTCGGCGGCGTCCGCCGGACCCCAGCTCCACGTGTCGCCGCCGGGGCCGACCAGCTCGACCCGGACCGGCGTCGTCGGTGCCACCCGGCCGTGCGCGGCGAAGCCGTGCCCGAGGGTACGCACACCGAGGTGCGCGACGTGCCGGAGCCGGTCGCTGGCGGGGCGGACGACGCCGAGCGTGTCGGCAACATCCTCGCCGTGTGCCCAGGTCTCCATGATCCGGGCGGTCGCCATTGAGGTGGCTGACATCTGGGTGCCGTACCAGGGCAGCTTCTCGCCGGCCGGGACGGCGGCCAGTGCGTCGGCGAGCGCTGTCCGGCCGGCCCGCCAGCGGGCGAGCAACTCCGCCGGCGGGGCGAGGAATTCGTCGGCGCCGTGGTCGACGAGCCGGGCCGGATCCGGGGCGGCCGTCACCGTCGCGAAGAACGCGGCGGGGTCGGTGGCTGCCAGCAGCGCCACGTGGTCGGTCCAGGCGAGGTGGGCGATCTGGTGCCCGATGCTCCAGCCCGGCGCGGGGGTCGGTCGTGCCCAGTCGGCCGCCGACAGAGGTGCCACCAGGGCATCCAGTTGGGCGGACTCGGCGGCCAGATCCGCGAGCAGGTCGGTGAGGTCGACCATGGTGCCTCCGGTCGGTGGTGGCCGGTGCGGCCAGCGGTCAGGGCGTGAGCAGGGCGGCGAGCTGGCGCTTCCAGGTGGTCAACAGGGCGGTACGGCGGGCCGAGTCGTCGCTGAGCAGGTTGGCCACTCCAAGCCCGCGGAGCAGGTCGAGGGTGGCCTGCACCGCTTCGCGGACGCCGGGTCGGCGCTCGTCGACGCCGAGCAGGGCGACGGTGAGTCGGTGCATCTCCCGGCCGACCATCGCCTCCAGCGGCATCAGTGCGTCGCGAAGCTCTCGGTCCGTGCGGGCGGCGACCCAGAGTTCGAGCGCGGCCACGAAGAGCGGCCCGGTGAACGCGGCGCCGAGCAGGTCGATGACCCGGTCCAGCCGCTGTGGCCCGGCCGGCAACGCCTCGGCTTCGGTGCGCAACTCGTCGGCCCGTCGCTCGGCGAGATGAGCGACGGCGGCCGTGACCAGGGTGGCCTTCGTCGGGTAGTGGTGCAGCTGAGCGCCGCGTGAGACGCCGGCCCGCGCCGCGACGACCGTGGTGGTGGTGCCGGACCAGCCGTGCTCGATCAGGCAGTCGACGGTCGCCTCCAGCAGCCGGGCCTGGGTGGCGCGGCTGCGTTCCTGCTGCGGGACACGGGTCGATGCGGCTGGCATGCGGGACAGCCTGCCGCCTGCGAAACAAACAGTCAAGACTGACTTTTTCTGTCCCTGGGCGTGGCTGTCTCTCTGTGGGTGTCGGCGGGGCGGAGGGGTCAGCGGCCGTCGCGGGGGCCGAAGGCGGCCAGTGCGTCGGCGTCGCTGTGCTGGGAGCGCAGGTACTCGTCGGCCCAGGCGGCGGCGTCGGAGAAGGCCGACTCCGTCGCCACCCGGGCGCAGGCCGCGTCCACGTCGAAGACGGTACGGCGCAGCTGAACGCCCGGCCCGAGCAGTGCCCACCACGCACCCACACCCCCGTACGGCATGCCGATGCTGCCCGGATTGACCACCAGGCGCCGGTCGGCCAGCCGGGTGAAGGGCATGTGGGTGTGACCGCAGACCACCGTCGAAACCTCGGCCGGGAGGCCGGCGAACACCTCCGCCCAGCGCTCCATCCGGGAGTCGACGAGCACGACCTCCTCGTCGTCGCGGGGTGTGGCGTGGCAGAACAGCGTCGTGCCGAGCCCGTTGATCTCGAACGTCGCCGTCGCCGGCAGCGCGGCGAGACGGGCCAGCTGGTCGTCACGGAGCTGCCCGGCCGCCCAGTCGGACACCTCGATCGACGCGGGCCGGCCGGCCCGCGCCTCGACCAGTTCGCGGTCGGCGTTGCCGCCCACCCAGCAGACGCGATCGCCGAGGCCGGCGAGCACGTCCAGCACCTCGACCGGCTGTGGGCCGGCCGCGATGTCGCCGGTGAGCACGATCAGATCGGCGGTGGCGACGTCCGGCTCGGCCAGCACGGCCTCCAGTGCGGGCAGTACGCCATGGATGTCGGACAGCACGGCAACCCTGTTCACCATGGCCCCACCCTCACCGCTGGCGCTGCCTCAGGCCCAGCGATTCTGCGCCGGGCAGACAAAAAACGCCCCGCCTCCCGTCGGTGACGGGAGGCGGGGACGGGACGTGCTGCTCAGACGCGGGCGCGACGGGCGAGGCGCTCCGGGTCCAGAATGATGATGCTCTTGCCGTCCAGCCGCAGCCAGCCGCGCGAAGCGAAGTCGGCCAGCGCCTTGTTGACCGTCTCCCGAGAGGCGCCAACGAGCTGGGCGATCTCCTCCTGGGTGAGGTCGTGGGTCACCCGCAGCACGCCGCCGTCACGGGTGCCGAACCGGCCGGCCATCTGGAGCAGGTTCTTGGCGACCCGACCCGGCACATCCGTGAAGATCAGGTCGGCGAGCGAGTCGTTGGTCCGGCGCAGCCGCCGGGCGAGCACCCGGAGCAACTGCTCGGCGATCTCCGGGCGGTTGTTCAGCCAGGGCCGCAGCGCCTGCTTGCGCAGTCGCACCAGCCGGGTGTCAGTCACCGCGGTGGCGGTCGCCGTACGTGGACCGGGGTCGAAGAGCGACAGCTCACCGACCATGTCCGACGGCCCCATCACCGCGATCAGGTTCTGCCGGCCGTCCGCTGCGCGGCGACCAACCTTGATCTTCCCGGACAGCAGGATATAGAGGCTGTCACCGGGCTCGCCCTCATTGAAGACGATCTCGCCCTTGCGGACCTCGATCGTCTCCATCTCCTTGGCGAGCGCCTCGGCAGCTTCCGGGTCAACACCCTGGAAGATCCCGCTGCGGGCAAGTACCTCGTCCATCGCGCACCTCCGGTTACGCGTGCCGTCCGTCGGCGGGTCCGCCGTCCGCTGATCCCCTCGCGCGCCGCCAAGTCTAGGCGCACGTGAGCATGAATCAGAGGTCGCCCCTGGAATCTTGATCGGTGGGCGTAACCTGCCCGACGTGCTAAGCGAGCCGACTCTGACCAGCCGCGCCGAGGATGGGCGCGATATTCCGCTGCTCGTCTGGCGTGCGGACGTGCCCCTGCGGGCGGTCAGCAGTGGCCCGCTGGGCGGTGGCATCGGGGTCCGGCGCTGGGTGTTGAACGCGACCGTACCCATGTCGTACGACCGGGACGACCCCGCTGCGCACCTGGTGGCGCTCGCCGCGGACCTGGCCCTCGACGGGCCCGGGGTTGGCCTGCTGACCGGCGTCGATGTGACCGAGGTGGTGGCGCGGACCGACACCGGGGTGCGGGCCTGGGTGACGGTCGGGCTCGGCACGCCGGTGCTCGCGGCGTCGCCGGCTCCGGCCGCCCTAGCCCAGCGCGTCGGCACGGTCAACATCGTGGTGTACGTGCCGGCTCGGCTCGCCGACTCGGCACTGGTCAACGCGGTGGCCACCGCCACCGAGGCGAAGACCCAGGCGATCCGGGAGCTGGGGTTGCCGGGGACCGGCACCCCGACCGACTCGGTCACCGTGTTGTGCCCGGTGGACGGACCGGAGGCCGTGTACGGCGGGCCGCGCTCGACCTGGGGTGCGCCGCTCGCCCGAGCGGTGCACGCTGCGGTGCTTGCCGGGGGAACCGGGACGGTCGTGCCCTGGTCCGAGCAGCAGCCCGGCTGAACTTCCAACCGATCGGCCGTCGTCGGCGCGTTTGCGGCCCGGTAGGGTCGCGAGCGATGTATGCTGCCGCCCCCCTCGCGTCCCGCCCGCCTCGCCGCGTCGCCCTCGGCTTCGCCGCGCTGCTGGCCGCCCTGCTCACCGCCGGCTGTGCCGACTCCGGCGGCGAAGCCCCCGTCTGGCAGCCCGGCGCCGGAGGTGGTGGCACCGGCGCGCCCGTGTCCACGGCCGGCCCGAAGGCCACCGGGCCCGCGGCCTCCGGTGCGGGTGGCGCGATCTCGCTCTCCGCCACCGGCGACATCATCATGGGCAACGCGCCGAGCCGGTTGCCGGCCGGCGGCGGTAAGGGCTTCTTCACCTCGGTCACCGAGGCGCTCAAGGCCGACCTGGTGATGGGCAACCTGGAGGAGCCGCTGACGGTGGACACCGGCACCGGCAAGTGCGGGGCCAACTCCACCCGCTGCTTCCAGTTCCGGGCACCACCGGAGTACGCCGCACACCTGCGCGACGCCGGCTTCGACGTGCTCAACCAGGCCAACAACCACGGCTACGACTACGGGCCGAAGGGCTACGAGAACACCCAGAAGGCGCTGGAGAAGTACGACCTGGAGCACACCGGCGCGCCGGACCAGATCACCGTCGTCGACGTCAAGGGCGTCAAGGTCGCCATTGCCGGCTTCTCGTCGTACGTGTGGTCCAACAGCCTGGTCGACATCGCCAAGGCGAAGACGGTGATTGCCAAGGCGGCCACCATGGGCGACCTGGTCGTCGTGCAGGTGCACATGGGCGGCGAGGGTGTCGCGCAGACCCGGGTCAAGCCGGGCACCGAGATGTTCCTCGGTGAAAACCGGGGCGACCCCATCAAGTTCTCCCACGCCATGATCGACGCGGGCGCCGACCTGATCGTCGGGCACGGGCCGCACGTGCTGCGCGGCATGGAGTTCTACAAGGGCCGGTTGATCGCGTACAGCCTGGGCAACTTCGCCGGTGGCGGTAACTCGCTGAACAACGACGGCCGACTCGGCTGGGGCGGAGTGCTGAAGGTGTCGCTCAAACCGGACGGCACCTGGGCCGGCGGCTCGTTCACCTCGACGTACATGAACGACGCCGGCAAGCCGACGATGGACCCGGACGACCGGGGCCTGGGCCTGATCGGCGAGTTGAGCCGCAGCGACTTCCCGAAGGGCGGCGCCCGGTTCGACGGGCAGGGCAAGATCTCCCCGCCAGCCGGCGGCTGACCCGAACAGGAACGTCCGGGGCGCGACGTAGGCTGACCGTCGTGACCAGTAGTCCTCCCGGTGCCAGCGAGACCGACCTCGGGCGCAAACGCCGTGCCCGCAAGATCGGCCGGATGCTGGCCGAGACGCACCCCGACGCGCATTGTGAACTGGACCACTCCAACGCCCTGGAGTTGGCCGTCGCCACGATTCTGTCCGCGCAATGCACGGACAAGAAGGTCAACGAGGTCACGCCGAAGCTCTTCGCCCGCTACCCGAGCGCCGCCGCGTACGCCGGTGCCGACCGGGGCGAGATGGAGGAGCTGATCCGGCCCACCGGCTTCTACCGCAACAAGACCGACTCGCTGCTCAAACTCGGGCAGGCCCTTCTCGACCGGTACGACGGCCAGGTCCCCGGCCGGCTCGTCGACCTGGTCACGTTGCCCGGCATCGGCCGCAAGACCGCCAACGTGATCCTGGGCAACGCCTTCGACGTCCCCGGCATCACCGTCGACACGCACTTCCAGCGGCTGGTCCACAGGTGGCAGCTCACCACCGAGACCGACCCGGTCAAGATCGAGCACGCGGTCGGCGCGCTGTACGACAAGCGCGACTGGACCATGCTGTCGCACCGGATCATCTTCCACGGGCGACGGGTCTGCCACGCCCGCAAGCCGGCCTGCGGTGCGTGCACGCTCGCGAAACTCTGCCCCTCGTACGGCACCGGGCCGACCGAGCCGGCAGCCGCCGCCAAGCTGCTCAAGGGCCCCCGGGCGCGCGACCTCGCGGTGGCGGCCGGAGTCGACCCGGAGCTGGTGCCCGCGCAGGCGGTCGCCGCGGAGGTGCCGTGAACCGCCGCCTCGCCCTCCTTGTTCTGCCGCTGCTGCTGGTCGTCGCCGGCTGCACCGGAGGCACGGCCGACGACGACCCCACGCCGAAGCCGGCCGCCGCCGAGCGTCCATCGCCCTTCCGGGACTGTGCCGCGCTGGGCACGCCGCCCGCCGCGTCGCCCGGCACCGGCACGGCGGCCCCCGCCACACCCGGCTCGGGCACGTCGACGACACCTGGCAGTGAGGCGCTGCCGGAGCTGACCCTGTCCTGCTTCACCGGCGGCGCCCCGGTCGCGCTGCGGTCCGTCGCTGGTCCGGCCGTGATCAACATCTGGGCCTCCTGGTGCCCGCCGTGCCGCAAGGAACTGCCCGCCTTCCAGCGGCTCAGCGAGCGGGCCACCGGTCAGCTCCAGGTGGTCGGCGTCAACAGCCGGGACAGCCGCGGCGGCGCCCAGTCCATCGGCGAGGACTTCGGCGTCCGGTTTCCGATCCTGGTCGACCAGGGCGAGGCGCTGCAACGCGAGCTGAAGCGCAACGCCATCCCACTGACCCTCTTCGTCGACGCCAACGGTCGGATCCGGCACATCGACGCCACCGGCGCCCTCGACGACGCCCGGCTCGCCGAGCTGGTCCGCGAGCACCTCGGCCTGGCGGTGCCGGCGTGACCGACCGACCCCCCGAGTGGATCGAGCCGTTGTTGACCCGGCTGGGCACCGCCCGCGCCGAGGACTTCACCCGGCTCACCACCCCGGCGGAGGGTGGCCGGGAGAGCGCCGTGCTGGTGCTGCTCGGCGAGCAGCCCGGTGTCGGCCCCGACGTGCTGGTCCTGCAACGCGCCGCCACCCTGCGCAACCACGCCGGCCAGCCGGCCTTCCCCGGTGGCGCGGCCGACCCGGAGGACGCCGACGTCCGCGCCACCGCCCTGCGCGAGGCCAACGAGGAGGTCGGCCTCGATCCGGCCAGCGTGACCGTGCTGGCCGAGCTGCCGAAACTGTGGATCCCGGTCAGCGACTTCGTGGTCACACCTGTGCTGGCCTGGTGGCACGACCCGCACCCCGTGCACTCCCGGGAGCCGGCCGAGGTGGCACACGTGGCCAGGCTGCCGGTCAGCGAGCTGGTCGACCCCGCCAACCGGATGCGGGTCCGGCACCCCAGCGGCTGGATCGGGCCGGCGTTCTCGGCGCGCGGAATGCTGGTCTGGGGCTTCACCGCCGGCGTGCTGTCCACCCTGCTGGAGATGGGCGGCTGGGCCCGGCCGTGGCCGCGTGACCGGGTGGTGGAGCTACCGCCCACTGGGGCGACCCCAGCGCCGTCCGCCGGCACCGACGAGGCCGACGAGACCGCCCTGCGCTGACCGCACGGTCACCTTCGGCAAGCGATGGTCATCTGGCGGGCGCACTGCCCGTACGCTTGACCCGTGTCCGTCGTGGATCTCGTCCTGCTGCTGCTCATGCTCGTGTTCGCGATCAGCGGATACCGCCAGGGCTTCGTCATCGGCATCACGTCGCTCTCCGGCTTCTTCCTGGGTCTGCTGCTGGGCCTCCAGCTCGGGCCGCTGCTCGCGCGGCAGTTCGCGGACGCCGGCACCCGGGTGCTGATCTCGCTGGTGGCGATCTTCGGGCTGGCAGTGGTGGGGCAGGCGCTTGCCGGCTGGCTCGGCTCGCACCTACGTAAGACGATCACCAGCGACGTGGGTAAACGGATCGACGACGTCGGTGGGGCGTTCGTCTCGCTGTTCGCGGTTCTCCTGCTCGCCTGGCTGGTCGCTGTGCCGCTCGGCTCGTCCTCGGTGCCCTGGCTCGCCGCCTCGGTGCGCAACAGCGCGTTGATCACGGTGGTCAACCAGGTCCTGCCGGAGCAGGCCCACCGGCTCTCCACCGCGCTTGAGGACACCGTCGACACCAACGGGTTCCCGGACGTCTTCGGTGACCTCGCGCCCACCCGGGCCCGACAGGTCGACCCGCCCGACCCGGCGCTGGCCGGCTCCCAGGTGGTGGTCAACGGTCAGCGGTCGGTCGTCAAGGTGCTCGGCTCCGCGCCCAGTTGTTCCCGCCGCATCGAGGGTTCCGGCTTCGTGTACGCCGACGACCGGGTGATGACCAACGCGCACGTCGTCGCCGGCACCCGCTCGGTCGCCGTGGAGTTGGGTGGCGAGCGGTACGACGGCAAGGTGGTGGTCTACGACCCGGACCGGGACCTGGCCGTGCTGCTCGTGCCCGGTCTGCCCGGCCCGTCCCTGCGGTTCGCCGCCGGCAACGCGGGCAGCGGCTCCGACGCCATCGTGCTCGGCTTCCCGCTCGACGGCCCCTACAACGCGCAGTCGGCGCGGATCCGCGACGTCGACCGGATCAAGGGGCCGGACATCTACTCCTCCGGTGACGTCACCCGGGAGATCTACACGATCCGGGCGCTGGTCCGCAGCGGCAACTCCGGCGGCCCGCTGCTCTCCGCCAACGGCCTGGTGCTCGGTGTGATCTTCGCGGCGGCGGCCGATGACCCGAACACCGGCTTCGCGGTGACCGCGGCCGAGGCCCGTCCGGTGGCGCTGACCGGTGCCGAACGTAACCGGCAGGTCGCCACCGGCGAGTGCACCTGAGCGCCCCGTAGGGTCAGCTTCCGGCCGGCACGGCAGGTCGCCCAACGGTCGGCAGCTTCGCCCGCCCCCACCGCAGCCCTCGGTCCAGCACCGCGCGGGCCATGATCGCGACGCAGGTGCCGCCGTTGAGGAAGGACGCCACCACGTCGCTCGGGTGGTGCATTCCCCGATACATCCGCGTCAGCGCCACCCCCAGCGGCACCATCAGCAGCAGCGTCCACCAGGCGACCTTCGCCCCGGTGCTCCGTACCCGCAGCGCCATCAGCACGGCGATGCCTACGTAGAGCGCCACCGCCGCGGAGGTGTGCCCGGACGGGAAGCTCGACGTGGGTGGCGAGACATCCATGTGCTCCACCGCCGGCCGCCGTCGGTCGATCGCCAGGGTGGTCAGCAGGAACACCAGCGCCTGGGCGGTCACGGCCGCGCACAGGAACAGCGGCTCCCGCCAGCGCTTCAGCCAGAGCCGCAGCGCCAGCGCCACCAGCACGGTGACAACGACGATCATCTGGGTGCTGGCCAGCGTGCTGAACACCAGTGAGACGTCGTTCCAGCCGCCGGTGCGGTCGGCGGCGAACTCCCGGTTCACCGCGTCCTCCACGGTGAACGGCCAGGTCCGGGCCAACACCCGGGTGACCAGCACCCCGAGCAGCACCATGACGCCGAGCAGGAGGGACACCGGCAGCAGCACCCGCCGGACGATCTGGAGCACCGTGTCGGACATGCGTCGCCCAGTACCCGGCCGACCTCGTCGTCACGCCTCAGGCCGCTCCCGGGTGCCGCTCGACTTCGGGAGCGACACCGTCGCGGGCCGGACGGACCGACCGGAGGCCGGTGTGCGCCCGCCAACTGGTGAACGCCGCGGTGGTCGCCGCGACCACCGCCACACCGAGCAGCCAGCCGCCCAGCACGTCGCTGGTGAAGTGCACGCCGAGCGTCACCCTGCTCAGCCCTGTCACCACGGTGAGGAGCACCGCGGCGACCCAGAGCGCGACCCGCGCTGCTCCTCGCCCCACGTACGGCAGGAACACCAGCAGCAGCACCCCGGCGGCCAGGGTGGCGTTCAGCGCGTGCCCGGAGGGGAACGAGTAGCCGGCGGCCCGTGCCACCGGGTCCAGCAGCTCCGGCCGGTCCCGGCCGACGAGCAGCTTGAGCAGCGGACCGAACAACCCACCGACGACCATGGTGGTGGCCGCCCACAGGGCCAGCCGACGGGCTCCCCGGCGCAGCAGCCAGATCACTACGAGCAGGGCGACGGCGCGCAGCGGCATCGGCGCGAACACCTCGCTCCAGATCCGCATCACCGTGACCCAGGCCGGGTGGTCGAGGGCGTACCCGTGCAGCGCGTCGGTGACAGCCCCGTCCAACCGGTGCAGCGGTGCCCAGGCGCCGAGCACCAGCAGCGCGAGCAGCGCGAAAGGCACCAGCACCAGGAACGCCGCCGTCGCGGCCAAGGTCAGCCGCAGACCCAGCGAATGGTCCGGGTCGAGGCGGCGGTGCCGCCAGGACGGCTGGCCGGCAGAGGCGAGAGTGGGCGGCCGATGCGTACTCATGGGTCGGTTCTACCCGGCCGGGTGGCCCGTCAGGCCTGCCGGTGGGCTGCGGTCAACGGGTCCGCTGGCGAAATCGGCGCACCATGAAGGCGGCGCCGCCGACCAGGACGACGAGGAGCGCGACAACGGTCCACACCTGCTCCGGTGCGGACGTGTCCTGGCCGCCCGCCGCCCGCGCCGTCCACCGGCTCTGCTGTCGGGGTGCGGCAAGACCGAGCGGGTCGCTGCCGGCACCGGACACCGCATCGTCGTCGGCCGAGCCGGGAGCCGGGCCGAAGCCAATCACGCCCGGCGACGTCTGATCGTCCAACGGGTTGACGGTCACCGGCGGCACCTGAGCGGTCAGCGCGGCGACCGGGTCAACCACCCCGTACCCGAAGCGGTCGTCCCGCCCGGTCGGGCCGAGGTCGCGGGCGGTGGCCAGCAACCGGTTGACGACCTCACCCGCGGGCATCTGCGGATAGCGGGACCGGACCAGCGCGGCGGTGGCCGCCACCAGTGGTGCGGCGAAGCTGGTGCCCTGCACCCGCCAGTACCCGGTGGGGGGCTTGGCGCCGACCAGCCCGCTGGCGGGGGCGGTGAGCACCGTCGCCCGGCCGGTGATCGACCCGGACCACAGGTTGTCGCTGCTGCGCTCGAGGCCGGCGACCGCGATCACACCCGGCTCACGGGCCGGATACCAGACCTTGGTGCTGCTGGAGGTGGCCAGGTTGCCGGTGCAGGCGACCACGACCACGTCCCGGGCGAACGCGTAGTCCAGGGCCGCGGCCAGGGCCGGGCTGTCGCCGCTGCCGCCCAACGACAGGTTGATCACGCGGGCGCCGTTGTCGACCGCCCAGCGGACCCCCTGGGCGACGATCAACGCGTCGTCGTAGCGGTTCTCCTCGTCGAGCACCCGGACCGGCAGGATCCGGGCGTCCGGCGCCAGACCGACCACGCCCCGCTTGTCGTCCTTGCGCCCGGCGATCAGGCCGGCGACCGTGGTGCCGTGCCCCACCGGATCCGGGCCCGCACCGCCGTCCGGGCCGACCAGGTCCCGGCCGGGCAGCACCTGGCCGACCAGGTCGGGATGGGTGCCGTCCACTCCGGAGTCGACCACCGCGACGGTCACACCTCGGCCCGTCGAGCTGCGCCAGGCCGTCTCGGCCTGCAACTCGTCGAGCTGCCACTGCTCGTCGCGAACCTGATCCGTGCGGGCGACGGTGTCGCCGGGGGCGAACGCCATCGGCGCGCCGGCGAGCTGTCCCCCATTGGTGGGCACGGCGACAGGCACGGTAGCCGCGGTCGGCGCCACGACGGCGAGCGCCGCGGCCACACCGAGCAGCGCCCGGCCGGTCGCCCGCCGGGCCGCTGACGGACCGCTGTGCCGCACCCCAGTCACATCCCCAGCCATTCATCCCGACGGAACCATGACGATCGGAGATTACCGGTTTCCCCACCCGTCACGGGAAGAACCGGCGAGTCACGTCATGGCGGCGGCAATTGTGCGAGCTGAACGAGGCGTACGCCCTCTCGTCGGGTGACCAGCCGGCCGCGTCCCGGTGGCAGCGGCCCGGGCCGCACCGGCCCGACGAGTGCGCCCTCCTCCGGGCTGCCCGCCATCACCAGACCGGCGGTGGACAGCTCCCGCAGCCGCTGCACGATCGGCTCGTACTGGGCGCGGCCCGCTCCACCGGATCGGCGGGCCAGCACCAGGTGCAGCCCGACGTCGCGGGCGTGCGGCAGGTGCTCCTCCAGCGCACGCAACGGGTTGGCCGGCCCGGCCGCCACCAGGTCGTAGTCGTCCACGAGCACGAACAGCTCGGGCCCCGACCACCAGGACCGGTCACGCAGTTGCTGCGGGGTGACCTCCGGCCCGGGAGCCCGCCGCTCCAGGTAACCGACGGCCGACTCGACCAGGTCGGCAGTGTGCGCGGCAGCGGTGCCGTACCCGATCAGGTGTGGCGTCTCAATGGCACCGAGCAGGCTGCGCCGGTAGTCGACCAGGATCACCCGGGCCTGCTCGGGAGTGAACCGGGTGATGATCGACGTGGCCAGCGCGCGCAGGAACGACGATTTGCCGCACTCCGAGTCGCCGAAGACCACGAAATGTGGCTCGGTGGCGAAGTCGAGCAGCACCGGACGCAGGTCCGCCTCCGCGATCCCGATCGGCAGCCGCAGCCCGGTCGTCGCGGCGAGGTCCAGATCGGCGTACGGCAGCACCGGCGGGAGCAGCCGGACCCGGGGCGCCGGAGCACCCGCCCACCCGTCGGCGACCCGCTTGACCAGGTCGGCGGTGTCCCCGCTGGCGACGGCGAGCTGGGGCAGCGCGGTGAGGAAGTGCAGCCCCTCCGCGGTCACCCCTCGGCCGGAGCGCTCGGGCACGTTCGCGGCGGCACGCCGGGCCACCAGCGAGTCGGACGGGTCGCCGAGGCGCAACTCCAGCCGGGAGCCGAACAGGTCCCGGATCGCCGGGCGGAAATCCAGCCAGCGCAGCGCGGTGGCGACCACGTGCAGCCCGTACGACAGGCCCCGGGTGGCCAGATCGGTGACCAGTGGCTCCAGGTCGTCGTACTCGCCGCGGACGGTGCTCCAACCGTCGATCACCAGGAACACGTCGCCGAACGGATCGGCGCCCGGCTGGCTGGCCGTACCGGCTGCGGACCGGCGCTGTCGGTACGCGGCCATCGACTCCACGCCCAGCTCCGCGAAGCGGCGCTCCCGATCGGCCAGCAGGGTGGTCATCTCGCCGACGGTGCGTCGTACGGCGGTCGGGTCGGCACGACCGGTCACCCCGCCCACATGCGGGAGGTCGCGCAGCGCGGCCAGCCCGCCGCCGCCGAAGTCGAGGCAGTAGACCTGCACCTCGGCCGGGGTGTGGGTGAGCGCCAGCGCGCAGATCAGCGTGCGCAGCGCGGTGGATTTGCCGCTCTGCGGCGCACCAACCACCGCGACGTGCCCGGCTGCCCCGTCCAACGCCAGCCAGAGCAGGTCCCGGCGCTGCTCCAACGGTTTGTCCACAACGGCCAGCGGCACTCCGAGTGCCCCGTGCAGCTCCGGGTTGCCCACGGTGAGCCCGCGCTTCGGGTCCACCTCGACGGGGCCGAGCAGTTCGTCCAGGGCCGGCGGCTGACCGAGCGGCGGGAGCCAGACCTGATGCGCCGGCGGGCCCTGCCCGACGAGCCGGTCCACCAGCAGGTCGAGCAGCGTCTCTCTGCCCTCCTCCTCAACCACGGCAGGCACCACCGGGGTGACCGGCTCGGGCACCGGCACGACGTGGGTGGTGAAGGTGAGCAGCCGTGCGCCCCCCTCGGCGGTGACGCCGGCCGTCGTGGTCCGACGGCGGACGGCACCCGAGACGTACGCGGCCTTGAACCGGGCCAGCGGATCGGTGCCGCTGCGCAGGTAGCCATGGCCCGGCGAGCGAGGCAGCTCGTGCGCGTCCGGCACCCCGAGGACGGTGCGGGACTCCAGCGCGGAGAAGGTACGCAACCCGATCCGGTACGAGAGATGGGTGTCCAGCCCGCGGAGCCGTCCCTCCTCCAGCCGCTGGCTGGCGAGCAGCAGGTGCACGCCGAGTGACCGGCCCAGCCGGCCGATCTGCACGAACAGGTCGATGAAGTCGGGCTTGGCGGAGAGCAGTTCGGAGAATTCGTCGCAGATCAGCAGCAGCGACGGCAGCGGGGCCAGTGGGCTGCCGGCCGCCCGGGCCCGCTCGTAGTCGCGCACGCTGGCGAAGTTGCCGGCGCGCCGCAGCAGCTCCTGGCGGCGGACCAGCTCCCCGTTGATCGCGTCGACCATCCGGTCGACCAGGGGCAACGCGTCGGCCAGGTTGGTGATCACGGCAGCGGTGTGCGGCAGCCGGTCGAACGAGGCGAAGGTGGCACCGCCCTTGAAGTCGACCAGCACGAAGTTGAGCTGCTCGGAGCTGTGCGTGGCGGCCAGCCCCAGCACCAGTGTGCGGAGCAACTCGGACTTGCCGGAACCGGTCGCCCCGATGAGCAGGCCGTGCGGGCCCATCCCGTCCTGGGCGGACTCCTTGAGGTCCAGCTCGATGGCACCGCCGTCCGCGCCCACCCCGATGGGGACCCGCAGCCGGTCCCGTGCCGAGCGCGGCAGCCAGCCCTGCTCGGCCGTGAAGCTCTCCGGGTCGCCGAGACCGAGCAGCTCGGGAAGGCCCAGGTCGGCCTGGAGCGGGGCGTCCGGCCCGCGTGCCGTACCAGCGAGCCGTAGCGGCGCCAACCGTCGGGCGATCGCCTCGGCGTCGACGAGGTCGAGCTGGTCGGCGCTGCCCACCTCGGCGTGGCCATCGGACGACCACGAGTGCAGCCGCCGGCCGTGCAACTCCAGCAGCAGGGCGTACCGGTCGAGCAGCCGAGGCGGCGGGGTGTCCAGATCCAGCACGGTGACCGCGTCGATGCCGCCGTCACCGGTCAGGTCACTGGCGCCGGTCAGGTCACCCCCGTCGAGGACCACCACCACGTGCGGACCGTCGGTGGCCGGGCCGGTCGGGCTGAACCGGGACCGGCTGGCCAGCACGTCGGCCAGCAGCCGTTCCAGCTCGGCGGCGGAGCTGGTGACCAGCCGTACCGGGCCGAGCGCGTCGGTGCGGCCGGGATGGTGGGCGTGCGGGAGCCATTTCACCCACTCCCAGCAGGTCCGGCGTTCCGGCCCTGCGCAGACCGCGACGAGCAGCTCGTCGGGGGCGTGGAAGACGGCCAGTTGGGTCAGCACGGCCCGGACGAGCGCCTGCGCCGCCGGGTCGCCGGTGGGTGGCCGGCTGGTGGTCGGGCCAGTGCCGCCGGGGCGGCCGGCGGGCCGCACGTGCACCCGGGCGAAGCTGCGCAGCGACAGCGCCACCGGCAGGTCCGGCACCACGGAGTACGCGTCCAGAAAGCGGCGCAGCGCGCCGGCGGTCATCGGCTCCAGCTCCTCCAGCGGCCGGGTCACCGGGGGAACGAGCGGGGTGGCCAGGGTCTGTGGCCCGACAGCGACTCGCACCACCGCGAAGTCCGGATCGGCGGGTCGCCGCTCCCAGACCCGGTGGCTGTCCACGGTCGACCAGAGTCCGCCCGGGTCCGGGTGCCGGTAGTAGAGCCCGTCCCGCTGCTGTCCGGCGGTCCGCCGGACCCGCCGCCGCAGCGTGGCCAGGTGGCGCAGGTACTCCCTGCGGGCGGCCATCATCTCGGACTTCTTCGGGGTGCCGGAGGCGCTGCCCCAGGAGGTCACCAGCATCGCCAACGACGAGAGCCCGAACATCCCGCCCACCACGTACGAGTAGGCGCCGCCGCCCCGGCCGAACATCATCGCCATCGCCACCGTGCCGCCGAGCATGGGCAGCAGCATGAACATCTGCTGCCATCGCCCGCCGGTCACCACGGGGATCTCCGGCGGCGCCTCGACCGGCAGTTCGCCGGCGGGGATCTCCGGTGCTGGTCGACGCGGCGGACGCTTGATGACGACGGTGGACACTCGGCCTCCTGACAGCGCTGGGTAACCCGAGCCTGGCTCATGGTAGGTAAAGTCCTGTCGTCCGCGCAGCCTCCGATCCCCCTCGATATGGAGACCAGTCGATGACTACCGGGCTGGCCCGCGTCACCATCAGCGCGCCGCACCGACGGGTGGACGTCGCCCTGCCGGAGCAGGTGCCCCTGGCCGAGCTGCTGCCCGACGTGCTCCGGCACGCAGGCGAGGGGCTGGCCGACGACGGCGAGCAGCATGGCGGTTGGGTTCTGCGCCGTACCGACGGTGCCCTGCTGGCGACCGCCCAGGCGCTCCTGCCACAGGGGGTCCGCGACGGTGAGGTGCTGCACCTGGTGCCGGCCCGCGCGCACTGGCCCGAGTTGGAGTACGACGACGTGATCGAGGCGATCGCCGACGGTGCCCGCCGCCGTGGCGGCGCCTGGTCGCCCACCGCCACCCGGACCGTCGGCCTGGCCGGTGCCGCCGTGCCGCTCTCCGTCGGGCTGCTCGCTCTGCTCGCCGGTGGCCCGACGCACCGCGCTGGCTGGCTGGCGGCCGGCGTGGTCGCGCTGCTGCTCACCGTGGCCGGCACGGTGGCCTCCCGTGCCAACGGCGACGGCACCGCCGGGGCGACCCTCGGCGGCTACGCGCTGCCGTACGCGTTCACGGCCGGTGCCCTCGCGGTCGGCTCCGGCGACCCGATCGGGCCGTTCGGGCCGGCCCGCTGGGTGGGCGCTGCCGAGCTGCTGGCCGGCTCGGTGGCGCTGCTGCTGGTGGCGCTGATCGGCCTGCTCGGGGTGGCCAGCCGGCTGCGGGTCTTCGTAGCCGGTGTCACGGTCGGCCTGATCGGCGCCGGAGCCGCGCTCGGCGGGCTGCTGCTCACCCCGGCCGGCACAGCGGCGGTGCTGCTCAGCGCACTGGTCTTCGCCGTCGGCGTGATCCCGCTGCTGGCCATCCGGCTGGGCAAGCTGCCCTTGCCGCCCATCACCCTGCCGACCTCGACCCCTGCGGAAGAGCCGGAGCGAGCCCGGGACCTGCCGGACCGAAGCCGCGTACACGCCGCAGTGGCCCGCACCGAGGAGATGCTCACCGGGATGTTGATCGGGCACGCCCTGCTGGCGGTGGCCGCGGCGGTCGTACTCGGGGTTGCCGGCGGAACGGCCGGTCGGGTGCTCGTGGCGGTCACGTCGGCCGTGCTGCTGCTGCGGTCGCGGCTGTTCGTGGCGCTGCGGCACCGGGTGCCGACGGTGCTCGCCGGGCTGGCCGGCTACGCGGTGCTCGGCGCGGTGCTGGTCGACCGGGCCGACGACGCCGGGCAGTTGGCGCTGGTCCTCGGCGGGGCGGCGCTGGCCCTGGTGGCCGTCGCCGGCGGCACCGGGTACGCCCGCCGACCGGTCTCGCCGTACCTCGGGAGGGTCGCGGACCTCACCGACACGGCCCTGGTGGTCGCCGTGGTGCCGATCGCCTGCGCGGTGCTCGACCTGTACGACCGGGCCCGGGGGCTGCTCGGGTGAGCGACCCTCGGGCCCGGCACGTCAGCAGTCGTCAGTGCGCGGCTTCGCCACGCGCCTCGGCGTCCCTGGCCCGCTGGTAGGAGGCGTGGACCTCGGCCTCGGCCTCGGTGCGGCCGACCCAGGTCGCGCCCTCCACCGACTTGCCGGGCTCCAGGTCCTTGTACACCTCGAAGAAGTGCTGGATCTCCAGCCGGTCGAACTCGCCGAGGTGGTGGATGTCGCGCAGGTGCTCCTGGCGAGGGTCCTCGTAGGGCACGCAGAGGACCTTGTCGTCCCCGCCCTTCTCGTCGGTCATCCGGAACATGCCGATGGTGCGGCAGCGGATCAGGCAGCCCGGGAAGGTCGGCTCGGGCACCAGCACGAGAGCGTCCAGCGGATCGCCATCCAAGCCCAGGGTGCCCTCAATGAACCCGTAGTCGGCCGGGTACTGGGTGGACGTGAAGAGGGTGCGGTCCAGCCGGATCCGGCCGGTCGCGTGGTCCACCTCGTACTTGTTCCGGTGACCCTTGGGGATCTCAACCGTCACGTCGAAATCCATCTGCACGCTCCCTCGTCTGCCCACGCTGGCTAACGGAACCACTGGCGGCCCTCCGGACAGGCGAATGCCCACCCACCGACTCCGGCCGCCGCATAGTCTTCGGACCGAAGTAGTGTCACCCAAGCCGATTTTTGCTGGGGGAGGAGGGGGTCGTGGGGAGGGAAGATTCACACTACCGCCCGGACGGGGGCTCCGCGCACGGTACCGGACGATCCGGCTCCGGCGGTGCCACGGGGCGGGTCCCGGTGCCGGAGGCCCACCTCCCACAGGCTCCCGAGCCAGCGACCCCGGCGCCGGAGACGGTGCCCGAGCGCCCTGCGCCGCTGCCATGGCGCCCGCTCGCCGGGTCGGCCCCGTCCAGCCCGAACACCGGGCGCTTCCCGGTGGTCGGCGGTGATCGGCCGGTGAGTGGCCCGCCGCGCGGCAGCGCCGCGGTTCCGGTGAGTCCGGCGTCGGGTGGCCCGCCGCGCGGCAGCGCCGCAGTCCCGGTCAGTCCGGTGTCGGGCGGCCCACCGTCCGGTCACGCGCCGGCCGCCCCGGACCCCGCCGGCGTCCCACCGCTGGGTCCGCCGATCTCCGCGCTGCCCGCGCCCGCCGGTGCCGCACCGGCACCCGCGCCCGTCACACCGCGCCGTCGGCGGCGGCTGCCGGTGGTGCTGGCCGTCGTGCTGCTGCTGGTGCTCGCCGGCGTCGGAGTCGTCGTGACCCGGCCGGGCCCGGTCGCCGGGTGGCTGGGCGACGACGCCGGGTCCGCGCCGAGCGCCGCCGCTGTGACCCCGGAGCCCGACCCGTCGGACGTGCTGGCCGGCCCGGACGCGAACGCCCCGGTGCCCACCCCGGATGGGGTTCGTGCCGCGCTGGATCCGCTGGTCGCTGCCGCTGCCCTGGGTGACCGGGTGAACGTCTCGGTGGCCGACGTGATCTCCGGCCAGACGCTGTTCGCGAAGGGGGCGGACGACGGCACGGTGCCCGCCTCGGTGACCAAGTTGGCGACCGCGGTGACGGTGCTGGCAGCCCGGGGACCCGGCTACCGGATTCCCACCCGGGCGGTGGCCGGTGCGAAGACCGGCGAGGTGGTGATCGTCGGTGGCGGCGACCCCACCCTCGCGATCGACAAGAAGGGCTACTACCCGGGAGCGGCGCGCCTCGACGATCTGGCCGCCCAGGTGCGCACCGCGCTCGGCGGCGCCACCCCGACCAGTGTCATCGTCGACGGCACGGTCTACTCCGGCCCGGTCTTCGGCCCGGGCTGGGACCCCGACATCCCCACCGGCGGGTCTGGCGGCGCGGTGACCGCGTTGATGACCGACGGCGCGCGCAGGGACCCGGGCGTCGACCCCGGGTCCGCCGCGCGGTTCGCCGAGCCGGACCTGGCCGCCGGCAAGTCGTTCGCCCGGCTGCTCGGCGTGCCGGCCGACGCCGTGAAGCGTGGCACGGCTCCGGCCCAGGCCGCGGCCGGTGGCACCCCGGCACCGGGCACCGAGTTGGGCGTGGTGCAGTCTCCGCCGCTGATCCGGATGGTCGACATCATGATCAGCGAGAGCGACAACCTGGTGGCCGAGGCGCTCGCCCGGCAGGTCGCGTTGGCCCGCAACCAGCCGGCCTCATTCGACGGGGGCGCCGCCGCGATGGACGCGGAGGTGGCCGAGCTGGGCCTGCCCGCCGACGAGATCACCCTCTCCGACGGCAGCGGCCTGTCCCGCCGTAACCGGATCAGCCCGTCGTTGCTGACCGACCTCGTCCGGCTGGCGGCCAGCCCGGACCACCCGGAGTTGGCGGGCGTCTTCGGTGGCCTGCCGGTGGGCGGCTGGTCCGGGACTTTGAACGAGCGCTACCGCGACGCCCCCGGCACCGCCGCCGGGGCCGGCACCGTCCGGGCCAAGACCGGCACGCTGACCGCCGTGCACTCCATCGCGGGCCTGGTCACCACAGCCGACGGCCGGCTGCTCACCTTCGCGGTGCTCACTGACAAGGTGCCCGGCGGGAAGGAAACAGCCCAACCCGCGCTGGACCGGATCACCGCCGCGTTGGCCGGCTGCGGCTGCCGCTGACCGTCGCCGGGCGGAGTCTCCGGCCGCCACCGGAGCTGCCATCGGCGTCGATCGGGGGCGCGAGCCCGGGCCGGGGTGTCGCGGCGCGGGTACGGTGGGTCCATGGCGCAGTTCGTGGACTGGGATCTGGCCGCCGCGACCGCGGGGGCGTTGAGCAAGTCGGGCCCCCGGGTGTCGTACGCCGAGGCCACTGACGTGGTCGGCGACCTGCGCCGGCTGACCGACGAGGCGGCCGGGCACGTGGCCGACTACACGGGCCTGCGGGCGCAGGTGTCGCATCCACCGGTCCGGGTGGTCGATCGCCGTGACTGGGCCGCGACCAACATCGCCGGGCTCCGCGAGGTGATCACCCCGCTGGTGAGCCGGCTCTCCGGCGACAAGCAGCCGGGCGCGTTGACCGAGGCGATCGGGTCTCGGCTGACCGGGGTGCAGGCCGGGACCGTGCTGGCCTACCTTTCCGGCCGGGTCCTCGGCCAGTACGAGGTCTTCTCGGCTGAGCCGGGCCAACTGCTGCTGGTCGCACCGAACATCGTCGAGGTGGAGCGCAAGCTCGGCGCCGACCCACGGGACTTCCGGCTCTGGGTGTGCCTGCACGAGGTCACCCACCGGACCCAGTTCACCGCGGTGCCGTGGATGCGGGCCTACTTCCTCAGCGAGGTGCAGGCGTTCGTCGACGCCTCGTCCAGCGGGAGCGAGCATCTGGTCGAGCGGCTGCGGCGCGGGGTGGCCACCCTGTCCGAGGCGGTCCGTGACCAGGAGAGCCGCACCAGCGTGCTGGACATCGTGCAGACCCCGGCGCAGCGGGCCGTTCTGGACCGGCTCACCGCGTTGATGACCCTGCTGGAGGGGCACGCCGAGTTCGTCATGGACGGCGTCGGCCCGCAGGTGATCCCGAGCGTGGAGCGGATCCGCGCGTCGTTCAACCGACGCCGGGAGGCGGGCAACCCGCTGGAGAAGGCGATCCGCCGGCTGCTCGGGGTGGACGTCAAGATGCGCCAGTACGCCGAGGGGCGCAAGTTCGTGCACGGCGTGGTGGAGCGGGTCGGCATGGACGGGTTCAACTCGATCTTCAACTCGCCGCTCACCCTGCCCCGGCTGTCCGAGTTGGGCGACCCGGATGCCTGGGTGGCGCGGGTGCACGGCCCGGCCGGCACCATCCCGGCCGCTGGCTGACAACCCGCCGGTGGCCGCGCTCGCCCCGCCGGTGGCCGCGATCCGGGTGGCGGTCCGCCGCGTCCTGACCGGGCTGCCGTCCGGCGGGCCGGTGCTGGTCGCGTGCTCCGGGGGTGCCGACTCGCTCGCCCTTGCGGCGGCCACCGTGTTCGTGGCGCCTCGGCTGGGCAGACCCGCGGGCCTCGTCACCGTCGACCACGGCTTGCAGGAGGGCTCCGCGGAGCGCGCCGAGGCAGTGGCCGCCTGGGCGCGGGAAGTTGGGTTCGCATCGGCGACCGTGGCCCTGGTTGAGGTGGCGGGGCGTCCAGGCGGGCCGGAGGCGGCCGCCCGGGAGGCCCGCTACCAGGCGTTGACCGAGGTGGCCCGGCAGCAGAACGCGGTCGCGGTGCTCACCGGGCACACCCGCGACGACCAGGCGGAGACGGTGCTGCTCGCCCTCGCCCGGGGCGCCGGCCCACGCGGGTTGGCCGGAATGCCCCTCCGGCGGGAGTTGGACGGCGTGCCGCTGCTGCGTCCGCTGTTGGAGATCGGTCGGGAGCAGACGCTCGCCGCGTGCGCGGTGCTCGGGCTGAGCCCCTGGCAGGACCCGCACAACACCGACCCCTCGTATGCCCGGTCCCGGGTACGGGCCGACGTGCTGCCGGCGCTGGTGCGGGCTCTCGGGCCGGGCGTGGTGGACAACCTCGCGCGTACCGCTCGGCTGGTAGCGGCCGACAACGCCGCCCTCGACGAGTTGGCGGAGACGGCGCTGGCGGCGGCCCGGTGCTCCGACGGAGGGCTCTCCGTGTCGGCGCTGGTCGGCCTGGTTCCCGCAGTGCGCGGCCGGGTGCTGCACCGCTGGGCGCGTGACCTGGGTGCCGTGGCGGGTGCGCTGTCGTACCGGCACGTCAATGCTCTCGACGCCCTGGTCACCGAGTGGCACGGTCAGGGTCCGGCCGACCTGCCCGGCGGTGTCCGGGTGCTCCGCCGCGCCGACCGCCTGGCCCCGGTGGACCCCACCTGACAGATCCCTCCGGGGGTGCATCGGTCAGGTTGGTCTCAGCCGCTGTGCGCGCGGTCCCGGAAGGTGGTCCGGTAACTGTGCGGGGTGGCGCCGACGCGGCGGCTGAAGTGGTGGCGCAGCGCCGCCGCGTCGCTGAAGCCGGCCTGGTCGGCGACGGCTTCCACGCTCAACGGGGTCTCCTCGAGCAACCGTCGGGCGAGCAGCACCCGCTGGTTGGTGAGCCAGTCGTGCGGGGTGGTGCCCGTCTCGGCGCGGAACCGGCGGGCGAACGTACGTGGCGCCATGTCGGCGCGGGCGGCCAACTCCTCCACGGTGATCGTTCGATCAAGGTGACCCATCAGCCACTCCAGCACCGGCTCCAGGGTGGGCGCCTCGGGTGCCTTCGGGATGGGCGCCTCGACGTACTGTGACTGGCCGCCGTCGCGGTGCGGCGGGACCACCATCCGCCGGGCCAGCCGGGTCGCGGTGGTCGAGCCGTGCTCCTGGCGGATCAGGTGCAGGCAGGCGTCGATGCCGGCCGCCGTGCCTGCGCTGGTGAGCAGCCGACCGTCCTGGACGTAGAGCGAGTTGCAGCGCACCCGGGCGCGCGGGTGCCGGCTTTGCAGCTCGTCCACGTACCGCCAGTGGGTGGTGCATTCCCGGTCGTCGAGCAGCCCGGCCTCGCCGAGCAGGAAGGCGCCGGAGCAGACGCTGAACAGGTGGGCTCCGCGCGCGTCGGCCCGGCGCAGCGCGTCGAGCACCGGGACGGGAACGGTGGTGCCCTGGCTGTGGGCCGGTACGGCCACCAGGTCGGCGTCCTCCAGCGGGCCGAGGTCGGCGTGCGGGGTGAGGTGGAAGCCGGACGAGGTACGCACGGGAGCGCCGTCGGGGCTGCACACCTGGAAGTCGTAGCCGGGGAAACCGTCGGCTGTCCGGTCGGTACCGAACACCTCGGCGAGCACGCCGAGCTCGAAGGGGGCGACCTGGTCGAGGGCGAGGACGGCGATGGACCGCAGCATGTGACGAGGGTAACCCAGCAGGTGGCTGTAAATCGATGGTCAATGGCATTCCTGCCACTGTCCGGTCGGCGCGAGTGGTCGCAGACTGGGTTCAGTCCGGTGCGCACCGGCGGCGAAACCGACAGCAACCATGCGAAAGCGAGCGCCGCCATGGAGTTCCTGCTCTTCCTCCTGTTCCTCGTCCTACTCGTCGCCGCCTCGGCGGCCGGCCTCACCGTGGACAGCCACGATTCGGCCGACTGGAAGCCCAGCGACGGCGGCCGCCGCTGGCGGTCACGCACCAACTGATGTGGTTCGCGTAATTTGCGGAGAAAATCCCTGGTGGGACCGCGCCAAAAGGTGCGGCCCCGCCGACGGAGGCAAGCAGACGTACGGCAGGCTAGGAGTCATGGCTGACGGCTCCTGGTACGACGCCGACATCGACCACGTGATCATCTCAGAGGCGCAGATCCGCGAGAAGACGGCGGAACTGGCCAAGCAGGTCTCCGCCGACTACGCCCACGTGGGCGACGGACTGCTGCTGGTGTGCGTACTCAAGGGCGCGGTGATGTTCATGGCGGACTTCGCCCGGGCGTTGGGCCGCAACGGCCCGCCGGCGGAGCTCGACTTCATGGCCATCTCCTCCTACGGCCAGGGCACCACCTCCTCCGGGGTGGTCCGCATCCTCAAGGACCTGGACCGGGACATCGCCGGTCGGCACGTGGTGGTCGTCGAGGACATCGTCGACTCCGGGCTCACTCTCTCCTGGTTGCTGCGCTACCTGGAGTCGCGTTCGGCGGCGAGCGTCGAGGTGGTCGCGCTGTTCCGCAAGCCGGACGCGGTCAAGGTGCCGGTCGGGGTGAAGTACGTCGGCTTCGACATCCCCACCGAGTTCGTCGTCGGGTACGGCCTGGACTTCGGTGAGCGCTACCGGGAGCTGCCGTACGTCGGGGTGCTCAAGCCCGAGGTCTACGCCCGGACCTGACGCTGGCCGGTGACGGTGTGAGACCGACTCGCATCGGCATCCATCAAGCCGACGTTCAGCGCGCTCTCAGCTGTTGCGGTTACCGTGGACCCAGGTGGCCCGGAGGTTCCTCCGCGCCCGACCCTCCTCGACCGCGTGACCGGGCGTTCGGGTGGCCGGGCCGGACTCCCCGCCACGCCGGTTTCTGCCCGGACCCGCCGTACGTCGTTGCGGGGCTGGTGGGCCTGCCCACGGTGCGTGCCGTCGATGTCGACGATGCGCCGAGTGCGGGGCTCGCAAGCTCACTCCTCGCGTACACGGTGTACCGTCGAATGACCGCGGCGCGGCAGTTTGCGTGCCTCGGGGTCGAGGCCGGCCCGCACGGCGGCTCCGGCCGCCGCACACGCGGCGACACCATCAGACGGTCAGGATGTCGATCAGGAGGATGCGGGCGCCCCGGCGCTCGACAACAGTATGGAACGTACGCGTTTCTTCCGCCGACCGGTGGTCTGGATCATCCTGGTCATCCTCGGCGCCGTTGTGCTCAGTCAGCTGTTCACCGCTGGTCCCAGCTACCACCGCGTGGACACTTCCGTTGCGCTCGATCAGCTCCACACCGCCAAGATCAATAAGGTCGTCTTCCAGGACAAGGAGCAGACGCTCCAGCTCGACCTGGCCCAGAAGACAAAGTTCGGTAAGACCGAGACCGACAAGATCGAGGCTCAGTTCCCGTACCAGGCCGGCGACCAGGTCTGGAACGAGGTGCTGGACGCCAAGGCGGCCAACCGGGTCACCGGCCCGGCTGACGCCAAGGTCTCGTCGGACAGCATCTGGGTGAGCCTGCTGGTCAACCTGCTGCCGATCGCGCTGCTCGTCCTCCTGCTGCTGTTCTTCATGTCGCAGATGCAGGGTGGCGGCTCCCGGGTGCTCAACTTCGGCAAGTCCAAGGCGAAGATGATCACCAAGGACACTCCGAAGACGACCTTCGCGGACGTCGCGGGTGCCGAGGAGGCCGTCGAAGAGCTGTACGAGATCAAGGACTTCCTGCAGAACCCTGCGAAGTACCAGGCCCTGGGCGCCAAGATCCCGAAGGGCGTGCTGCTGTTCGGCCCGCCCGGCACCGGTAAGACGCTGCTGGCCCGCGCGGTCGCCGGCGAGGCCGGGGTGCCCTTCTACTCCATCTCCGGCTCCGACTTCGTCGAGATGTTCGTCGGTGTCGGCGCCAGCCGGGTCCGCGACCTGTTCGAGCAGGCCAAGACGAACGCCCCGGCGATCGTCTTCGTCGACGAGATCGACGCCGTCGGCCGGCACCGTGGCGCCGGCATGGGCGGCGGCCACGACGAGCGCGAGCAGACGCTCAACCAGCTGCTCGTCGAGATGGACGGCTTCGACACCAAGGGCGGGGTCATCCTGATCGCGGCCACCAACCGGCCGGACATCCTCGACCCGGCGCTGCTGCGCCCGGGCCGGTTCGACCGGCAGATCCCGGTGGACGCCCCCGACATGGAGGGTCGCAAGGCCATCCTGCGGGTGCACGCCAAGGGCAAGCCGTTCACCCCCGACGTCGACCTCGACGCCGTGGCCCGGCGTACCCCGGGCTTCAGCGGCGCGGACCTGGCCAACGTGATCAACGAGTCGGCCCTGCTCACCGCCCGCAAGGACCAGCGGGCGATCAGCAACGACTCGCTCGAAGAGTCGATCGACCGGGTGATCGCCGGTCCGCAGCGACGGACCCGCGTGATGAGCGACCAGGAAAAGAAGATCACCGCGTACCACGAGGGTGGCCACGCGTTGGTCGCCTGGGCGCTGCCACACGCCGCGCCGGTGCACAAGGTGACGATCCTGTCCCGTGGTCGCTCGCTGGGCCACACCCTGGTGCTCCCGACCGAAGACAAGTACACCCAGACCCGCGCCGAGATGATCGACACCCTGGCGTACGCGCTGGGCGGTCGGGCCGCCGAGGAGCTGGTCTTCCACGAGCCCACCACCGGTGCTGGAAACGACATCGAGAAGGCCACCCAACTGGCCCGCGCGATGATCACCCAGTACGGCATGAGCTCGAAGCTCGGCGCGATCAAGTACGGTACCAGCGGGGACGAGCCGTTCCTCGGCCGCAACATGGGCCACGAGCGGGACTACTCGGACTCGGTGGCCGCCGAGATCGACGGCGAGATGCGGGCACTGGTCGAGCTGGCGCACGACGAGGCCTGGGAGATCCTGGTGGAATACCGGGACGTCCTGGACAACATCGTGCTCGAGCTGATGGAGAAGGAAACCCTCTCCACGGCCGACATGGCGCGGATCTGCTCCCGGGTGGTCAAGCGCCCGCCGCTGGTGCCGTACAACGGCTTCGGCAAGCGCCAGCCCTCCACCGAGCCGCCCGTGCTCACCCCTGCGGAGAAGGACAAGCTCAAGGTGCAGGCCCAGGCAGACGGCGCGCAGGCGTCGGTCGGCGGCGGGGCACCGTCCAACAACTCGGACGGCACGCACTGAGCAACGACCCGACGGCCAGCTCCCCCCACCGGGAGCTGGCCGTCTCCGCGACCGAGCCCGACGGCGACGACGGGCTGGACTTCGTGGCCGCGCGGCTGATCAGCGGCAGACTGACCGGCCGCCCGGTCGAGGACGCGGTCGACCTGGGCCGGATCGAGAAGGCCGTCCGGGAGATCCTCATCGCGGTCGGCGAGGACCCGGACCGCGACGGGCTCCAGCAGACCCCGGCCCGGGTCGCCCGCGCGTACGCCGAGCTCTTCGCCGGCCTGCGGGTCGACCCGGCTCAGGTGCTCAGCACCACCTTCGAGGCCAACCACGAAGAGCTGGTGATCGTCCGGGACATCGACGTGATGAGCCTCTGTGAGCACCACCTGCTGCCGTTCCGCGGCAGCGCACACATCGGCTACATCCCCGGCCCGGACGGGCGAATCACCGGTCTGTCCAAGCTGGCCCGGCTGGTCGAGGTCTTCGCCCGCCGGCCCCAGGTGCAGGAGCGGCTCACCTCGCAGGTCGCCGACCTGCTGATGACCAAACTCGCCCCACGCGGCGTCGTCGTCGTGCTGGAGTGCGAGCACATGTGCATGGCGATGCGCGGCATCCAGAAATCCGGTGCGCAGACCATCACGTCGGCCGTCCGTGGGATCCTGCAAACGGACTCCAAGTCACGGGCCGAGGCGATGGCGCTGATCATTCCCCGCTGACACCCCGACGCACCACGGCCGGCCGATTCCCTCCCGGAGACGGCCGGCCGTTCCGTTCCTGGACCCGCCCGTCCTCCCGAACAGCCGGGGCGGGTCAACCGGCGGCGGGTCAGCCCGCGAGCAGGGCCAGCAGGAGGCCAGCGGTCACCAGCACCGCCGGTACCAGGCAGACCAGGGCGCCGAAGCGCACCGTACGGTCCAGCCGCTCGTCGGGGCCGACGCGGAACAACCGCCCGATGCCCACCCAGCCGGCGACGAACGCGACCGCCGGCATCGGCAGCCCGCAGATCAGCGCCACCACACTGGCCGGGCCTGCCCCGGCCGCCGCGTACACCACGACCTGGATCAGCGGCACCAGAAGCGCCAACGGCGCGTACACCAGGAGATTGCGCGCCCGCGCGGGCCAGGACCCCGGCTGGAACCGGCGGCGCGCGGCCAGGGCCGCGTCCGCCGCCTCCGCCCGACCCCGCGCGGCCCGCAGCGCCGCCAGCACGGCCGCCGGGCCGCCCCCCATCGACCGGGCCGCCTCGGTCAGCTCCGGCGGCGACGGCACCAGCGAGATCGCCGGTACGCCCAGCTCCCGCAGCCGTTCCTGCTGGCTCGCCAGCCCGGTACGGACCACCGTCAGCTCCTCCCGGGCGGCCTCCGCCGACCGGGCCTGCTCACCTGCGGCGGCAGCCGCACTGCGGCGTACCCCGTCCAGCTGACGGGCCGCGGCGAGGTATTCCGCCCAGACCGTGCTGGGTTCCACCGCCGCTGATGCGGCCTCCCCGCCCGCCGCAGCGGTCCGCTGCCGCCCCGGCCCGGTCACCGTCGCGTTCGGACCCATCTCGACACCCCCCGCGCGCACCACCGGATCACCCGGCCTCATCGGCGAACGGCACCAGGACCGTGCCCCGCTCGTCCGGACCGTCCCAGAGCACCGCCCGGTCGGGGCGTGCCCGCCACTCCACCGACCGGCCGAAGACCGCTGCGAGCTGCGCGGCCGGCACGTCCAGCACGGCCACAGCGGCCAGCTTGCCCACCTCGCCGTCCGGCTCCAGCAGCGCGGCGAACGGCGGCACCGCGCGCCACCAGCCCAGCAGGTGTCTCCCTGCCGGCGGCCCGTCCCGCAGTAGTGCACGCAGCCGGTCCACCGGCAGCTCCCGAGGGCCCGGCCGGTCGAGCCCGAAGACCACCAGATACGTGGGCAGCTCATCGGCCGTGTCCGCGAGCAGCGTCGGCAGGTCCACCATCACGGCCGAGTGCCGAGCCGCCAACTCGACCGTCAACGCCTCCGCCAGCGGTCGGGAACCCGGGTCCGGTGCGGCCACCAGGAACCGGGCGGTGCCCGGGGAATGGTGGCCCGCGGTACTCCGGGCCGCCGTCGCCAGCAGCCCGCCTGCCGCGGCACCCGACCCCAGCACCGCGAGGTTGCGCCCGGCCGCCGGGCCCAGCGGCACGGCCACCGTCGAGCGGGGCACGTCCACCGCCCGGCCCAGCAGGGCAGCCGGCCCGTGCGCCTGCCCGGCCAATGCCGTCCGGTATCGCGGATCGTTGCCCAGGAGCGGCCGGGCGTACCCGGCGAAGACCACCGGCGGCGCCGACCCGGCCGGCCGGGCCGCCCACAGCTCGTGTCGAAGCCCCTCCACCGCCTCCGGGTGGTCCTGCGGGTCGGGGTGACGGATCAGCCGTTCGTGACCTCGGGTCGCACCCCGGGGGCCGCCGAGCCCGCCAGCGGTGTTCACCACCGCGCTGCCCACCGGCAGGCCCGCGGCCGAGTCGTTCGTCGGCTCCAGCACCGGGCTGCCGCCCGGCAGCGCCACCCGCACCGGGAACTGCCCGAGCACCGAATCCCGATGCCCGGCGTCCGCGCGGGCACTCAGCCCCAGCTCGCCCGCGCCAGCCAACACCAGGTGTACGCCGAACGCCCGACCGGCCCGGGCCAGCGCGTCCAACTGGGCGGCCACCTCAGCGGCCAACCGGTCCCGCTCGGCGAAGAGAACGGGCACATTGTCCAATACACAGACGATCCGAGGCAGCGGCTGGTGCTGGCGCAGCTCCGCGAAGCGTTGCCCGCCGGCCCGCGCTCCAGCCTCCGTCCGGCGCTGCACCTCTGCCGTCAACTCCTCAAGCAGGTCCCGGACGTACTCCCGGTCGGCGGCCATCGCGGCCGCCCGCACCTGCGGAATCCACGACCGGTCGCGTTCGGTCTGCAGGAACTCCACAAACGACTCGCCGTCCCCGAGATCCACCAGGTAGAGCGCCAGCTCGTCAGGGCTATAACGGGCGGCAAGGCCGAGCAGCGCGGTGGTCAGGAACGCCGCACGGCCCGCCGCGGACCGGCCACTGACCAACCAGTGCGGGGTCAGCTCGTTGAAACCCAGCGGCACCGACCGGCCCCCGGCATCACCGACCGTGGTGGTCAGCCCGTCCGCGGAATCCGACTCCCACAGCCGCTCACCCGTCTGCGGTAGCAGAGCCGCCAACGCCAACCGGGAGCCCGCCTCCACCTGCTCGGCGAGACGCCGACAGACCGCATCGACCAGCTCGGCCGGCGGGTCCGACTCGACGAAGACCGGTGAGTTCAAACCGCCCGGCGGATCGGCGCCCGGACCAGCGAAGGACGCACCCGGCGGATCGCCGAGCAGCGCGTACGCGTTGCGCAGCGCGAGCGGCGTGGTGTGTGGCAGTGGTGCCCGGGCCGCGTACGGGCCGGCTGGAGGCCAGCCGGCCACCACCAGGTGCAGCCCTGCGGCCGGCCCCTGCTCGGCCAGCGCCTCGATCCGCGCCAGATCGGTCGGGCCGGTCGACTCCGGCAGTGCGGCGACCACCAGCAACAGCGTGCGGTCATGGCGGCGCCGCCCGCTCGCCCCCGGCGTGACCCACTGCTCCGCCTCGGTCAGCACCGCGCGCAGACCCGCCACGTCCACCGCTGGCGGCGGCAGCAGGCCAGCATCAGCGAGCGCACCGAACGGGGTCAGAGCAGCGCCCGTGGCATCCACCGCGCGAATCAGCAGGGCACCCGCCGGCGCCGCACCCAGCAACCGCAGCAGTACGGCCCGGAGCAACCCCGCCACCCGCGGCTCCCGGGCGTCAGCGTCCACACTCAGATGGCCGGTGCCGACGAGTGGCACCAATGCGGGGAAGCGGGCGTCGTCCAACGGCGCCGCCGTGCCGACCCGGACGAACGGCGGCGGCCCGTCACCCGCCGGAGAATCAACGGTGAGCGAGTCCAGTGTCGCGCCCGACCAACCCGGGGCCAGCCGTGCCGCGACGGCACGTAAGCGGTCGGCCACCTCGTACTGGCGGCGCTGGTCGGCCGGGGCCGGTCGGGTCTCGTCCAGGATCCCGGTGGCGGCGGTCGCGACGGCCGCAGCTCGGCGATGCAGGGCTGCGGCGCGGCTCGTGCGTGCCTTCGGACCGGCCACCGCGTCCACCCCCTCTGCCCGAGGTTCGCAACCCCTCCCGAGCAGAGACGGTATCCCAGCCGAGGCCGCTCCTCCGGGAGGTGCCACGGCGATGCGCCGGTGTTGTCGTGGATCTCACCGGTGGGGAAGGGTCCGTCACGATCCGCTGGATCTGAGGCATTGGCTCCGGGGCGTGCAGCCGATAACGTCAGGAGGTGGAATCAGTGCAGCCCCCCGCCGGTTCCCAGGTCTCCCGCGTACCGGCCCAGCGGACACCGTTCGAGCAGCTGCCGCCCGCCCCGGTAACGCCGGCGCCGCAGCCGCCCCGCCGCCGCATGCGGACGGTGCTCACGGTTGTCGCCGGGGTGCTCGCCCTACTCTGCCTTGGCGGGGTCGTCGCAGGCTATGTGCTGTACAACCGCGCGTCAGCCCCGGACCGCAGCGCACCCGACGTGGTGGTCGACAACTACCTGCGCGCATTCCTCGTGGACCGGAACGACGCGAGGGCAGACCTCTTCACCTGCGAAGGTGGGTCACAGTTGGAGTCGCTTCGTTCGCTGCGAACCGACCTGCTCGCGCGCGAGCAACAACTTGGCGTCACTATCCTGATTAGCTGGGGCAGCCTGGACGTCAATGATCAGGGCGATACCACCTCCGTCGTGACGGTCATTCGGCGCAGCGCCACGATAGATGGAGTGCAGCAGAGCCTGACCGACACGTGGCGGTTCGTCGTCGAGAAGCAGGATGGCTGGCGGGTTTGTAGCGGCAGCAAGATAGGTTGATTCTCACTCAATCCACAACAGATGCACCGGCACCTCCAACGTGGTTGGTGACTGGCCGCGCCAGGCCCAGCGGTACCACTCCACCTCGGGTGTGATCCGGACGCAGATGTCCCCCTCGGCGCCCGAATAGGTCTCGGTGACCGCTCGCAGGTCGCGGTGCTCCTGACCGCTCTCGACGTGCACGACCCGGCGCCCGGTGACGGCGTCCGCCTCGAAGACGGGAGTCGGGGTCCGGTGAGCCGGGCCGTCCAGTGAGACCAACCGGATGCCGACGCCCTGGGCACCCTCCGACCCTGGTGGCTGGCTGCCCACGGTCTCCACCCAGACCCGCTCCACCGGCACCAACGGCGCGAACACCTCGACCTGGTCGGCCTCGGCCCGGTACCACTCGTGCTCGGGGATCACCGGCACGTAGGTCCGGGCGCCCTGCACCACCCGGTCGTCCGCGCGCAGGTCGCCCCGCCAGCCCAATCCCGGCAGCCCGACCAACACCCGTCGCCCCCGTAGCTCCACCCGCTCGGTGGCGGGGACGACAGCCAGCGGGCGGGGTGGCCGGGGCGCCCAGTCAGGCTGATCGGCGAACGGGTCCGGCAACGGTCCGGTCATACCCGTGGTGGCCTTACTCGGCAGCGCGCAACGGAGCACCCCGCGCGCGCATGAACGGGATCGGATCGACCGCGCCCCGGCTGGACCGGTCGTTGCGCAGGTGCACCTCGAAGTGCAGGTGGGGGCCGGACGAGTTGCCGCTGCTGCCGACCTGCCCGATGACCTCGCCGGCCGGCACGATCTGATCGGGTGCGACTCGGGGACGGCTCACCATGTGGCAGTACCGGGTGATGTAGCCACCGGCGTGCAGCAGGTCGACGAACCACCCGCAGCCGCCCTTGCCCGGGTATCCGTCAACGTCGCAGTTCCGCCTGCCCCTGTTGTCCGGGTCGCAGCGGGCGACCAGCACGCGCCCGGCGGCGGCGGCACGGATCTCGGTGCCCTTGGCCGCGCCGATGTCCACCCCGTTGTGGCTGGGCCGCTCGGCGGTGCGGAAGCCGGAGCCGGCGTCGCCGGGGATCGGGGCGGTCCAGCCGGAGGCGGCGATCTCGCCGCGCTCGGCCGCGTTGCACACCGCCTTGCCGTTGATCTCGACGGTACGGGCCGCACCGCCAGCCAGGGCGTCCACGATCGTGCTGGCCGCCTCCTCGTGCTTGGCGTACGCGTCCGGGTAGGCGCTGATCTGGACCTGCTGCGCCACCATGGTCAGTGGTCGGCGCTGCCAGCTCCGGACGGTGACGAGCTTTTCGTAGAACTTGCGGGCCGTGTAGGCGGGGGTCATCCGCTCCGCGACCGAGCCCCACCCGGGCCGTTGCTGGAACAGGCCCAGCGAGTCGTGGTCGGCCCCGACGCCCTCGTGTGGCAGGGCCAGGGACTCCGGCACGTCACTGTTCGCCAGGTTGCGCAGGGCGGACTCATGCATCGCGGTGGCCAGTGCGATCACCCAGCCCCGCGAGGGCACCCCCAGGTCCTGGCCAACCTTGATGATGATCGCGGCGTTGCGGACCTGCGCGTCGCCGTACTCGGTGAACCGCGGTAGCTCGCCGGCGATGTCCACCGGACGGACCGGGCCGCAGCCCCAGCCGGCCAGGTTGTCTCCGTTCTCCGGGTCGCCGCCGAGCCCACTGAGGAAGAACGCGGCGGTGCCCCCGGTGCAGCAGAGCAGGAGAAGCACCCCGGTGAGCATCGTGGCGATCACGCCGACCCGCAGTGGTCGGCGGACGGTGGCCGCGCCTCGGGCGGCGGTCATTGCCGTTCCCAATCCACCACGTCGACGAGCCAACCGTCGTCCGTGGTGACCAACTCAAGCCGGAGCCGACCGGTGTCGAGAGGCAGCAGCACCTCGACGAACGTCTCGGTGCGCGACCGCACCGCTGGTGGGCCGGCAACCTCCTCGGCCGGGACACCACCGGGGTCGGCGCCAGCGAGTTTCTCCGTCAGCGACGGCGTGGACAACGGCCGCAGGCCGGCCTGCCATTGCTCGGCCGTGATTCCGGGGCGGCCGAGCCAGGCCGCGGTGAACCGGTCCGCGGTCTGCTCGGGTGTGCGGGCACCGGGCGACGTCACCGGTGAGGGCGGAGCCTCGCTGGAGAGCACACCGTCGTCGCCGGCTGTCGGGTCCACGGTGGTGATCGGTCGGTTCGGTCTGTTGCTCAACCCGTCCGCCGGATCGGCCGGGTCGGAGATCAGCCGGGTCGCCCCGAGCACGGCGAAGACGAGCACCGCGATTACCAGCGCCACGCCGAGCCGGGATCGCAGCGCCCGGGTGAAGAGAAACTCCAGGGCCCGTCGCATCACTGTCACCGTGCCTCTGAGCGCACCCGCGGTCCGGTGCGGTCCGGCGAATGCTCCGTGGAGCCCGGCCGGTAGACCACGAACGCCGGGTTCTCAGCCGGCACGTCCGGCTCGGTCCAGGTCGCCGGCTGCCGGCGGCGAGGCTGGGGAGCGACCGGGCGGCCCCGGCCTCTGGTCTCCTCCGCCGGTGCCTCGCCGGGGCGTTCCTGACCGTCGGGGCGTCCGGCGCTGGTACGACGGCCCTCGCCAGCGGCGGTCGGCGCCAGAATTGGGTCCTCCCGCCGCGCCTCCGGGCGCAGCCGGGTCGGCTCCGCATCCGGCGACCGTCGACGCCCGCCCACCGGCTCCGCCGTGCCGCCCGGCTCCGCCACGTCCAGTCGCGCGGCGGTCCGCATGTCGCGGAAGAACCGGCGGTGCCAGGACCCGGCCGAGCTGACCGCTTCGCTGCTGTCCTTGCCGCCGAGCTGGGTGATCCGCCGGTACGGCCGCAGCAGCAGCCAACCGACCACGCCGCAGAGCCAGACCAGCACCACTTGGAGCCAGCCCGGCAGGGTGGGGGTACTCATGATCAGGTCGACCGCGAACAGATAGATGGCGGCCCCGGTGCCGAAGATGGCGATGTTGAAAACCGCAGCGACCACGGCGTTCGCCAACCTCCGTAGCCCGGCGCTGGCCGGCCGGAGCAGACCGACCGTACCCAGGATGGGTGCCGCGATCACCGCCCACCGGAAGATCAGGAAGCCCAGCAGGACGAGCAACGACGCCGTCAGGTCGAACATGGCGAAGAGCACCGCGGCCAGCACCGCGATGAACCCCGCGCCCACCCGGTCCATGTCCCGCACACCCTGGAGGTACTCGTACGCCTCCGGGTCCTCGGTCTGGATCTGTTGGGCCACCCGCGCCCACTGCTGCTGCTTGGCCTTGATCGTCGCCTCCCGGGTAGCCGGGTTGGCGCGCAACTTCCCGGCCTCGTCCCAGGAGAACGCCTTGGCGTCGTACAAGGCCGGTCCGTACTTGCGGGCGGTCTCGCTATCCGCCGAACCCAGCACTCCGCGGAGCCAGTTTCGGTAGAGCATGGTCTCGGTAGCGGTGTCGCTGGCTCGGACAGCAGGGGTGCGGAGATCCTTGCAGCGATCGGGGTCGATGCATCGTTCTGGGTCCGGTTCCTTCGCCTGCGGGCCAACGGCGTCGTGCACCACCCCGAGACTGGTGACAAGTACGCCGTCGGCCATATTGGCTGACTTGACCGGCCAGGCAGCAAGTGCGGTGACCGCAACCATTACCAGCAGTGCCCAGCCGGCGGTGGTCATCGCGTTGCTCATGTCCGACTGGCGCGACCGCCAGAGCAGGTACAGCCCCACCACGCACAGGGTGACGATCCCGAAGACGCTGAACACCTTCTGGTACACGGCCTTGGTCGCCTGCTCGACCAGCGGGTCGGCCCAACCCCACATCGAACCGGGGTCCCAGGCGCGCTCCCTGAGTGCGTTTGAGGCGCCGATGACTGCCGTGGCGGCCATGAACTCGCCATTGGCGATCGTGGTGGTGAACTTGTAGTCCGGATGTAGCACGCTCGATGCGCAGCCGCCGTCGATGTCGTAGGTGGAGTAGCTGTAGCCCCCATAGCCGTAGAGGCTGTACCGGCCAGCTACTCCATTCGCTGCCTCTGCTGGTGGCGCTGCGGCAAACCAGCCCGCGAGCCCGGAGTCCGGTGTACCCGGGGTCGGCGCGTTACGGCACTTGACCTCGTCTTCGCTGACCGCTTGAAGCTTCCCCACGCAGGCCCGGAAGTCGGCCTGCCACTCCGGGGTCGTGCAGAGGTCGGCGCGGGTCTGGGCGGCGGGCGGTGCGGCGGCAGCGGCCTCCGCACCGATCAGCGGCCAGGTGAGGGAGGCCCCGGCCAGTACGCCGAGGGCGAGCAGGAACGCCGCGATCCGTGCCCGGGCCCTCGCCATGTCACGCCTCCAGATCCGGCAGGGGGATGCTCGGCAGTACTCCGGCCGCCGCGGCGATCGCGGCGGGCGTCGTGTCGAGGTGGTCCAGCAGCCCTTCGACGTACGAGACGTCGACTCGGATCTTCTGCACCCGGCCGTCGACGTCGCGCATCACGAACTCGCGGAAGCCGAGCCGGGTGGCCGAGTTGGTGTCGGCGGCGGAGAGCGAGGCGAGGGTCGCTTCGTACCCGTCGTTGACCGGCACCCGCAGCAGCCGTAGCGCCTCGGAGGCGATCTCGGCGTCCTCGGCGATCCGGCCGACGAAGACGGTGGAGACGAGGTTCTGGACGTCGAGGCCGAGGATGTCGCGGGGGTTCTGCGAGGCGACCAGCGCGGCGAGGTTCCACTTGCGGGAGTCGCGGGCGAGTCGGACCAGGAACGAACGTCCGGACCGCCAGCCCTCCATGAAGTGCGCCTCGTCCAGGCCGACGAGCTTGCGGGACGACATCGGGCCGCCGTAGCAGCGGCGGACGGCGAGCCGGTGAGCGGTGTGCAGCATCGGCAGGGCGAGTGCCTCCTCGGCCGACCAGTACTCCCGTTCGATCTTGAGGTCGGGCAACCGCAGCCCGGCCATGGTGATCACGGTGAGCGCGGCGTCGGCGCCGAGCAGCCCTTCCGGCGGCCGGCCGAAGAAGAGCATGGCCAGTGGCATCTCGGCGGTGTCCAACAGGAGGTTCGCCAGTTCTTTGCCGGCGTCGTCGTCGAGCCGCCCGAGGCAGCTCACCACGTCGTCCAGGGTGGACGTCTCCTCGGCGGGAACCTGGCGGACCGCGTGCCGGAACAGGGTGGCGGTGGACGCCTCGCGGGCAACCTGTGGCGGCACGAGCATCATGCAGATGTCCTGGACCAGCATCCGCCGCTCGGCTCGCGCGTTGGAGACCGCGATCTCGAACTCCCGGTCGCCGGCGGCCCCGACGCCGAACTCGCTGCGCAGCGGCGTCGGGATGAGCGCGTACGGCGCCAGGGTGCCGTGCTCCGATCCGGTCAGGTTCAGAACCCGGGAGTACGGCCGCAGCTCGGGCATCGCGCAGAGCCGGGCCAGCGGCCCGGACGGGTCGAGCAGGGTCACCTGGACACCTCGGCGGGCGGCCAGGTAGCCGAGCGCGCCGAGCAGGGTCGACTTGCCACCGCCCGGTTCGGCGACGAAGACCGCGAGCCCGGAGCGTTCCCGGACCTCCATGGGGAAGTGCAGGTCGAGGAAGACCGGGCGGCGGCAGGTGCCGGCAGTCCGGCCGATCAGGTCGCCCCGCCGGTCACCGACGTTCGATGCGGCCTGGGGGAGCGCGGCGGCGAGCAGTGGCACCGGCATGCGGCGGACGTAGCCGGTGTTGGCGATCGGCTCGCCGGGAATGAACTCGCGGGCCAGCCAGTCCTGGTTCTTCGGGTGCTGCAGCGAGATGCGTAGCTCCCGGGAGTAGAGCTGGATGAGCCGGCGGGCCCGCTCCAGGCACTCCTCTCTGGTCCGGCCGCCGACTGCGATCCGGTGCCAGCCGTGCGCGCGGGCCGAGTCGACCGGTAGGCCGGTGGTCATCTCGTCGCCGATCACCAGCGCGCGCTTCGCCAGCCGTTCCAGCTCCGGGGGTGCGTCGATGCCGTGCTCGGCGTAGTCGAGCTGCTGTGAGCGGATCATTCGCAGCCGGTGTTCGAGATTACGGAAGGAGTCGCCGGAGCCGAGGATGTCGACCCGGGTGGAGATCTCCATCGGCCAGGGCAGCCGCTCGTGGAAGTGCAGCCAGGGTTCGTGCCGTTCCGGGATCTCCAACGGCTCCATCCGACCGACGGCGAGCACGGCCACGTGCCGTTCCTCGCCAGTCATCCGGTTGACCAGCTTCACGGTCGAGCCGTACGGGGTGCGGTAGCGCTCGACCTGCTCGGTCAGGGCGAGGAGATCGCCGCGTTCCCAGCGCCCGTCGGTCACCGGCGAGAGCTTCCCGGGTGGTGCCATGCACAGCGCCACCGAGCGGTAGAGCAGCCACTCCAGCTCCTGGGCGGTGACCCGACGGCCGCGCATGCCGAACGCGCCGAGCACCTCGTCGAACTGCTCCACGGTGCGGCCCAGCTTGCGGCGTTCGCCCTCAGCGGTGCCCCGGCCGAAGGTGCGCAGCAACCGCTCGGTGAGCGAGTCGCCGAGGGAGCGGCGGGCGAAGGTGACGCCCAGGTAGGTCTGCCCCTCGGCGTGGTTGACCGACATCAGGTGCCGTTGGGCGGCGACCAGGTGGTCGGCCCAGCCGGTCGTGCCGGCCACGTCGGCGAGCGGTGCGGGGGTGTGCGCGTCGATGGTGCGCGCCCACTCGTCGGCGGGGAACGGCCGGGTGGTGCGGCGCAGGTGTAGCCGGAAGCCGGCCAGGCCGGCGTACTGCTCGGAAATCGCCGACAACAGCGTTTCGCGTTCGGCGTCCGGTCGGAACGCCCAGCGGACCTCAGGCAGCCAGTACCAGGCGGTGACGGTGTTCGGGGTGAAGGTCAGGTGGCCGGCGATCTCGGTGATGGCCAACTCGACCGACGGGTCCCGATCCCCGAACTTGATCTTTGGGGCGCGGACCCGGGTCGGCCGGAGGGGTCGGTCCTGCCGGCTCGCGCTGCGCTGCGGGGGTGCGGCGACCTCTTTCCCGGCCACCTTGGACCGTTCCGAGCCGTTGGCGCGGCGCGGCGTCGGCTCCAGGGCTGGCCGGTGCACCGGGACCGTTGGTCGGTCCGCGGGGGCCACCGGTCGTTCCACCGGTGGCGTTGGCCGGCCCGACGGCGTCGTCGCCCGTCCGGCGGGTGCGGTGTCGGGTGGCCGGATCACCGGATTGGTGGCCGTCGACACGGACACGCCCTCGGCGGCCGGGTCGGGCTCGCCCGATGGGCGGAGCAGCGGCAGCCGGTCGCCGGCCTGATGGGGCACGCGGGACTCGCCGCCTGCGCGTCGTGACTCGACGGACCGCCCCCCGCCGGAGGTTCGGTCGTCGGGCGTCCACGGTGGCTCCAGCTCAGGAGCCGGGCGGGCCGGCGCCGGCGCTGCGGCGGGCGGTTGCTGCGGGATCGTCGGCTGCTCCCTGGCGCTCGGACCGGCCGAGATGGCTCGGGCAGCGCCGGGCCGAGCCCCGCCGAAGAGGTCCAGGAAGGGGGAATCGATGTCAGGGTTCTCATCGGCGGACACCGAGGTGGGCTCGGCGGGTGGCATCCGGCGGGGGACCGGCCGGGGTGCCTGGAACACGCCGACCGCGCCGTGACCGGGCGAGGTCACCAGCGCGGGATCGAGCGCCACCTCGTCCTCGGCCTCGGTGTAGTCGAACGAATGCGCACGGTGACCTTCCGGCGCGGCCGGGCGGCCGGCCGGGGAACCCGGCGTGGAAGAGCGACTCATGCGACCGCCTCACCCGCGTCGTGCGACGGACCGATCCGCGTACGCCCGGTCATGCCAGCTCCTCCCGAATCCTGATCCGGCTGCCGACCAGGCGCGGGTCGCGCTGCTCGATCGCCGGCTCCCGGGTGCGTCGCCAGTCGGTCAGCGCGGTGCGGATGACCACCCGCGCCGGCCGATCGGGGTCGACGTGCCGGAAGATGAACGACGTGGTCACGATGGCGAGCGCGATCTCCCACGCGGGGAAGAGCTCGACCGTCAACGTGAACAGCCAGTGGATGAACATGTAGAGGGGGACGAGCAGCATGAAGAGCCCGTACTGGGCGTAGGGCAGGTGGACCGGAAGGGTGTAACCGGGCGGCCCGAGGTAGACCAGGCGTGCCCGGTAGATGTCGTCGTCGGTACGCAGCCGCATCTGGTGACCGCGCCTATTCGAAGATCAGGTCGATCAGATAATCGCCGACGAAGAAGAGTGTTGCCGCGCCGGCGATGAAGGCGAGCCCGACGATGGCGATCGCGGAGCTCGTCAGCACCTTGGAGATTTCGCCCCGGCTGGCGCGCCCGATGAAGATCACGCCCAGGACGGCGAGCAGGATCGGCGCGATCTTGCTGGCGAAGAAGGTGACCACACTGTTGGTGTCGATCCCCTTCGGTGCCGGCTCGGCGAGCGGAGCCGACGCCAGGGTGGAGAGCGCGTGGGCGACGCCGGACGACGCCGTCTCCATGAGCTCGAAGGCGATCACTGGAACCTCCCCATAGCGCGGCCGGCGGTGCCGCGGCGGTGCAATAGGCAAGCCTTGCGGGAAATGTGCTCACAGGGCGCAGCGTTCTTGACCCTGCGTTCGTTACTCACCACGGAGCGTGGCGAGGTTTGGGCGGATTTTCCCCGCTTCGGCCCTCCCTCCACACTTCGCCATCTCGATGCTGGCCAATTCCAAAGCGTACGGGCCGCCCCGGATTGCGACAAGCCGCGAAGGGACTGCCCGTTACTGACCAGGCGCCCGATAGTACACCTGTTCTAAATGGCACGTCAGGGGTGGTTGTGGAGGCCAACCCGGGCCGGTGGGCGCCGCTGCCGCGACCGGTACCGTCTAGTCGTGACCGATCTGGTGCGGGCTTCGGGCCCGGTGGTGATGGGCGTCCTCAACGTCACACCGGACTCCTTCTCCGACGGCGGACGGTACGCCGACCTCGACGCGGCCGTCGGACATGGCGTCCGTCTGCGCGACGCCGGTGCGCACCTGGTGGACATCGGAGGTGAGTCGACCCGTCCGGGCGCTCAGCGGATCGACGCCGCCACCGAGGTCGACCGGGTGGTGCCGGTCATCCGCGAGCTGACTGCCGCCGGCGTGGCGGTCAGCATCGACACCAGCCGCGCACGGGTGGCGGAGGCCGCCCTGGCTGCCGGGGCGGCGGTGGTCAACGACGTCTCCGGCGGGCTGGCCGACCCGGACATGGTCCGCGTGGTCCGCGACGCGTACTGCCCCTGGGTGTTGATGCACTGGCGGGGCCATTCCCGTGAGATGCGCGAGCTGGCCAACTACACCGACGTGGTGGCCGACGTCCGAGCCGAGTTGGCTCAACGGGTCGACGCGGCGCTGGCCGCCGGGGTGGCCGCCGACCGCCTCATCGTCGACCCCGGCCTCGGCTTCGCCAAGACGGCGGCGCACAACTGGGAGCTCAGCGCCCGCCTGCCGGAGCTGCTGGACCTCGGCTACCCGCTGCTCTTCGGGGCCAGCCGCAAGTCGTACCTCGGGGGGCTGCTCGCCGCCCCGGACGGCACCCCGCGCCCCACCGCTCAGCGGGAGGCGGCCACCGTGGCGACGAGTGTGCTGGCGGTCGCCGCGGGCGCCTGGGGGGTTCGCGTGCACGACGTGCGGGCCACCGCCGACGCGCTCGCCGTCTGGGCCGCGACCGGCAGCCCGCGCCTGGCCGCCGCCGATCACGAGCATGAGGTGCAGCGATGACAACCGATCGGATCCACCTGACCGGCCTGCGGGCCCGCGGCCGGCACGGGGTGTACGACTTCGAGCGTGCCCAGGGGCAGGACTTCGTGGTCGACGCCGTCCTCGAGTTGGATCTGTCTCCGGCCGCCGCCAGCGACGACGTCACCGACACCGTCCACTACGGCGAGCTGGCCGAAAGCCTGGTCGCGGTGGTGACCGGCGAACCGGTCAACCTGATCGAGACCCTCGCGGACCGACTCCTCGCGGTCTGCCTGGCCGACGAGCGGGTCGCCGCCGCCACGATCACCGTGCACAAGCCGGAGGCCCCCGTGCCGCACACCTTCACCGACGTGGCCGTCACCATGACCCGGACGCGTGGCCGATGACCAGAGCCGTGCTGTCGCTCGGCAGCAACCTGGGCGACCGGCTGGGTCACCTGCGCACGGCCGTCGCCACGTTCGGCGACGCTGTGCTCGTGCTCTCCGGCGTGTACGAGACTCCACCGTGGGGCGACGTCGAACAGCCCGCGTACCTCAACGCGGTGTTGCTGGCCCAGGACGAGACCGCGACCCCGCGCGACTGGCTGGAGCGGGCCCGCTGCGCGGAGCGCGCGGCCGGTCGGGTCCGTGACCCGCAGCGACGGTTCGGGCCGCGCACTCTCGACGTGGACGTGATCGCGGTCTGGGGCGACGACGACGAACCCGTGCTCAGCGACGACCCGGAGCTGACCCTGCCGCACCCCCGGGCGCACCTGCGCGCCTTCGTGCTGCGGCCGTGGATCGACATTCAGCCGTACGGGCGGCTGCCCGGTCACGGCTGGCTGACCGACCTGCTGACCACCGGACCCGCGGCGAACGAGGCGCTGGAACTGCGTCCCAGGCCGGAGTTGGCGTTAGAGTCGACGGCATGACCGAGCGGAGCCGGCCGGCATGACGCAGGCGAAGTCCCCACCACCGGGCGGGTCGGGCCCGGACCGGTCACGCATGGGTCCCACCCGGATCTCGACCCTGGTCGTGGCCGCCCTGGCCGCGGCGGCGGTGGCCTGGCTGCTCATCAGCACCCTCTACTACAGCGGCATCCCCCGGTTGCCCTGGCTGCCGGTGGTGACGCTGGCCGGGCTCGCCGTGCTCGAGGCGTACGCCGCGATCAACACCCGGGGTCGGATCGAGCGCAAGCCCGGCCGGGACCCGGTCAACCCGCTGATGGTTGCCCGCTTCGTGGTGCTGGCCAAGGCGTCGGCCCTGGCCGCGGCCATCTTCGCCGGCTTCTACGCGGGGCTCGCCGGCTGGCTCTTCGTGGAAACCACCCGCGCCGCACTGGACGATCGACCGGCCGCGGTCGGGGGCCTGCTCGCCTCACTGGCCCTGGTCGGCGCCGCGCTGTGGCTGGAGCGCTCCTGCCGGGTGCCGGAACGCCCGGACGACGAGCGCGAGCAGGACCCACGGGAGAGCCGCCCCGGCCAGCGCTGAGCAGGGGGGTTACGCCCAGCTCCGGGCACGGGTACGGTGCCTGCGATCGGGGAGCAAGGGCCGCCCACGGTCTGTCCGCGCGCCGGACTGGGGACGGCCGGCCACTGGGGAGGCGGCGTCATGGGGTACGAAGAAGCGGGCCGGGACCGGTCGGCCGAACCCTCGTCCGGGGTGCCCGCCGCCGTTCTGGAGAACGTCTTCGACGACCCCACCCACGGTGAGCCCGGCCGGGATCGGATTGGCGTCCACCTGGGATGGGAGTTCCTGCTCCTGGTCGGGGTGGCGGCCCTGGGCTGGCTGCTCTGGCACGACAATCCGGCCGCCCTGCGCGGCGGCAACCTGCGCACGTTGCTGGTCTACGCGGTCGGGCTGGGGATGCTCGCCCTCGCCGCCGGGCTGAGCCTGCGCACGGCTGCGCCGAATCTGGCCGTCGGGCCGATCGCGGTCGCCGCAGCCCTGCACTACGCCGAGCAGGGCGACCGGGGTCTCCCGGCGTCGGTCGGCCCGGCCGTGGGGGTCGCCGCCCTGGGCGGGATCGCGCTGGCGCTGGCGGTGGTGGTGCTGCACGTGCCGGGCTGGGCTGCCAGCCTGGCCGGTGCGGCCGGTGTGGTGGTGTTCATCGAACGCCGTTCAACGCCTGTGCTGGTGCAGGGTGACTACGACCCCGGGCGCAGCGCCGGATATTTCTTCGCAGGTTTCGCCGCCGTGGCCGTCCTCGGCGGGCTGTTCGGCGCGATCCGGGCGATTCGCCGGCTGGTCGGCCGGTACCGGCCGGTCACCGATCCGGCCCGTCGGCGGGGCACGGTGGCGGCCGTGGTCACCGCGGTCGCGCTGGTCGGCTCCACCGTGCTGGCCGCCCTCGCCGGCGTGCTGCTCGCTGCCAACGGCCCCAGTCCGATCGCGCCCACCTCGGGGCTGGACTGGACCGTGCTGGCGATCGGGGTGACCCTGCTCGCTGGCACCAGCGCGTACGGCCGTCGGGGCGGTGTGTTCGGCACGGTGCTGGCGGTCAGCCTGGTGACCGTCTTTCAGACGTACGCGCCGGAGCACGGCTGGACGCTGAGCAACTGGGTGGTCGGCGGTGCCGCGCTCGGCGTTGGATTGCTGGTCACCCGGCTGGTCGAGACGTTCGGGCGGCCCCGGCCGGGCAGCACCGACAAGCCTGAGCCGATCGGCGACGGCACGATCAGCGCGGGCTGGACGATGGCGCAGTCGCAGTCGGTCGAGAACTGGCCCCCGACGCTGCCGACACCGGCCGCGCCCCAACCGGTCGACCCGTGGCGGGATCCGCGGTGGGAGGACAGCCCGCGCCGGTGGAACGCCGACGAGCGGTGACCCGCGTCGCGTCCGCCGAGCCGGAGCTGATCTCGACCGTTAGGCTCGGCGGCATGACCGACACACCTGCCGGAGCCTCGTTCGAGGAGCTCGACGCGCTGTCCACCGAGGAGCTGCGGGAGCGGGCGTTCGCCCGAGCCCGAGAGCGTCGCGACGTGGGGTTCTACTGGTCGGTGCTGCGGCACCTGCCGAACGCGGACGAGGCCACGGTGCTGGACGGCGCACCGAACTCGATCGGCCCGACCATCGACGAGGCCAACGCGCTGTGGCGGGAGCTGACCGGTCACGGCTACGAGGAGTCCGCGCCGCTGCTGCGGGCTGCCTTCATCGACTACCTGATGAAGCACTGAGCCGCTCGGGGCAGCCCAGGTCCGCTCGACCGAACGGTTCGGGGCCTGGGCGGATCACGTCGCTCATCAGCCGCTCCGGCCCGGTCGGCCGCTACGGCACCGCAGCCGGCACCGGCGCGCTCGCCGTGTTGTTGCTGGTCGGCATCTGCGGTAGCCCGGCCTACACCGGTTGGGCCGCCACACAGACCGACCCGGAGTCGGCCGCCGCCTTCTACGTGCGCCTGCTCGCGTGGCCAGCGTGGCGGCTCGACGCGGACGGGCAGGCCGGCGGGTTGTTCGCCGCCGACCTGCGCGCCGTGCTGCTGGTGGTCCTCGCGGTGGCCCTGCTCTACCTTCTGCCCGCCGCCCAGGTGGCCCGGGTGCCCGGGTCGGTCAGCCAGTTCTTCTCCGGCTGGGCCGCGTACGTGCTGGCCGGCGGGCTCGCCGCCGTGCTCGCGGCGCTGCTCGGCCCGGACCCGTCGCTGCTGGGTGCCTTGCAGGACGCCAGCACCGGTGCCGGCTACGGCTTCCTCACCGGCTGGATCATCGGCACCGCCAGCCTCGGCGGTCGCGCCTAGCTGACCGGACCGCCGACTCCAGCGGCCCGGTCGTCGCTGGTCAGCCCGTCGAGCGGCCGAGGTCGAGGACGCGTTGTCGGCTCAGCGCACCCACTGGCCGGCCGGCGTCGGTCACCACGAGCTGGTCCCGTCCCGAGGTGAGCAGCACGGCCAGCGCGTCGTACGCGGAGCCGTCCAGTGCGACGGTGGGCAGGTCCGCCGCGGCGTCCCCGGGCACTGGCTCCAGCGACTCCCGGTCGAGTGGGGTGACCGCCAGCCGGCGGATGCCCCGGTCGGCGCCGACGAACTCGCGTACGAACGGGGTGGCGGGTGCGCCGAGCAGTGCGGCTGGCGTGTCGTACTGCTCCAGGTGCCCGCCCTCGGAGAGCACCGCGATCCGGTCGCCGAGGCGGACGGCCTCGTCGAGGTCGTGGGTGACCAGCACGATCGTCTTTCTGACCTCGGCCTGGAGGCGGAGGAACTCCTCCTGGAGGCGGGCCCGGACGATCGGGTCCACGGCCGAGAACGGCTCGTCCATCAGCAGCACCACCGGGTCGGCGGCGAGCGCGCGGGCCACCCCGACCCGTTGCCGCTGACCACCCGACAGCTCGTGCGGGTAGCGGTTGCCGAACTGGGCCGGGTCCAGCCCGACCAGGTCGAGCAGCTCGTCGACCCGGGCTCGGGTCTGGGCTTTGGGCCACCGGAGCAGGCTCGGCACGGTGGCCACGTTGGTCCGAATCGTCTGGTGTGGAAAAAGGCCGACGTTCTGGATCACGTACCCGATTCGGCGGCGCAGCCGCACCGGGTCGACGTCGGTGACGTCCTCGTCGCCGAGCGTGATCCGACCGCTGGTCGGCTCGATCAGGCGATTGATCATGCGCAGCACGGTCGACTTGCCGCAGCCGGACGGGCCGATCAGCACCACCAGCTCGCCGGCCCGGACGTCCAGGCTGAGCTCCCGGACAGCCTCGGTGCCGTTCGGGTAGCGCTTCTGGATGCCGTGCAGGGAGATCGACGCCGCACGAGGGGATCGGGCCACGTCGGCGGCCCCCGGGGTAACGTCCACGTATGTCCTTCCGCCTCAGCTACCGGGCTGACCCGGGTAATCCCTGGTTCTCCTGGCAGTACGTGCGGAACAACTCTGACACGATCCTCGCCGCGGTGCGCGAACACGCCTCCCTCACCGGGCGCGCGGTGTTGATCGCGGTGCTGATCGCCCTGCCGTTGTCCGTTCTGGCGTACTGGGTCCGTCCGCTCGCCGGTCCGATCCTCGCCGTCAGTGGGGTGGTCTACACGATCCCGTCGTTGGCGCTCTTCGCGTTCATCGCGCCCTACCTGGGCACCGGGGCCACCACTGTGCTGGTCGGGCTGGTCCTCTACGCGTTGCTGTTGATCGTGCGCAACGTGGTGGCCGGCCTCAACCAGGTGCCTCCGGAGGTTCGCGAGGCCGCCGAGGGAATGGGGTACGGCCGATGGCGGCGGCTGTTCCGGATCGACCTGCCGCTGGCCGTGCCGGGCATCGTGACCGGTGTGCGGTTGGCGACCGTCTCCACGGTGGCGTTGGTCACGGTCGGGGTGCTGGTCGGCCATGGCGGCCTCGGTCAGTTGATCTTCTCGGGCTTCCAGAACAACCTCTACAAGGCTGAGATCATGACCGCGGCCCTGCTCTGCGTGGCGCTCGCGGTCGTGCTCGACCTGCTGCTCGTCCTGGTCGCCCGGTTGGTGACCCCCTGGTCCACCCGGAGGGCACGGTGACCGTCGCGGCGAACCCGATCGGCCAGGCGGTCGTCTGGGTCAACGACCCACTGAACTGGACCAACCCCGGCGGCATGCTGGACCGCCTCGTGGAGCACCTGACGATCTCGGCCATGGCGGTGGCGCTCGGCTGCCTGGTGGCGTGGCCGCTCGGTCTCTGGCTGGGTCACGTCGGCCGGGGCGGTGGCCTGGTGGTGCTGGTGTCCAACGCCACCCTGGCCATCCCCACCCTGGCGTTGCTGACCATTCTGCCGGTGGTCTTCGCCAGCGGCTTCGGGCGGACGCCGGTCGTGGTGGCGTTGGCCGTCTTCGCCGTCCCGCCGCTGCTGGCCAACGCGTACACCGGGGTGCGGCAGGTCGATCCGGAGGCCCGCGACGCGGCCCGGGGGATGGGCCTGTCCGGCGGGCAGCTGCTGCGCCGGGTGGAGTTGCCGCTCGCGGTGCCCTACCTGGCCGCCGGGTTCCGGACCGCCGCGGTCCAGGTGATCGCGACCGCGGCGCTGGCCTCGTTCGTCAACGGCGGCGGCCTCGGCCAGATCATCCGGAGCGGGTTCGGGATCGGTATCGCGGCCGGCGGGGGCCAGATCGTCGCTGGTGGTGTGCTGGTGGCCGGGCTCGCGCTGCTGGCGGAGGTGGTCCTCGGCGGTGTCGAACGGCTGGTCACCCCCCGTCCGCTCCGGCGCGGGCGACAGAGCGCGACGCGGCCCCGGCCCGCCGACGCCACCGGGAGCGCCTGACTCGCGTTTCGCGGGCGACTCGTCCGGGTGGCCTTCCGCCGAGCCGGCGGCCAGCGGCGGGCCGATCGGTGACGATGCGGTGACGAAGTCCACCTCAGGTTGTCGGTCGGTTGCGGAGGATGTTGGGTGGATATTCGCGGGCGACCGACAGTCAGATCGCCCGTCGGACACGCGGCCGGCCCGGGACGGGCCGCGCCGGGACACGGAAGGCGGGCACATGCGCGCACGTACACGTCTGGCCATTGGCGCTATCGGCGCCGTCGCCGGGGCAGCGCTCCTCACCGGGTGCGGTGATGCCGGTTCGTCCGGCACCGACGCGCCCCAGCAGAGCGCCTCGGGCGCCGGGTGTGCCCCGGTCGCCGGCCAGCAGCTCATCGCTCTGCAGGATGACAAGAAGCTCCAGAACTCCGACAACGTCATTCCGGCGATCAACAGCAAGGCGGCCAACCCACAGTTGATCGCCGCACTGGACAAGGTCTCCGCGGCGCTCGACACCCCGAAGCTGATCCTGCTCAACAAGGCCGTCAACGAGGACCGCAAGACCCCCAAGGTGGCGGCCGAGGAGTTCGCCTCCGGCAACAACCTCACCGCGGGCATCGCCAAGGGCCCGGGCGGCGAGATCGTGGTGGGCGCCGGCAACTTCGCCGAGAGCCAGACGCTGGGCGAGCTGTACCGGATCGCGCTCACCGCCGCCGGCTACCAGGTCAGGGTGCAGCAGATCGGCAACCGGGAGCTCTACGAGCCGGCTTTGGAGAAGGGCGAGGTCCAGGTCGTCCCGGAGTACGCGGCGACCATGGCCGAGTTCCTCAACACCAAGGTCAACGGCCCCAACGCCCAGCCGGTCTCCTCGCCCGACATCAACACGACGGTGACCGCGCTCAAGGCCGAGGGCGACAAGGCCGGCATCACCTTCGGTGCCCCGGCCGCCGCACAGGACCAGAACGCCTTCGCCGTCACCCAGGCCTTCGCCGACAAGTACGGCGTGCGGACCCTTTCCGAGTTGGCCGCGAAGTGCTCCGGCAACGCGACCGTTCTGGGTGGCCCGCCGGAGTGCGAGCAGCGTCCGTTCTGCAAGCCGGGCCTGGAGAAGACGTACGGGCTGTCGGTCGGCTCGTTCTCCTCGCTGGACCAGGGCGGACCACTGACCAAGAGCGGGCTGCGCGACGGCTCGATCAGCGTGGGCCTGATCTTCTCCTCGGACAGCGCCTTCGCCACCAGCTGAGCCCTCTCCTGACGCGCTGAGGACGCCCCCGCCCCGACCGGGCGGGGGCGTCCGTGCGTCCCGGGACCCCGTTCCCTCCGGTGGAGATCCTCGGTAGGCTGCACATCCATGCCAGCCCCGGTCACCCCTGACGTCCGGCGCCAACCAGCGCTGCTGACCATGCTCTTCTGGGCGGGCGTCGCTCTCGCGCCGGTGGCGGCGCTGATCCTGCTGGTTGCCGACGGCAACGGCCCGCTGCGCTTCGCCGCGGTGCTCGCCATCCTCGCGGTGGTGCTGATCGGCCTCTCCATCGCGCTCCGGCCCGACGGTGAGGGCGCCTCGGCGCGGGCCGACGAGCTGCTGGATGAAATCGAGGAGCTCCGCCGGGAGCTGCGCACCGAGATCGTGGCCGCCGCCCAGCGCGGTAACCAGGCGCTCGACCAGGCGCAGCGGGCCCAGGAGGGGGTCGCCGCCGTCCGCCGTCGTCTCGACGCCAGCGGTGCCGCCCTCGCCGGTGCCGCCCCCGCTGGCGAGCAGATGGGGCCCGGCCGGGCGCGGGTGCCGGCCGTCGAGCCGCCGGTGGACAACGCGCCGGTGGCCCGCAGCCGGGTCCCGGTGCCGGGTGAGGCGCCGCCCGGCCGTGCCCGGGTGTCGGGCCCGGACGATTCGGCCCGGTGGGGTCGCTCCGAGCAGGTGGACGACGAGCCGGCGTACCCACGGGAGGCCGCCGAACCAGCGGCGACCGCGGGGATGTACGGCGCGGAACGGCCGGCCGCCACCGCGTACGGCTCGGCCCGCCCACGGGAGCACGACCGCCCCGAGCCGGCGCACCGGCCGGTCGGCGTGGTCCGGCACACCGAAACCGTGCACGTCACCACCCGGCACACCGTGGTGGACGGCGGGCCGTCCGAGCAGGCTGGCCGCTACGGCGGCGGGTACGCCGGCCAGTGGACCCCGCCTGCGCAGGAGTGGAACCGGAGTGGCGGCGCGGATGAGCGTTCCCGCTCGGCCGGCCGGTCGAGGGGCGAGCCGGAGGAGCGCCCCCGAGCCGGGTACGGCGACGACCGGCACTCCGGCGACGACCGGGCTCGCCCCGGCGACGACCGCTCCTGGGGGGCGCAGCCCGCGCCCCGGGGCGAGCCCGAGTGGACCGATCCGCGCAACACGTACGCCCAACCCGACGAGCCCGGCTCGGCGGCCCGGTCGCACCGCACCCCGGAGAGGCAGGCCTCGGGTTCCTGGGACAGCCCGGACGATCGTGGTCGGTCGGAGCAGCGCGATCGGGCGGGCGCCGCCGCGCCGCAGCCCGGGCCGCCTCTGCGGGCCGACGACACCGGCGAGTACTGGTCGCAGTTGCGGGCCGGTGACCGCTGGGCCGCCGTCCGCGACGACGAGAACGGCCGTGAGTTGCGGGTCGGGGAGCGCCGGGCCGAGGTGCACGCCGACGCCACCGGCACCGAGTACCGGGTGGCCGACCGCTGGGCCACCGTCCGCCACGAGGAGCCGCGCCGTCACGAGGAGCGCGGGTCGTACCACCGGGACGAGCCGGCACCCCGGCACGACCGCGACGGCGGCTGGCGGGCCGAGCCGGGGGACCGCCCGGCGCTGCCGGTGGGCGGCGTGCCGGTGCCGGACGAGTGGCGTCCACCGCGCCAGCGCGGCCACCAGGCGGAACCCGCACCGGAGCGGACCGGCCGGCGTCGGGTCGACGAGGGCTACGGCTACCCGCCGCAGGACGACGTACCGCACGCTGGCGGCGCCCCGTCCGGCGACCGCTGGCGCTGACAGGTCAGGCGGCTCGCGTCACTTGTCGATGTCGCCGACCACGAAGAACATCGAGCCGAGGATCGCGATCAGATCCGGGACCAGACAGCCGGGAAGCAGGGTGGCCAGTGCCTGCACGTTCGCGTACGAGGCGGTGCGCAACTTCAACCGCCACGGCGTCTTCTCGCCCCGGGACACCAGGTAGTAGCCATTGATGCCGAGCGGGTTCTCGGTCCAGGCGTAGGTGTGCCCCTCCGGCGCCTTCAGCACCTTCGGCAGCCGGGTGTTGATCGGCCCGGTCAGCTGGTCCACTCTGTTTAGGCACTGCTCGGCGAGGTCCAGCGACGCATACACCTGGTCGAGCAGCACCTCGAAGCGGGCGTGGCAGTCCCCGGTGGTGCGGGTGACCACCGGCACGTCCAGCTCGTCGTACGCCAGGTAGGGCTCGTCGCGGCGCAGGTCCAGGTCGAGCCCCGAGGCGCGGGCCACCGGCCCGGACGCGCCGAACGCGGCGGCGTCGGCGGCGGAGAGCACGCCGACACCCACGGTCCGGGCCAGGAAGATCTCGTTGCGCCGGATCAGGTGGTCCAGGTCGGGCAACCGCCGGCGCACCTCGCCGATCGCCGCGCGGGCGCGCCCGGTCCAGCCGTACGGCACCTCCTCCTTGAGGCCGCCCACCCGGTTGAACATGTAGTGGATCCGGCCGCCGGAGACCTCCTCCATCACCGCCTGGATGGTCTCCCGCTCCCGGAAGGCGTAGAACATCGGCGTGATCGCGCCGATCTCCAGCGGGTAGGAGCCGAGGAACATCAGGTGGTTGAGCACCCGGTTCAGCTCGGCCAGCGCCATCCGCAGCCACGTGGCCCGCTCCGGCACCTCCATGCCCATCAGTCGTTCCACCGCGAGCACCACACCCAGCTCGTTGGAGAACGCCGAGAGCCAGTCGTGCCGGTTGGCCAGCACGATGATCTGCCGGTAGTCGCGCACCTCGAAGAGCTTCTCCGCGCCCCGGTGCATGTAACCGACGATCGGTTCGCAGGAGATCACCCGCTCGCCGTCGAGCACCAGCTTCAGTCGCAGCACACCGTGCGTCGAGGGGTGCTGCGGGCCGATGTTCAGCACCATGTCGGTGCCGAGCTGCTGACCGCCGGTATCGGCGACCAGACCGGCCCCGGTGCCGACGGTCAGTTCGCGGAGGTCCCCGGCGTCGGTGGTCATGCCCGTCATCGTGCCACGGCCGGCCCGAGCGGGATGCCGACCGGTTGGCGCAGCCACCAGTGCCCACCGAGCCCGGCCAGGTCGGTCAGCTCGGCCACCGCCGACGCGGCGGCCAGCGCCCGCACGTACCCCGCCGGGTCCGTGCCGGCCAGGCTCAGCGGCGGTCGGCCGCCGTCCGCCCCGAGCGCCCGCAGCGCCTCCCGCTGCAAGACGAGGGAGTACGCACACCGGGCGACCGCCGCACCGGCGGAGGCGACCGAGTCCATGGCCACGTGTGCGGTCACATCACTCGACCCGTCCGGCACCGGAGGCACCTGCCGCCCAGCCCGGTAACCGGTCAGCGTCCCGTCCACCGGCCTGCTTTCCCGCAGGTGCCCGTAGTCGACCGCTACCGCCAGCCCTCGGTTGATCTGTCGCACCGCGTTGGCCCACGCCTCATCTCTCGTCCTCCCGATCTCTGCGCGCTGGTCGGGCTGGTTGCTGTGGTTGCTGTGGGGGGTTTCGGGGCAGCCCGGCCGGCTCCGGGCGGTCAGGTCGGCGGTGGTTGCCTCGGCGTGGCGCACAGTGTTCGCAAGGGCGGACTGGACGATGCGCAGCAGG